>WTJC01000013.1:63284-137236 GCA_011525015.1 Flavobacteriales bacterium
TAGTCTGCTGGAAATACCAGTAGTTCATTACCCGCTAAAAAAGCCTCGAGAGCTGGATCTACTTCAATATTGGCAGTAGCACCTTTCATGTTCAATGCGTCAGAAACCACTAATCCCTCAAATCCCAATTCTTTTCGCAGTAATCCTTGAATAATTTCTTTTGAAAGGGATGCGGGCACATCAGATTTTGACTTTTGATAAGCTGGCACCGAAAGATGAGCAACCATGACGGCTTGTAACCCCTGCTCTATCAATTTTTCATAGGGATACAATTCTACCTCTTTTAAACGCTCTTTCGAATGCGGCACTTGAGGCAGTGCCAAATGTGAATCAACTGCGGTATCTCCATGACCAGGAAAGTGCTTAGCGACTGCTAATACCCCCGCAGAATCAAGACCCTTTGAAAATGCAATGGCCCTTTTGGTCACCTCCTGAGCTGAAGAGCCAAAAGATCGGTTTCCTATAATTGGATTTAGGGGATTCGTGTTTATATCCACCACTGGTGCAAAATTGATATGAACACCTATGCGCTTGCACTGAAGACCAATTCTGTAACCTAACTCTTTAATTAGAGCGGTATCTCTAACCGCACCTAAAGTCATATTCCACGGAAACTTTAATACGTTTCGCAAACGCATTGCCAGGCCCCATTCTGCATCCATTCCTATAGCCAGTGGAATTTTAGCTAAAGCTTGAAATCTATTGGTTAATTTGATTTGTGCCTCTGCTGTGCCCGTAGAAAAAAGCAAATTACCTAAATAATAATCTGTGATAAGACTGTCTACTGCTTTCGGATCTGATTCCTGCTCTGAATTGACGTAAACCATAAAGAGTTGACCTACTCGCTCTTTATCGTTTAAGCTTTGGTATATACTGTCAACCTTTGAGCTAATTTGTTGTTGTGCCCAAATACTTGAGCTTAACGTTAGCAATAAAAGGCAAAGGCGATATACTTTTTTGTTCATTTAACGAAGTGGTTAACGCGATCTAATTAATAGTATATAACAGGATTTTGACACACCTATTATGTACATCACAAATTAATTAAAATCGAAATGAGTAAGGGCTAAAAATTGATTTAAATCCTAGAAAAAAGATTGGATCCACTCTGGGAAATTCCGAAGTTTCTGAATCAACATATCCATAAAAGCACTTTGGTAGTTGTAGATGTAAACAAAAGAGGTTGAAAACAACACGCCCACTGCAGACAGTACATTACGCGTACTGTAAACTGGTTTTTTAAGCTGCTTGGGTTTTGAAAGCGTTGTCTTCTTAGTTCCCTTCTGTTTCGTCTCCATAACCACAGGCTTTTCGATAACTGTGGAATTGTAATAACTCACATTACTACTTGAAGAATAATTCCATCTTTTGCGATACCCTCGAATGTCATAATGAACAAAGTTGTCGTAGAGTCCCATTCCTCCGGTGTGAATTTTTCCTTTGTGTTGTAATTCATCTAATTCTTCAAAAACTTCCGTAGAACTCATTCCACTCACCACGATATCAGCCGCTTTACCAAGAACGTGCTGCGACCGACTCGAACTGCCAGGAATGGTGCTGTTATACGACTCACATCTGTACCCACTATTAATAGTGATAGGACGTTGTATAAAATCTCTAATGTATTGCAATTCTTCTGCTAAACGTTGAACATTCAACTCCACAGTCATGGGCATCTCACAGCCACAATTACAATTGAATTCGTGTTTTTTAAAATTTTGAGTCACTGTTTAGGAAGTACTTTTAGGTTCAATTTATAATTTAAAACTCTAATTTCACACATAAATAGTATACCCTTATTTTTAGATAAACGGCGCTAAGTATCGATAAAGTAAAGCGCTATTTACTTCATAAATCTAGAATGCCAGCTCTCAGCAGCAGGCACCTCCCAATTCGATTCAAACTCAGCCTTAGTGGTTACTAAATTATTGAATACTATGGTTTTAGCAGAAATAGACTTGTCTTTTGCCATTTGCTTAAAGTCTTTTAAGGGTTTATAGGCAATAAATTCTCCGTGCTTAAACGACACATTCATATTGTCCATGAGTACAACATCAAACTTTTGCTCGAACCCTTGAATAAGATGCACAGAGGCATCTATAGAACAACCCGAAGGCGCCTGGTGAGCCTGGTCAACAGCAATGACAATAAATCGATTATAGGGCGTTTTAAAACCCGCTTTAAGCGGTGTTCCGTGCGTACCCCATGCATCAATAAATTCTTTGAGTGCTGTTGTTATTTCAGTTTGCTCCTTTTCAGAAAAAGTTCGATTGCATTGGTAAATCCAAATCCGTGAGGAGTCTGGAAGTTGATCAAATTCTATATTCATATTATAAATCTGCTGCTTCAGCAATAAGTTCGGCGATATCTTTTACTTCTGTGGTATTCGATTCATCCTGAAAAGAAAGTCCATCATTCATCATTATGTTGCAAAATGGACAAGATGAGGCTAATATATCCGCATTGGTTGCTTTGACTTGTTCGGCTCGTTCAACATTAATTTCTTTATGACCCTTTTCAGACTCTTTAAACATCTGTGCCCCACCGGCACCGCAACAAAGACCGTTTTTCTTGCATTTTTTCATTTCGACCAGCTCAGCGTCTAACTTGCTTAACACTTCTCTGGGGATTTCGTAAATATTGTTTGCCCTACTCAAATAACAAGGGTCGTGATAGGTAATTTTCTTTCCTTTAAAATGTCCTCCACTAACTAAGAGTTTATTGGCTTCGAATAATTCGGCGAGAAGTTGGGTGTGATGTATCACATTGTAGTGACCTCCTAGCCCTGGATATTCATTTTTCAGGGTATTAAAACAATGAGGGCAGGCAGTTACAATGTTTTGGGTTTCATAGGCATTTAGTACTTCAATATTGGCCATGGCCTGCATTTGAAACAAGAATTCATTACCTGCTCTTTTGGCTGGGTCTCCACTGCAACTTTCTTCCTGACCTAAAACGGCAAAACTCACTTTAGAAGCCTGAAGAATTTTAGCAAAGGCTTTTGTGATTTTTTTTGCGCGATCGTCAAAGCTTCCCGCACATCCTACCCAAAAAATATAATCAGGTTTAATGCCTTGAGCTTGCAATTCTACTACGGTGGGTATTTTTAATTCTGAAGTATCCATTTTTTATTCTTTTGTCCAATTCATGCGGTCTTGTGGACTAAACGGCCAAGGCGCACCATTGTTTTCCATATTGGTCATCATTGAATTCAAGTCAGATGGACCAGAAGATTCTTCCATAATAAGATATCGTCTCATATCTAAAATAATCGATACAGGATCAATCAAAATTGGACAGGCCTCTACACAGGCGTTACAAGTGGTACAAGCCCACAACTCTTCCCTTGAAATGTACCCATCGAGTAGTGGTTTTTCTTCATTGGATTTTTGTTCCTTATCCTGAATCAAAGCAGTCGCTCGATCTCTGGTATCCATCATTATTTTTCTTGGAGAAAGTTTTTTGCCAGTTAAATGGGCTGGACAGACTGAGGTGCATCGACCACATTCTGTACAACTGTACGCATTTAACAATTGCAATACACTTAAATCTGTCACATCTTTAGCTCCAAAAGAAGCTACGGTGTTTTCATCGGTACTTTGAGCAGCACTGGGATCCATAAAAGCCTTAACCTCATTGGTAACCGATTGCATATTATTCAGTTGGCCTATGGCACCTAACTTGGCGAAGAATGTATTTGGAAAGGCCAAAATGATATGCAAGTGTTTCGAATAATAGAGGTAATTCAAGAAACAGAGTATTCCTATGATATGCAACCACCAGAAACTTCGTTCAAAAATAATGAGTGTGGAGGTCGTCATAGATTCAAAAAGAGGCGCAAATAGCGCACTTACAGGAAAAAAACCGGCTTCTGAATAATGCGCCACTCCTCTCGACTGCAATACCATATCAGAAGTGTTCATTCCGAAAAAAAGAAGCATCAAAAGAATTTCGAAATACAAAATGAAATCCGCATCTAGCTTTGGCCAACCTTTCATTTCAGATAATCTGAACCTTTGAATTCTCAATACATTTCTTCTCAGCCAAAAGATTACAACCGCCAATAGCACAAGGGCAGCAAAAACTTCTAAAGTGGCAGTGAAACCGTTGTATAAACTGCCTAAAACTTGATTTAAAATTCGATGAGTTCCAAAAAGGCCATCGATCAAAATTTCTATAAGCTCAATATTTACTACAAAAAATCCTATGTAGACAATGAGATGAAGTAGTGCGGCTATAGGTCTGGCCCCCATTTTAGATTGTCCGAAGGCCACTTTAAGCATCTGTGTCCAGCGAACACTACTGTTTGATTTGTCAAAACTTCCTTGGCCTTGATTAATAGCTTTTTTGAGCTTATTAGCATTTTTAAAGAGTACGAAAAGTGCAATAATCCATAGCGATAAGAATAAGATTGAACTAAGTATTGTACTCATCAATTACTGTTGTTTAGATGCCTTTTTGGCAGGGTCATCGGAGGGCAAAACGTAAGCTTTTTGCTTTTTACCAAAAAGTGAAATGTCTATATAACGCTTTGGATTCAGTCTTAAATCTTGTAAAAGCAATTCCAGTTCTTTAGAGGTGCTCAATAGGTTTTGATGCAAATCATCGTTGGACATCATTTTACCTAAACTGCCTTCGCCTTTTTCAAGTTGCTCTAAAATAGCCGTTAATTTTTTGGTGATTTCCTTACTCTCTGAAACTATGGCAGCTACATCCGTCGAAGGGATACTGTCAGTAATCACTTTGAGGTTCTCACTGATATCGTTGGTGTTTTTTAAGGTATTTTGAATATCCGCGTTTGAGCTAGACATCAGTTCATTTAAACTAGAGGTTACTCCATTTAAACTCTTTGAAATTTCTAAAAGCTCAGCACTTGTCTGTTTTAAATTAGCCTGAGTATTGACGTCTAAAACATTATTTATTGCTACAACTAAGCTATCGGCATTTGTAATGGCGTCCTCCACTTTTAATTGTAAAGGAGTCAACTTTTGTTGCACCAATTCGGTTATTCCTGGTTTTACTGAAGTCGGTAAGGTATCACCGCTTTGAGCTAAGGGTGCATTGTCGAATTTTTGAACAATTTGAATACCCTTTCCCCCAATAATTCCCGTATCGTAAAGTTCGGCAAGTGAATTTCTAGAAAATTCAAAATCAGAGGTGATAGAAAGTGTAACTAAAAGTTGTCCGCGTTTATTTAAAAATCCAACGTCTTGAATGGTTCCTACATTGAATCCATTTAGGCTCACTGCAGTTCCACTTTGAAGTCCTCCGACGTGATCATAGACGGCGTAATAGGTTTTTGCAGAATCAAAAAGAGTGGAAGACTTCAAATAATTCATTCCGAAAATTGAAGCACAAATTCCAACAACGGCGATAAAACCTGCTTTTAGCTCTTTGGATATTTTCAAATTCATGAATATTTAGGGATGTTCCCGTTTTACTTTAGCCGTTATAGATATGCGCTGATTAGCTCTATAACCTACAATATATGCATCGGCATATCCAGACAGTTTGGCGCGTTCTAAAAGTCTCTTTACAGAGGCATAGGAGTGGGTGTCTCCAGCCATATATCTCGTATATTGACCAAATTGTTCTGTGCTAATCTTGGGCAAACCATTAAAGTTATCTGAGACAGCATCAATGGCCATACTTGTTTTTCTCGCCATGATTTGAACTTTAAAGGTGACTAAGGTTTCGTTTACTTTCTTAAGGGCTTCTTCTTTCTCAGAATCTAAAGCTTGTTCTGAAGTTTCTTCTGTTGGAGTTGTCTGCTCCTCCTCTTCTTTAACTTCAGTACTATCGGTAGACTCCTCATCATCTTCAGTCTCCGTCTCTTCTATGGCAAGTTCAGTCTCTTCTTCCGAGTCAGATTCTTTGGTTATTTCTTCAGGATCGTTCGCTGTTGGCGGAGTTGAGAGTACCTGGTCATCACTTTTTTGAATTTTATCAATCTCAGGCTCACCTTCTTCTATTTTATCTTGAGCCCTTTGATCTTCATAGCTATTGATGATTTCTTGATTCTTTTCTTTTGCCTCTTGTAATTCTTTATATGAATTTATAATTGTTGGTGATGCTATTTCTCCTTGGTCTATGGTCTCATCCGTTGATGCACCCCCTATAATATCCGTATCAATGTCACTAAAGACACTGTTGCGCTCAAAATTCTTCTTATACAACAAAACGGCTTGCGCGATAGAACGCCCCATTTCGATTTGCCCTTTTTTTGAATTGAGGTAACTTCCTTCTCTTTTATTGGTTAAAAACCCGGTCTCTACTAAAACACTTGGCATAAAGGTTTGGTGAAGAACGATGAAACCCGCTTGCTTGACCTTGCGGTCTTTTCTATTGAGTTCACGCGTAAAACTGTTTTGAATCAAAGAAGCCAATTGAATACTTTTCTCCAAATGCTCTTCTTGCATAACCGTTAAACCTATTACAGATTCTGGAGAATCAATATCGTATTTTGCATACTTCTCTCTGAAATTATCCTCCAAATAAATTACTGAGTTTTCGCGCTTTGCAACTTTGAAATTTTCTTCTGAAGCGTGAAGACCTAATACAAAAGTGCCAGCTCCATAGGCGTTTGAGGTATGCGCATCACAATGGATGGATAGAAATAAATCTGCCTCGTTTCTATTCGCAATAGCGCCTCTTTCTTCAAGTTCCACGAAAGTGTCACTATCTCTGGTATAAACCACTTTAATATCGCTATCGCTCGCCAATTCGCTTCCAATGGCTAAGGCAATATTCAGCGCAATATTTTTTTCGATATAGCCATTACCTACATTTCCAGGGTCTTTTCCGCCGTGACCGGCATCAATTACTACTACAAAAGGTTTGGTATCAAGATTTGAGACGGCCCATGTAAAATGAATCGAAAACAACAGAAAAGTTAAAATTGATATACTTTTTCGCATGTTTATTTTAATTTGACAGGACTTGAATATACTTCAAATTTAATAAATCCTATTTCAACTTAAGTTAAATATTATGTAAGTTTGATGTCAAAAATCAAGCCATACCTGGTAATTAATATCCTTTACAGATTTGGGCCCATCTAAATTTTCAGTTGTATTAGTGTTGCTAGCCCTATGTTTATCAGGACATATTCATGCTCAAGAGAAGAAAATCAAGGGCTTAACAGCTCCTCTTTTCCAGTCTAAAATTGAAGGCCAGCAGGCTTCTCAGGCGCTTAAATTGGACGTAGAAAATAGTAGTTCAACGAAATCCGATAGTATTCCAGCTGCCGTAGTCTCAAACGGTCGAATAACTGGTCCAATTAAATATAAGGCTAAAGACTTTGTAAAAATCTCCCAGCTCGAGAATAAAATTGCCCTTAACAATGAGGCTGAAATTCTATATGAAGATACAGAGCTCACAGCCGGTATCATCGACATTGATTATTTGACCAGTGAAGTTCAGGCAGGTCGACTCACCAACGCCGATGGCGAAAAAGAACAAACTCCAAATTTTACTCAAGGGCCATCTGTGGTGATTCCGGATTCCATTCGGTTTAACTTCAATACCCAAAAAGCCCTTATTTACAATTCGAGAACCGAACAAGGAGCTTCCCTCGGAGCCTTAGGAGGTGGTGAATCCATGAAAGTCTTTACAGAATTCACCAAGAAAGAAAACGATTCAGTTTTTTTCTTCAAGGATGGAAAATTGACCACTGCAAAAGACACCATTGATCCTGATTATTACATCAAAATACGCAAAGCGAAGTTTGTTCCAGGAAAAAAAATCATTGCGGGTTTTGCCAATATGTATCTCGAGGATGTTCCTACTCCGATCGCATTGCCCTTCGCTTATTTTCCCTTGACTACAGGACGAACAGGCGGACTTATTTTTCCGACCATCACCAACGATCCACAACGTGGGTATGCCCTTCAAAATGGAGGCTACTACCTACCCTTGAGCGAATATGCTGATTTAAATATCATGGGAGATTTCTATACCAACGGAAGTTATGGAATGCGCCTGCAATCAGTCTACACCAAACGTTATAAATATCGAGGAAACGTGAATTTTCGATTTGAAAATTTAGTCAACAGTCAAAAAGGCTTTGACGATTACAGTCGAAGTACCATCTTCAATTTACAGATTTCGCATTCACAAGACGCTAAAGCGAGTCCCAATTCAAGATTTTCAGCCTCAGTAAATATTGGAAGTAGCTCTTATTTCAGAAATTCGGCCAATCAACAAAACCTGGCCTTGACACAAAACAACAATTTATCTTCATCGGTATCTTATTCGAAGACCTTTCCGGCCTATCCTTCAGTGAACTTAAGCTTGACAGCGACACACAACCAAAACACCAATACACAGGCCATCAATATGACCCTGCCGACGATGCAAGCCAACATGGAACGCATTTTTCCATTTGCCAAACGAAACGGAATCAAAAAAGGAATCATTCAGAACATCAACTTGCAGTATTCGATGCGAGCCGAAAATAGAATTCGTACCACAGATTCTCTATTCCTTACTTCGAGAATGTTCGAAGATGCTAAGTTTGGTGCCCGTCATAGCATTCCAATCAGCACCAACTTTAAAGTTGCCAAATACCTCAGTGTTTCGGCCGGTGCCAGTTATGAGGATGTTTGGACTTTTGAAACCTTTAGAAGAGGACAAGACCCCAATGCAGAATTCAACAAAGAAATTGTACTAGATACTGTAAGAGGCTTTGAACGATACAACAACTACGGTATTAGTTCGAGTGTTGGAACCACCTTGTACGGAACTTATACCTTTAAAGAAAATTCAAAATTTGAGGCCATACGACATGTAATGCGTCCTTCGGTATCTTGGAGTTATAAACCCTCGTTTGAGCAGTATTACGACTATTATGAACGCTATGACGGGGCCTTAGAGCAGTATTCTATTTTCGAAGGAAGTCTCTATGGTGCACCTAGTCTAAGACGTACCAATAGCATGAGTTTTGCGCTGCAAAATACTTTGGAGGCCAAGGTTAGACCAAAAGACAGTACAGAAACCGAATCGAGAAAGGTTTCGCTCCTGAGCAATTTAAATTTTTCGAGTTCTTACAATATGGAGGCGGACTCACTGCGGATAAGCCCTGTTACTTTTAATGGAGCCACTGCCCTATTCGACAAGAAGATGAGCATCAATTTTACAGGGTCGCTAGACCCCTATGCACTGGATGCCAATAACCGAAAAATCAACAAACTCAATGTAAAAAACAACGGATCTCTCTTTCGCCTTACTCGTTTTACAGTGAATGTGGGTTATTCATTGGACAATAAAACCTTTGATAAAAGTGCGCGCAAGCGAGACGATGAAGAAGCTGACGACAGAAATGGAGAAAATTACAACGAAGACTACAGAGCAGCCAGTGGTGGACGCGATGACGATTTATTTGGATTTGGATTAAACGATGGAGGATTCGACGATAGAAGCCGCTCTAGAGGGGCTCCTGAAGACGAAGAAGAGGAAGAAAGTGAACTGTATCGCAATCCATTGCCTTGGACCTTGCGTTTGGCCTTTACTTCAAATTATTCGAATAACGTCAGACAAAACGAATTCACGAATACTTCCTTAATGTTTTCGGGAACCGTAGATCTCACTCCTAAATGGAAAGTTCGTTTTTCTTCGGGATATGATTTTAAAAATAAAGGATTCAACCTCACCCAACTCGGATTTAAACGAGAATTAAAAAGTTTTGATTTGCGATTTAATTGGGTACCTTTTGGTCGAAATCAACGGTGGGATTTCTTTATTGGTATAAACAGCTCTATGCTCTCAGACCTCAAATGGGAAAGTCGAAGTCAAAGAAACACCTCATTTAGACGTTAAACTATATAAAACAAACACAATGAAAGAAATCATTACTACTCCAAAAGCTGCGGCGCCAATTGGCCCGTACAATCAGGCAGTGAAATTTGGAAACACCCTTTATACCTCTGGGCAAATCGCCATAGATTCAAGTACTGGAGATCTTGTTCAATCCGATATAAAAGCAGAGACTAAACAATGCATGGAAAATTTAAAAGCCATCTTGGATGAAGCTGGTTTTTCTTTCGAAAATGTAGTTAAGACAAGCATATTTATAGCCGACATGCATCAGTTTTCAGAAATCAATGAAGTCTACGGAAGCTACTTTGACGACAAAACTGCCCCTGCACGTGAAACGGTAGAAGTGGCGAATCTTCCAAAATTCGTCAATGTTGAGATTTCAATGATTGCGATGAAATAAAAAAGACGCTATTAAAGCGTCTTTTTGTGAAATTCTACTAGACCATCTATTGGTCGTTGTTCTATTTTTCCAATCACCAAGTCGTTGCGCTCAAGACAAGCCCTAACCTCGTCTTGCAGGAAATGGGCAATACTGCCCACAAAGTGAATGGGCACTTTTGTAGCCAATTCGAATTGCATGATATGATTGTTGACGAATTGTTGTAAACCCTTCTCTATAACCCCTTTGCAATAAGAATGTTCCTTGTTTTCGATTAAGAATCTGGCAAATTTGGCCAAATAAGTGTTTGGATTTGGCTGCTTGTATAAATATTCTTTGATGACATCTGCTTCTAAATCAAATTGCTTTGAAAACTTCATCCCCAAATCTTGTGGCATTTTATGAAAGTAATAATCCCTCAGGAGTTTTCTTCCAAAGAAATTTCCGCTTCCATCATCCATTAAGATATACCCCAAGGAGGTAACTTTTTGAAAAGCTTGATGTCCGTCGTAATAAGAACAATTTGAACCTGTTCCAAGAATACAAACGATTCCCTGTTTGCCGATTTCAGTGGTAGCATAGATTGCCGCGTAGGTGTCTTCTTGAACATCGATATGTGCATTGGGAAAGAAGTCGCTAAAAATTTCATTTAGAAATTTCTTCATCCGATCAGTTCCGCATCCCGCACCATAAAAATGAACCTGCTCAACTTTTTCGCTATTTTGAGAAAGCTCATAATTATTAGCCAATCGATCTTCTATAACCTCACGTGTTAAAACTTCAGGAGACAAACCGAGGGTTTGTGTCATAAAAAGCTGCTCTCCAGCATTCGATAGCGCAATCCAATCTGATTTGGTTGCGCCACTGTCAACGACTAGAATCATTGTACTTAATGAATTATAATGAAGCTACGTGTAAAGCTAAATCAACAAGTTTGTTTGAATATCCCGCTTCGTTATCGTACCAAGAAATAACCTTGAAGAATTTATCATTCAACTCGATTCCAGCTCCAGCATCAAAAATACTTGTGCGCGCGTCGCCGATAAAATCTTGAGAAACAACAGCTTCGTCTTCGTAACCTAAGATTCCTTTTAATTCATTTTCAGAAGCCTTTTTCATTACAGCTTTGATTTCTTCGTATGACGTTTGTTTTTCAAGACGAACCGTTAAATCAACCACAGATACATCTGCAGTTGGAACTCTAAAGGCCATTCCTGTAAGTTTACCTTCGAGGGCAGGAATTACCTTGGTAACAGCTTTAGCTGCTCCTGTCGATGCAGGAATAATATTTAGAAGTGAAGAACGTCCTCCTCTATAATCTTTTCTAGATGGACCATCCACTGTCATTTGAGTCGCAGTAGTCGCGTGTACAGTAGTCATCAATCCTTCTTCGATACCAAAAGTATCATCGAGAACCTTGGCTAAAGGAGCGAGACAATTCGTTGTACAAGAAGCATTAGAAACAATAGTATCAGATGCTTTAGCGTCGTTGTGATTCACACCCATTACAAACATAGGCGCATCTTTAGAAGGTGCAGAAATAACCACCTTTTGAGCTCCACCATCGATGTGCTTTTGAGCCATATCAAGAGTTGTAAAGATTCCTGTACACTCAGCAACCACAGTTGCACCCACCTCGTTCCACTTTAGGTTTTGTGGATCGCGTTCTGCAGTAATACGAATGTTCTTACCATTTACGATAAGTTGACCATCGATTACTTCTACAGAACCATTGAATCTTCCGTGTACTGAATCATATTTTAAAAGATATGCAAGGTGTTCTACATCTAATAAGTCATTGATTGCAACGATTTCAACATCATCTCTGTCTGCTGCTGCTCGGAAAACCATTCTACCGATTCTTCCAAATCCGTTAATACCAATCTGTAATTGTGCCATTTTTATTGATTTTAATTTATGTTGTCATTATATCTGAAACTCTAATGAGTTCTTGATCTACTTGTGTTAACCCGCTGATTGCTTCGGCGATAGGAACGAGTACTAGAGAAGTATCTCTGATGCCAATCATTTCATTGCTGCGTCCTTCAAGGAGTGACTCAACGGCTTTTACTCCCATTCGAGAGGCCAAGACTCTATCAAAACAGGTTGGATTACCTCCTCTTTGCATATGTCCTAATACCGATACCCTTACGTCGTAAATTGGAAGGTTCTTTTCGACATAATCTTTTAATTCAAAGACGTTGTTTCCTGTTTTATCACCCTCAGCGACTATAACAATACTTGAGGATTTTCCTGAATTTTTACTTCGCTTTAAGGACTCCACTAAACGCTCTAGTCCTAAATTTTGTTCTGGAATTAAGATTTCTTCAGCACCAGCACCTACACCTGCATTTAAGGCAATAAGACCTACATCACGGCCCATAACCTCAACGAAAAACAAACGATTGTGTGAGCTTGCCGTATCTCTAATTTTATCGATGGCATCTACAACCGTGTTTATTGCGGTATCAAATCCTAAGGTGTAAGATGTACCCAATATATCGTTATCGATTGTTCCTGGAATTCCCATAACCGGGAAATTAAACTCTTCATTAAATTTTAGAGCACCTGTAAAACTACCATTACCACCGATTACCACGAGTGCGTCAACTCCTGCCTTGATCAATTGATCATGGGCTTTTTTTCTACCTTCTGGTGTTCTAAATTCTTCGCTTCTTGCAGATTGCAAAATCGTACCTCCTTTGTTGATGATATTGTTAACACTTCTAGCGTTAAAGATTTCAAAATCACCTTCAATCATGCCCTGATATCCTCTGTAGATGGCAGTACATTTTATGTTGAGATAGGCACATGTTCTGACGACAGATCGTATTGCTGCGTTCATTCCAGGGGCATCTCCCCCCGAGGTAAGTACCCCAATGTTTTTGATTGATTGACTCATTCTATTTCAAAAAGTGCTCAAAACTAATAAACTAAACTTATATAACACTCTTGATTTACGTATTTCAGAAAAAAGAGCGCAGAAATAACTATTTCTTTAAAATCACCCTACTCTTTTTGAACGATTTTCATTAAAAGGCTCTTAAAATTATCAAAATCTACCTGATATGATAAACCGACTCCTTGAGTGTACCCCTGTTGTTCGGCTAAAAATTGTCTAATTTCATTCTCACGATTAAATATTTTCGCACTGAGGGTTCCTTCATCATTGAGTATGATTTGAATTTCGAGATCACCTGCTATAACGGTCTCTGAAACTCCACCTACTGGAACTCCTACTTTACCGTTGATTAAAATGCGGTCGGAGATTTGTGTACTCACCGTTACCCCTATTCTATTTTCAATTTGAACATCGGCTGTGGGATCTAAAAAGCCTTGCTCATAGGACAATCCTAAATCAAAAGTTTCACTCTCTCCAAGTACTTGATCTAATAAACCAGAGGCTGTTTGAAATAGATTTCCAGTAAGTGCCTGTTGATTAATTCCTATTTGATCGTTCACAAAGGTTCCTTGTGCAAGTAAAAAGAAGGCATTTCGTTCTCTAATCGTTGGATCTTGTAAACGGTATTGCAATTCAGATTGAATCACAGAAGAGGTGTTGGGAAATGCAATGTCAAAATTAATATTCGGTGCTTCTAGTTCTCCATCTAAGCGCACCAGCACTTCTGTAGGTATTCTTCCTGAATAAGAGGTGCTCTCTAAGATAGGTGAAGGATTAGCATTGAGAGAATAGACGGCATCCATCTGAAGCTGAGCCGCGAGAGGGTCTCCGTCCCAAAGCAACGTTCCTCCCGGTTGAAGTTTAAATCGCTTGTCGATAAGTCCACCGAATTTATAATTGTAAAATCCTTCTACAGCAACGAACTCACCATACATATTGAATTTACCATCGGTATTGATTTCCATGAGCAGCAGCCCTTCACCACTACCTTTGAGCGAACTCCCACTTCTTGGATCAATTACAATTTCGACCTCAGCTTGGTCAGTTACTTCAATATCAAAGTTGAGTTCTAGTCCGCGATAAGTCTTTAGCACCTTTTCGTTTTTCATTTCTTCAATAGTCTTGTCTCCAACAAAATTGATGAATGAGTAATCCGATTCAGATTCTACATCCCCCAGAGGGATTTTTAAACTTGTTCCTTGGGCAGAGGCTCCATTAAATTCAATATTTAATTGAGTAGAAGGACCTTGTATATAGCCCTTACCTAAGACAAATCCAGTTCCGTAATAGAGTGAATTTGGCTGACTGTCTGTATTTAGGATAAGGAATCGATTAAAATTAGTATCCACTTCTAAGTCGAGATTCCAAATTTTGAAATTCTCATGTGAAATACGACCAGAAATATTGGCAGAGGTATCGTAAATACGATCTCTGAAGTCAAAATTCACAAAGTCAAAGTTTTGATCTTCTATTTGAATAATGGCTTGATCTGAGATTCGATAGTCCGTATTAAGGTATTGAAAAGCCATTCCTCCATCGTTTAAACGCAGTGAACCATTTAACATGGGTTGTTCGAGATCACCGCTTACGTCAATTTTCCCTGTAAGGCCTCCTCGCAGTCTGTGCAAGGTTTGTTTACCCAAAGGAGAAAATGGAGCAATATCGAAATCGTTTAATTCTGCATTTAATTCATAGTTATAGCGCTCCTCTTCGTCTTGATTGATATTCCCTTGTATGTTGAGCAATGTTTGTTGATCTCCTTCAATCCAAGAAGCCACTTCAAAAGAAGTTAAATCTCTATTTCCTGCAATGACCATTTGTGCATCCCCCACTACTTCATCGTTTACACTCAGACTTTCGATTTCTAAACTGGTACTTGGAATGTATTGACCATTGATTTGATTAATAGTCATAAAACCATCAAGCACCCCGTCTAACTCGAGGTTGGGTATATCAGGGGTAACTTTAAATAATTGAACGCCATTGAAATTAAGGTCAATTTGCTTTTCAGTGGCCGCGATATAAGGCGCTTTGATTTGAATGCGATCTCCGTCATCATTTGCAAGTTCGATGTTATTGATTACCAATCGTTCTCGTTGAGGATTATAGGATAACTTATGATCCAAGGCATTAGCTGTATTTAACTTCCATGTTTTTCCCTTGAGTCCCAATCGAGAAGGTTTAATATAAATATCGATTGTTTCTTGGCTTGTATTCAGCGCTTGACTTAGATTGAGTTCAAAGACGTTGTTGTCTGATTTAGAATTCTTAAACTTTAAGGTCGAGAGTATGGAGTCGTTTTGCTGAAAAGCGTCAAAGCTTAATTCTTTCAAATTTATAAGTGAAGACTGCACCGAATCTATAGAAAAAGTTAAACCAACCTGCTCGCTGTTGTTGTTTAAATCTCCTATTAAATTGTACACCTCATAATTTTGAAAGGTCAACAGTGGAGTATTTATAGATAATTGTGTCAAGGAATCTCGCAAATTAAAGTTTCCTTTTAGGCTTGAGTTTTCAGAAAGTTTAAAGTTGGGATTTAATAAAGCCGCTATTTTACTCTTTAAATCCAAGTCAAAGGTGAGCGTGTTGTTTTGATTGTTTAAAGAAAGTGGCTCTGAAATTCCGAGAATTCTATTTTTAACTTGCTTAAAGTAGTCATCAATGTTCTTCCACTGCACATTACTTTTAACCACACCTGAGACCAAATCGTCAGAAATCAACTCGAACAATCTGAAATCATCATTCGTTAGACGGCTATTGATGATCAGGTCCTTAAATTCAAGATAATTATCTCGATCGGCATATCGACCGTCATTAAACTGTAAAACTCCTACTAATTCTTCAGAGGTATTTCCGTTTAGATCGAGGTTTAAATTGAAATTCAGGTTGGATAATTCATCACTGCCAATTCCAAATTTGTTCAGTCGAAATCTATTGAGTAGTACATTGATATTGTAATTGTAGACCGGTAGAGAAAAATCCACAGAACCACTGATATCAAAAGAAAAATCTTCTTGACTGCTGTAGACTAAACTGTTGAGCAATTGATCACTGAAGTATCCCGAAAACTCAATATCCTCGAAGGTCCTGTTTGCCAATCCAATTGAGCAAATACCACCTTCTAATTGCGCTTTGAGTTTTTCGAGCTCAAAACTTTGGCCAGAGAACTCTAAATCAAGAGAGGTTGGAATTTGTGGTAACTCCTTGAAAACGGCGCCAAAATTAAATTGATCTGACGAGAGCAATCCATTAAAAGTTTCAGATTCTTGAATGTATTGTACATCTGAAAACAGCGTTCCTTGATCTGTATCAACAATTGATTCAATGATGAGATTGTTTTCTTCTCTTTGAATTAAACCTTCCCAGCTCAATGAAGAAAAAGAATTGAGATACGAACTCCACTTTGGCTCAATCTCTTCTAACACACTTAATTCCTGTGGATAAAGTTCTGTAACCTTAGATACAACTCTAAAATCACCTGCCTTATCCTTAATATCTCTTGCATAAATCGCACCTTCAAAATAGGAATCTAAATATTGAATCTTTGTCTCTGAGACTTCTATTTTTCCATCAGAATAAAGACCTGTGCCTTCAAAAAATAGTGAATTTCGAAGGTTGAGAAGAGTTTTGTTTGACAACAATCCTTCAAATTCTTTAAAGGTGACAAAGGACGGAGCGATATCAAATTTGATTTTTGGATTTTCTGCTGTCTTTGAAACATCGGCTATACCCAACTCATAAATAGATAATTCAGAAAGGGCAGTTCGTAAATACAAGTTGTTGAGCAGCAAATCATCATTTTCCAAGGAAACGGCAAATGTAGATGAGGACAAACTAAAATTGTCAAATTCGCCATTGTCTAGTGCTACGTATTGTGCAAAAACGTTTTGGTCCTCTACAATGAGGTTTTTCAACTCCAAACGCTCTAGACTCATGGTTGTATTTGAAGTGGAATCTACAAGTTTAAGTTTTAAGTTTTCAGCGACAACATTTTGCGCTTCGAAGCGAAAATTATCTGTTGTTGTAGGATTTTTAAGTTTAGAGAGCCAGATGTCTAAATTGGTTAATGAGTCTTGGGGATATTTCACAATATTGGCTTCTACACCCTCAAGTTTGTAGGAGCTTAAATCAAAGCTTCCTTCAAAGAGCGTGCTGAATTCTGCAATGGAGGTAGAAACCTCATCCACGTAAAAAAGTGTGTCTTTTTGATGATCTAATATCAACAATTCACCCAATTGTGTTTTTAATTGAATAGGAATAATTTGTGTTCTTCCTAGGGCCACTTCTATACCGTATTGCTTGTTTAACCTTTTTATTATGGTCGAGGTGATACTGGTTTGAACAGAGGGAATAAGGGCTAAGCCCGTAGTCAATATCAATAGTACGAGAACGACAAGCATTATTTTTATGCTCGTGTTTACAAATTTTTTAATACTACTATTGCCTTTATCTTTGTCCAAACTCATTTTATATGCCCGTTGAACCTCTCATTTTAGCGATTGAATCTTCTTGTGACGATACCTCTGCTGCCGTTTTACGCGGAAACAAAGTTCTCAGTAATATTGTTGCCTCTCAAAAAATACACCAAAAATACGGTGGTGTAGTTCCTGAGTTGGCCTCTAGGGCACATCAACAAAATATTATACCTGTAGTATCTGTTGCCTTAGAAGACGCAAATATCGATAAAAAAGATCTCTCAGCAGTTGCTTTTACAAGAGGTCCAGGATTATTAGGGTCGCTTTTAGTAGGAACCTCATTTGCAAAATCCCTATCCATGAGTTTAAAGGTACCATTAATTGAAATAAATCACATGCAAGCCCACATTTTAGCTCACTTTATAGACGATGAGCAAATGCAAGTGCCTGAGTTTCCTTTTTTGGCACTGACCATAAGTGGTGGCCACACCCAATTAGTGCTTGTAAAGGATTATTTTGACATGGAAATATTGGGAGAGACCCTTGACGATGCAGTGGGCGAAGCTTTTGATAAAACAGCAAAGATTTTAGGACTCACCTACCCTGGAGGTCCTTTAATTGACAAATATGCAAAAGAGGGGGATGCCTCAAAATTTAACTTTCCAATACCCAAAGTAGATGGTTTGAATTTCAGCTTTAGCGGATTAAAAACAAACATCTTGAACTTTATTACCAAAGAAAGTCGAAACGATGAAAACTTTGTGCATGATCATATGAACGACATTTGCGCCAGTGTGCAGTCGACTATCGTTTCTATTTTAATGCAAAAGGTAGAGATGGCCTTGGCTAAATACGAAGTAAAGGCTTTAGCTATTGGAGGAGGTGTTGCAGCAAACTCAGCTATTCGATCAGCTGTTCTCAATTTTAAGAATACACACGATGTGAACGTGCATATACCCAAATTTGAATTTTGTACCGACAATGCCGCCATGATTGGAATTGCTGCTTATTTCAAATACCAAAGAGAAAACTTTACTTCAAATGCAGTGAGTGCTAATGCTCGCTTTAAATTTGAATCGCTCTAATTCAATTCTATGGAACAACAATTTTACGCTCCAAACGCAGTTGAAACTGACCAGTTTTTTGAATTTGACAGTGCCGAAAGTAAGCATATTGTAAAGGTTCTGAGACATCAGGCTGGTGATGAAATCATTCTAAATAATGGGAAAGGATTAATTTTCAAAGGTCACATTATAAAAACCTCACTGAAAAAATGCCGTGTTCAGCTCTTAGAATATAAGCAATCTGCTGCTAAAAACTACAACATTCATATCGCTATAGCACCAACCAAGAGTATGGATCGTTTTGAATGGTTTCTCGAAAAGGCCGTCGAATTGGGTATAGATCGCATCAGTCCTATTTTGTGCGACCATTCCGAACGAAGAAGCTTAAAAATGGAACGCTTGAATCGCATTCTGCTCAGCGGTTTTAAACAATCCATGCAAGCTTATTTACCTGAAATTGATCAGCCTTTAAGCTTAAATGATTTCTTGACTCAACATCAATTCGAACAAGGCTATTACGGCGACTGTCTTGCAGCAATTGAAGAGGATTTTTTTCATCAGATCACACCCAACAAATCGATACTCATTTTTATTGGCCCAGAGGGAGATTTTTCTGCTCGAGAGCGAAACTTATTTATGCAACATCACATTAAATCGGTATCTTTAGGTCAACAGCGACTTCGGGTTGAAACTGCTGCTCTTAGTGCATTAAGCAGAATACACCTGGCCAATTTAAAGCAATAGTAACATGGGAAATACACCCTTAGACTCCACGGTTATCTCTAAAGGAATCGTCAAAGCCGTTTTGATATTATTTGGCATCTCACTGCTTGGCTATTTTCTCTACAGCATTCGTCAAATTATCGCTTATATCGTAGTTGCCAGTATTATTGCGCTATTAGGAAACCCATTGATGAGACGTTTGAAGAAAATCAAATACATTCCCAATGCTCTTGCAGCTGTTTTGAGTCTTGGAATACTTAGTTTTTTGTTTTTTGGTCTTTTATCACTTTTTATTCCAGTCTTTATCACCCAAGGAAAAAATCTTTCGCTTTTAGACATCTCACAACTCGAATCAGATCTCAACCGTTTATACGTACAATTGTTGGACTATACCCAAAGCCACATCCCTCAACTTTATCAGTATTTACAGGAGTCTAATTTTGAAAAATGGTTCTTAGAAACCTTTGATTTAAATGTGATTCCCGATGTACTATCCTCTATTTTTCAATTTTTAGGAGCTTTTAGTATTGGAACTTTTTCAGTGCTTTTCCTTGCATTTTTCTTTCTGAAAGAACAGAATTTGGCTCAAAATGGAATTTTGCGATTTGTGCCTGATCAAAAAGAAGGTCAGATCATCGCTTCCTTAACTAAAATTCGAAAAATGTTGACACGGTATTTCTCAGGAATCGTACTGCAAATCACCATTTTGTTTTGTATTTACACCTTGGCCTTGGTCAAGGGAGGCATTGAAAATGCTTTACTGATCGCCTTTTTATGCTCTTTATTTAATATTATCCCCTATTTAGGGCCAATCATAGGAGCTATCATTATGGCCATCTTAACCCTGACCAACTATATAGGTCCGGAATTCAATGAGGTCATTTCTCAAAAATTGACCTACGTCATGTCTGGAGTTGTAATTGGTCAGCTGGTCGATAACTTTATTTCTCAACCCTTTATCTTTTCTAAAAGTGTGAAGGCGCATCCTGTTGAAATTTTTCTGGTGATTTTAATTTCTGGATTACTCTTAGGAATTGTGGGTATGATCGTTGCAGTACCTGCATATACCTCTATCAGAATAATACTATCCTACTTATACGCCGACCATCCTTTGATTCAAAAAATCACTCAATAATTGCACCCCTCTTTATTTTCAAATACAGAAATTCAGCGATTTATTTTTGAGTACGATCTAAAGAATATCGATGCGCTCTACTTTGGTAAACCGGTATTTAATGAAATTTCAAATTCAGAAATTGCTGCACAAATTGAACGTAGAGCCCATGTTCAGCGCAAATTACCTTCGTGGTTTGAGAAATCTGAAGCACTCTATCCTCCCAAAGAAAACTTGGCACAAAGCTCCTCAGAACTAACAGCGCTTAAAAAAACATCACTTTTAAAAGGCCTTATGCAAGAGTTACACATCTCTAACGAATGTGCTGCAGATTTAACCTCAGGTTTTGGAGTTGACGCACATGTTATGGGCGAACACTTTCAACGATTTGATAGCGTAGAGGTAAATCAAGAATTATTGAGCTTACAACAGCACAATTGTAACAGCTTTAAAATAAAAAACAGATCATTTCATCATTCTAAAGCCTTTGACTTTTTAAAACAAGCTTACAATGTGCTCTATATTGATCCCAGCAGAAGAGACGCCTATCGAAAACAGCTTATCGATTTAAGACAGTGTGAACCTAATTGTATTCAACATTACGATCAGTTAAGTGCTCTTTCAGATTTATTTCTAATTAAGGCCTCTCCGATGGTTGATATTTCACAATCGCTCAAAATGCTCCCAAACTGCTTTAGAGTTGATTTAATCACTGTTCATTTTGAATTAAAGGAAATCCTTTTTTTTAATGCGAAACAAAAAGGCAGTGTCGAACCTGAGATTCATGTACATCACTATAGAAAAGACGCTCTTCAGTGGTCTGTATTTTCTTTAGATAAGCACAAAGCTGAATATCAAGATATCACTATAAAACCCCTGAGTAATTTCCTTTTCGAACCTCATCCTGGAATGATGAAAGCCCAATGTAGTGCTGAAATTTCATCTCGATTTCAATGCGCGGCTCTGCACCACAACACTCAATTATTCACTGCAGATGAGGATCGAATTTTATTTGAAGGACGTCGATTTAAAGTCATCGATCACTTTTCATTCTCTAAACGAAATATGAAGGCCATAACTGGAGGTCATTTTCATGTCATCAGCAAAAATTTTAAACGCTCAGTGCAAGAAATACGAAAACAGTTTAAACTTAAAGAAGGTAAGGATGAGTATCTGTTTTTTACTCAAGAAAGAGAACCCATTGTAATACGAGCTATTCGGATTGATCGCAATCAAATTGAAAATTAGCCAAAGGATAGGTTCTGGCATCGGGTAAATTAAAATGCCACCATTCGGTAGATATCCCCTCAAAGCCAGCTCCAAACATAACCTCATCAAGAATTTTACGGTTTTTTGCTTGCGCGCTTGTCAAATGCTCGTAATTTCTATGCGCCTGTTCTCCGAAATGGTCAAAGTCAGTACCCATGTCTAAGACCTGTCCGTCTTCTGTTATTAGAGAAATATCCACTGCCCCTCCTCTGTTGTGCATTGATCCTTTATCGGGATTGGCAACGTAGCTGGCGTCAGGCAGAATTTTCCACATCTCGTATTGCACTGACTGCGGCCTGTAACAATCAAAAAGCAAGATTTTATAGCCAAGTGATTGAAGCGCAGAAGCAGCCTTGATTAAACTTTTGGCCGTTTTAACTCTAAGTACGCAGCGCGCACAAGGATACACCTTTTGCTTTAAAAAATTATTCGATATTGCATATCTCATATCGTACTCGAATCTGTGACTCACCGCTCTTAAGTCGATAAAATCATCTTCATTCATACCTATAAATTCGAACTGTTCAATAGCATCGAAAAACTCTTGGTTAAATGCAAATTCACCTAACTCATGACCTATTTTATTTTCGCTCTTAAAGTCGATAAAAGGATTTCTTTTTTTCAAGGATTGCACAAAGCGCTCAACCTCTTGAAAGGGCATTTTATCATCAATTTCTGAGTGAAAAATGTTGATGGGTAATTTTTCAGAGATCCAATGCGCATAAATGGGAAGTGGAGCTCTACCACTTACAACAGTTAGCGAACTCCATTGATCAGGATATTCCATGGCTAATTCCCAAGCAGCGCTAGCCCCTCTGCTAAAGCCTGCCAGATGAATGTTCACTTGATTTAAATCAAATTCATCTAAGATGGAATACAGCAGTTCTATCACCACAGTCTTATTCCAAAAGGCTCTTTTATTGTTGAGATGCGGAAGAATAAAAAAATAAGGATGTGTAAAAGATTCGTTCAAAATGCTTGGAAGCTGTGGTTCTTCTCCGCTTTGACCTCCACCATGTAAAAATAGAACTACATCTCTTACAGCTAGCTCTTTAGAATTGTCATATATGATGTAATCCAATTGGGTTGAAGCATTGACAAATGCTCTTTTTTGTATTTTTAGTTGAGCACAGACATTAGTGCTTAACAAAAGAAAAGTAACTATTTTAATACACGTAAATCGCACTGACTTAATCAATTCTTATCATGAAAATAACCTATTTAGGACATTCTTGTCTGCTTATCGAAACAAATAGTTCAAAAATAATTGTCGACCCATTTATTTCTGGAAATCCATTAGCTAAAAACATTGACATAGACGAAATCTCTGTGGATTATATCTTACTTACACATGCGCATCAAGATCACATTTTAGATACTGAGCGCATTGCTGTAAACAATTCAGGCTGCAAACTCATTGCAAATTTTGAGCTCTACAGTCACTTTGCAGCTAAAAATATTGATGGTATAGGGTGTAACCCAGGTGGAGGAATGGATTTTAAAGACTTTAGTCTTCACTGTGTTCAAGCCATACACTCTTCTTCTTTTGCGGATGGGTCCTACGGTGGTATGGCCTGTGGATTCGTACTTAAATCAAATCAAAAGAGTCTATATATCGCAGGAGATACATCTCTGTTTTCAGACATGAAATTGATTCCAATGCTCCACGGCGCATTAGACCTTGCTATTTTGCCTATTGGAGACCTATTTACTATGGGATATAAGGAAGCTTTACTTGCCTCAGACTTCCTAAATTGTAAGAATATCTTGGCAGTACACTTCAACACCTTTCCTCCTATTACCATTGACGTTAAAGAGGCAGAACAATATTTTCAATCTAAAGGTAAGCATTTGATAATCAAAGATATAAATGAAACTTTAACCCTTTAGAAGAATTCAATTCAGAGAAATTATATGGGATATCTGGTAGTTGTCCTATTGTTTTGCTTCTAAAGGTCAAAAAAATGTAAGAAATTGAAGAAATATTAATTAAGAATGAAAGACGTTAAACAACCATATGGTTTCTTCATCCTACCATTGATTTATACTTTTTTCGTGTGGGCTCCTTTTTATGGAATTTATCATTGGATAATTCTTCAAAATGATCCATACGGATTAATTTCTACCTGGAATATCCTCTGGATACCGATTGTTTTAGTTCTAATGTTAGCTCTAAACAATGCATATTTAGAATTGGTTGTAGAAAAAATGATCAATTTTTCCAATGCTAGTATTTTTCTATTAAGTGTAATTCCAATTACAACGGGTATATTAGTTTTATCTTTTCCTGAAAACTTTCAGAGCATTTGGATATACATTATTCCAGATTTGAAAGACAGTGTAATTCTTTCTGATTTCAAGCTATACAATAACCCTCCAATACAAGGAGTTGGATTTATATTAATTCAAATTTTATTGGCTATGTACATCATTTCTTCTATTGTACTACCCTTAAAAAAGTGTAATTAAAATTGTTAAACTCCGGCTACAGGGTTTTCAAAAAAGTAGTAAATTCAGCTAACATAAAATTTAAATCATGGTAACCTATACTTGTGAAAAGTGCGATATGGCTGTAAAAGCGAGCTGCGCGAACTGCGATGTCCCTTTAAAAAATGACTACCTCAAACTTGATGACGGTTCAGAGGTTCAAATTTCAATTTGTCCATCTTGTGAGGGAAAAATTAAATCTCCGCAATGCTGCGGACAGGACATGAATTGCGCCATGTAAGGCTAATCTCATTATAAAACTAACTTCAAACCTAACTCCTCATGTTTCGAAATGCATTAAGCAGCATACTTTGTGTGGTGATGCTATCCCATTGTTTTGTGCTATGGGCCAATCCACAACCCAAAAAGAAAAAACCTAGAAATGTCATTTTTATATTGACTGATGACCATCGTTTTGATTACATGGGTTTTACGGGTAAAATACCTTGGCTAGAGACCCCAAATATGGACCGATTGGCCAAAGAAGGGGCCTACCTTCCGAACAGTTTTGTAACCACCTCCTTGTGCTCACCTTCAAGGGCTTCCATTTTAACAGGTCAATTTTCGCATACCCACACCATTATAGATAATCAGGCACCTGACCCAGGTAACCTGACTTATTTCCCAACCTATTTACAGAAGGCGGGCTATCAAACCAGTTTCTTTGGAAAATGGCATATGGGAGACAGCTCTGACAATCCTCGTGCAGGTTTTGATCACTGGGAAAGCTTTAAAGGACAGGGTGTGTATTACAATCCTGAATTAAATATCAATGGTGAACGTATCGCCTATAAAGACTCCACTTATATCACAGATTTATTAACAGAACACGCTATTTCTTGGTTGGATGATAGAGACCGGTCTAAACCATTTTTTATGTATCTGTCTCACAAGGCTGTTCATGCGGCCTTCAAACCTGCAAAAAGACATTTGGGGGTTTATAAGAACAAAAAAATACCTATTCCACCTACATTCGAGCAATCTAAAACCGGAAAATGGAGGGATTTAAAATGGCCTGAATGGGTGGCTAAACAGCGTGTTTCATGGCATGGAGTCGACTATATGTACCACGATAATCAAGATTTACACGAATTGGTGCAGGCCTATTGTGAAACCCTTCTTGGTGTAGATGACAGTATAGGTGCGGTGATGTCTTACCTTGAGTCCGAAGGAATCGACGATTCAACGCTTGTTATATATATGGGTGATAATGGTTTTAGTTGGGGTGAACACGGACTAATCGACAAAAGACACTTTTACGAGGAATCTGTAAAAGTACCTTTACTAGTGCGCTGCCCAGAATTGTTTGAAGGGGGAATCACACCCACCGCCATGGTTCAAAATATCGATATCGCCCCAACCATTTTAGCCGAAGCAGGTGTGAAACAACCCGAACACATGCCCGGTGTTTCATTTGTAGATGTACTTACTGGTGAGAATCCAGCTGGAGCGAGAAAAGAAATTTTCTACGAGTATTATTGGGAAAATGATTTTCCGATGACACCCACTGTTTTTGGTATGCGCACAAATAAGTATAAATACATTCGCTATCACGGAATATGGGACAGAAATGAGTTATACGATCTTGAGAATGACCCTCATGAGATGTACAATTTAATTGCTGACCCAAGTAAACAAGACACTATTAAATCGATGCTTAATTCGCTCTACAAGTGGTTAGAAGATTCTGACGGAATGAATATTCCGCTCAAACCTACAGATCGTCCAAGATGGGGAGATTTCAAGCACGCCAAAGAATATTAAATGCAATTAAAACACATTGGATTGTTTTTGCTCTGTATTTCGCTTGTGCAGTGTAAAACAAAAAAAGAATCGGAAAAACCAATAACTACTGAAGCCCCTGAAGGAATGGTCTATATTCCCGGTGGAAGATTTATGCAAGGCGCTGTCGCCGGCGATCAAATGGCTATGGCCCATGAAAAGCCAGCACATCCTGTTGAGGTAGATGCCTTTTTTATGTCGACACACGAGGTGACCAATGCACAGTATTTGGCCTTTGTCGAAGCTACCGGATATATTACTTTGGCCGAACGCGCAATCGACTGGGAAGAGCTCAAAAAACAAGTTCCTCCAGGAACTCCTAAGCCGCACGACTCTATTTTACAACCTGGTTCTCTCCTCTTCTACTCTCCAAAGCAGGAAGTAGAAAATCTTTACGATTACACCCAATGGTGGGAGTGGAAAATTGGCGCTAATTGGAGACAGCCCTATGGACCGGAAAGTGATTTATCTGGACTCGAAGATTTTCCTGTTGTGCATATCGCCTATGAAGACGCTTTGGCTTACTGTCAATGGAAAGGTGAACGCTTACCCACCGAGGCAGAGTGGGAATTTGCTGCAAGAGCTGAACAAGAAAACAACATTTACTTTTGGGGAAATGATCATAAACTTCTCAGTTCTCATGCCAACACTTGGGATGGACTTTTTCCTGTTGAAAATTCTGAAGAAGATGGCTACATAAATAAAGCACCCGTACAATCATTTCCTCCCAATGCTTTTGGATTATACGATATGGCTGGGAATGTCTGGGAATGGACTTCAGATTGGTACAATACCAACTATTATTTTGAAGCCGCCAATAATGGCTTGAGCGATAATCCAAAAGGAGCTGCAAAACCCTTTAACAGAACCAACCCCTTAGCACAAGAAAAGGTAATAAAAGGGGGGTCTTTCTTATGCAGCGCTTCTTATTGTGCGAGTTATCGCATTAGTGCAAGAATGGCTAATTCATTGGACTCTGCCATGGAACACTTAGGTTTTAGAACTGTGAAAAGTATTCCTTAGAACCCAGAAAGAAAATCGCTATTATATTTCGCCTTTTTTAAGCGCATCTACAGCATAATTCACTGCTCTTGCTGTAAAGGCCATATAAGTCAAAGAAGGGTTTTGTGTCGCTGAGGATGTCATGAATGAACCGTCTGTTGCAAAAACATTCTTTACCGCGTGCATCTGATTGAATTTGTTCAGAACTGATGTTTTAGGATCTTTCCCCATTCGTGCAGTTCCCATCTCGTGAATTCCTTTTCCAATCGGAGCGTTCGAATCGTAAATATTGACGTCTTTAACTCCTGCGTTTTCCAACATTTCGGCAGCCTGTACTTTCCAGTCTTCTTTCATGCGCTTTTCGTTTTCCTTGAACTCGGCATCAAATACGATTGTAGGCATACCATATTGGTCTAATTTGTCGTAATTGAGTTTAATGTGGTTTTCGTGATAGGGTAACACTTCACCGAATCCACCCATACCTATGGACCAATCTCCTACATCGAGAATCGCTTCTTTAAGATTAGCACCGTACTGATACTCTGCAATTACCCTTGACCAATCTCCTCGAGATGCACCTCCTTGATAACCATATCCTCTTAAGAAATCAACCTTTTCAGACTTATTATCAAGGTTTCTGAATCTCGGTATATAGAATCCGTTAGGTCTTCGTCCCTTGTAATAAGAATCTTTGAATCCGTCATATTTACCTCCAGCACCACTACCTAATTGGTGGTCCATAATGTTGTGTCCTAATTCTCCAGAATCGTTCCCCATTCCATTCGGAAAGCGCTCACTCTTAGATCTCATCAATAGTGAAGCTGTACCAATGGCAGAGGCATTTAAGAATATTAGCTTGGCGGTAAAAACCAATTCTTCCTTGGTTTCGGTATCTATAACACGTATTCCGGTTGCCTTTTGAGTATCTTGATCAAAGAGAACCTCAGCCGCGATTGAATGCGGTCTAATGGTCAGATTACCCGTTGCTTGCGCCACAGGTAGTGTTGATGAATTTGCACTGAAATAAGCTCCAAATGGACATCCTCTATCACATCTATTTCTGTTTTGACAGGTACTTCGTCCATCTCCTGGTTTGGTTCCTTCTGTAATGTGTGCGACTCTTCCAATGGTCAATACACGCTCATCGGTATAAGTTGAAGCAATACTTTGTTGCAGGTGTTTTTCTAAACAATTCAAATCCATAGGAGGCAAAAACTCACTGTCTGGTAATTGTCTTAAACCTAGAGCCTGTCCACTAACTCCGATGAATTTTTCTACATAACTGTACCAAGGTGCAATGTCTTTATAGCGAACTGGCCAATCAACACCGTATCCATCCCTTGCATTCGCTTCAAAATCTAAATCACTCCAACGATAGGTCTGTTTTCCCCAAATGATTGACCTACCCCCAACTTGAGTACCTCTGATCCAATCAAATGGTTTGATTTCATCATAAGAATAGTCCGAGTCTTTATTGTAGAAGTGTCTGTTTCCTTCGTTTACACCCCATCTTTTTTGTTTGAAATAGTCTTTTTCTAATATATCAGCCGGAGTTTTTCCTCCATGGGGCATGTCCCATGGATCCAAATTAGCTGTAGGATAGTCGTCTCGGTGTTTTACCATACGACCTCGTTCTAATACGAGAGTTTTTAATCCCTTTTCGCAGAGTTCTTTGGCTGCCCAACCTCCGCTAATTCCAGAACCCACTACGATAGCATCGTAATCATGGTCGATTATCGTTGTATTTAAAATCATGCTTGATGTATTAGTATAGTTAATTAAATATATTAATAATTCCCTAATCTGTTGAACTAAAATATTATTTGGAATAAATCTAATCGGGGTCTACTAAACAAGAATCGCATAACTGCTCATCGACGAAAATACGATCGCCATTTTTGGAGTAGTAACAACCGTTCAAATTTGAGCTTAAATTGTACTCAATATTATCCGCTTCGTCAATGTAAACGCCACAAAAATCCGCCACAGGAGAACAACTCGCGCAGTAAAATAATAGCGCTAGTAGATAATAATTTAATACTTTTGGAGCCATATTTGTTCTATTTAGAAGCATCATTTAATCAGAAGTTTGTAAGTGAATTGATCAAAATATCAGAGTGATGAAAAAGTATCATTTTTTATTGTTTTTTGCAACACTAATTTCATGTACCTCACAATTGGGTACTTCAAGCGGTGAACCAATTGAGATAGAGCCCATAGAGGTAGTACTTAGAAAAGACGTGTTCATTGACAAGGGGATTTTTCAAATTTCATATAATGAAGAGTATCAGCAACCTAATTGGGTTGAATACATAGCATCGAATAGGCCCAAAAATGTTTCCAGAGGAGATTTAGATTTTTTTGCAGAGCCTGATGTATACACAAGCGATAATAACGATTATCGAAATAATCCTTGGGACAGAGGTCATATGGCTCCGGCAGCTACTTTTGCAGACACCTTTGAAAATATCCGCACAACATTTACCTACGCCAATTGCGCAATGCATTGGGACCAGTTAAATCAAGGTGAATGGGCAGAACTTGAAAGTCAAATTAGAGATTGGTCGATTGAAGGCGATGTAAAGGTTCGAATTACTTTGGTTTTTGGTGAAGATCATATCATCAGAGAAACTGGAGTGCACATCCCTACTGGGTTTGAGAAAAAATTGACCTTTGCAGATAACACTACTAAATGTTTTTATTTTCCCAATGAAGACACTGATAGAAATTGGGACGAATACGAGGTTACATGTGGGTCTTAAATTAATACTGTAGGGCGAAAAAGTGATTTAATGAGGTATTTGATATCCATCGTATTTTTTGTGTGTTTTGGCCATGTATCAGCCCAAGAGATATCTTATAGAGATGAAATGAGGTCTTTTGTTAGTGAGATAAGCGCCTACGCCAAAGAAAGAAATTCAAACTTTTATATCGTTCCTCAAAATGGTATTGAGCTTATCACAGTTGATGGCGATCTTAGCCAGCCTTTGCATATGAATTATATAAATGCTATTGATGGCCATGCACAGGAAAGTTTGTTTTTCAGTCATCAATTTATGAGTAGGCTCTCCCAAAAAAGACGAACGGACTACTTGATTCCCTATTATTCCAAACTGAAGTCTTTAGAGAAGCTTATTCTTATCACAGATTACAGCTCAAATCCAATCAAACAGAGCGAATCTGCACAAAAAAATGCTGCATTAGGATTTGTTTCTTACACCGCATCAAACAAAAGACTCTCAAAAATCCAAGAATTAAACTTTACCAATTCCAACACTTCAGTTGAAGGTCTTTTAAACGTTTCTAATTTTTTATACCTCATCAATCCCGAAAATTTCGAAAATAAAGAAGATTATATCCAAGAATTGGCTCAAACCTCTTATGATTTATTTGTCATTGATCTCTTTTTTAGAGAAGAACAACTCAATGCTCAAGACTTGCAAAAATTAAAAAGAAAGCCCGATGGAAGTTCAAGAATAGTGCTTTCTTATATGTCTATCGGAGAAGCCGAAGATTACAGGTTTTACTGGAATGAAGATTGGTACTACAACACCCCGAATTGGCTCATGGAAGAAAATCCATCTTGGAAAGGAAATTACGTGGTTCAATATTGGAATGAGCAGTGGAAAAATATAATTTTTGGCTCGACTAATGCTTATTTGGATCTCATCATTCAAAGTGGTTTTGACGGGGTATATTTAGACATTATTGACGCTTTTGAATTCTACGAAAAGTAAGGGTTGTATTACAAGGGTAAAATGTGTTGTTCGTCTTTAAAATGACATCTCACAAGGATTAATGAATATTTTGCATTTCCGGATCTATCTGCCATATGGAAGTGCAACAAGAATCGAGCTCAAAAATAAATGTACTGTTGATTACAGAGGGTACCTATCCCTACTACGGGGGTGGGGTGTCAACCTGGTGTGACGATCTTATTCAAAACATTTCTTCATCTAACTTTTCAGTGGTTTGTATTACGGACACTTATAAACCTAATCCAAACTTTACATTTCCAAAAAACGTTCAAAACATTTATCAGTTTCCTCTTTGGGATGCAGAAGAGCCTATAGAATATATTGGAAGTGAGGCGACTTATGAATCCGTTGTACGTCGAAAAAACAGCACTAATGCTATCGTTATTGAAACACTCTTTCTTCCGCATTTTGAAAAATTCATGAGAATGCAATTTGCAGATGAGTATTCCATAGAAGAATTGAATAGCTGTTTAAAAAAAATGTGGGAGTATTTTAGTCGATTTGATTACAAGTCGACTTTAAAGCATGAATTGATTTGGAATTCGTTAAAAAAAATCATCTCAGAATCCTTTGATGATCAAATCCTTGATAACACCTCATTAGAAGACATTACTGCTACTGGACGCTTGCTTTATAGGTTTTTGCAACCTATCACTGTCGATTTACCCAAAACAGATATTTCTCATTTAACTATTGCTGGTTTTGCTGGTTTAATTGCCTTGAATCAAAAATTTAAATATAAGACGCCTGTTTTTTTGACCGAACACGGGGTATTTATGCGTGAACGATTATTGGCTATCGGCAGTTCTAACTATTCTATTTTTTTAAAATTATTCTTGACCAAAATTTCTGAAGCAATCTCAAGATTGGTCTATCATAACGCAGATCAAATCAGCACGGTTACTCATTTCAATAAAAGTTGGGAAACCAAATACGGAGCAGATCTCAATAAAATCAAAGTACTATACAACGGCGTAGATACACAAAAATTCAAACCTTCAGAAGCGAAGCAGTCTAAAAAATTTAAAGTTGTTGCTGCTGCACGCATATTTGAATTAAAAGACATTCTGACCATGATAAAAGTCTGCCATCAGGTCAAACGAACTTTTAGTCAAATCGAATTTATTGTTTACGGAAATAAAGACGCTGTTCCAGAATATACCAAAGCTTGCGAAACACTTATTAGAGATTTACAGCTGGAATCAAATTTTAAATTAGCAGGGTTTCACAGTGAACCTCATAAAATTTATTTAGAAGGAGATTTATCGATCTTAACTTCGATTTCAGAAGGATTCCCATATACGGTAATCGAATCGATGAGTTGTGGAATTCCTGTGGTGGCCACAGATGTAGGGGGTGTAATCGAAGCTATTGATGAAAGCACAGGAATTATTTGTAAACCTAAGGATGTAGTGGCTTTGGCGAAGGCCGTGGTCAAATTATTAACAGAAGATTCATTGAGGGTCGAAATGGGAGAGCGTTCACGAGAAAAAGTAGTAAAGCACTTTAGCATTGAAACATTCACTTCTCATTTTGAACACAGCTATTTCAATTTGACTAAAGCTAAAACTAAATCAATTTCAAGAAAAACAGTTAAAAGGCTTGTCAGCTAAATGAATGATTTCAATTCAAATATCACCGCTTTAGTTGCTTCGGTTAATGAGAAATTAGACATTGCCACAAACGTCAATAGTGTTCAGGCTTGTATTGAATCTTTGGGAATTCGTTCTAAAGACGTTCAGGACGATTTCGGTTTTGAGGATATTTCTGAACTCTCTTCCTTTATCTTTAAAAAAAATCAAGAACAATTACCTTTAGTTTTAAGCCAAAAAGGCGTCACATTACCAACTAAAACTTTTGTATGGTCAGACTACTTTTTCCTAAAAAACAAACTGTTTTTTGCAAACTATTCCAAAGGTCTATTCCACATATTACCGGTACTTACTCAAATCCTAACTATTTTACTTTTCGGGTATTCTCTTTGGGCTTATCTCGGTTTTAACAATCTTCAATCCACTGCCGTAGTACTCGGGGTTATTTTTGGATTGATTTATTCAGGTGGATATGTACAAGTCATTGGTCGGCAAGCCACATTTTATTGGAATTTTAAAGAATATCACAAAGCTGTTTATATTATTAACCAATCCAATCGTTCTGCGCTAAAGAATCTTCTAAAGATTTTAGCCGTTGGATTTTTAATTAATCTATTTACTCATATTCTACCTCCTTTCTTGTATCTCATAACAGCGAGTTACACCCTGTTTATTAGCTCAATTTTAATCGTCTTGGCTCCTTTTCACGTCATTAAAAAAAGATGGGTCATCAATTTTGTTTTGGGTATTCCTACACTTTTTTCTCTACTTTTTCTAAACTATGATATGCCCGTATACTACATTCATTGGTCGGGAATAATCATGGCTTGTATCATTGGGAGGATCTATGTTTGGAATTATTTTAGACGGATTACTACAACTGATTTAAACTTTAAATCGCCTTTAAAAGAGAGTATCATTTATAAGAATTACTTGTATTTTACCTATGGAATTTTATTGTATCTCTTTATTTTTTTAGATCGTATTATCGCGTGGTCACTGTACAACAAAAGTTCTAACCAGGTTATTTATTACGAGAAGGATTACGAGATAGGAATGGATATCGCTATAATTATGTTTTTCTTACTGGCAGGTGTCCTTGAGTTCTCGGTCTCCTATTTCTCAAAATTCATGGATATCAGACAAAAAATAATATCCTTTAAAAACCAGCAACAATTCAATTTGAAATTTAGAAATATGTATGTGCTTCACAGTACGATTTTACTTCTTTCAAGTGCATGTATAGCTTACTTCATCTACTGGTTTATGTTCAACGAACAGGGGTACAATACTATTTTCGAAGTTCCCATAGAACAAAAGAGTATTAAGGTAGCAATTATAGGTGCCATGGGCTACTTATTTCTTACCTGGGCAATGCTGAATGCACTTTATATGTTCACTTTGAATAAAGTAAAAATCGTCTTGCAATATATGGCAATTGCAACTGTGCTTAATTTGGTTATCGGCTATTTTGCGAGTCGGGTGATTTCATATGAATATGCTTCAATCGGAATGTTGATTGGGAGTATACTGTTTTGTGTTTTAACAGTGCGAGAAATCTTTAAGTTTTTAAAAAAATTAGATTATCACTACTATGCAGCCTATTAACCAAATCGTAAATATTCATGATCAAAAGTGGACAATTTTCTACAACAAGGTCAATGTTGAACAAATCAGAGGATATGATCTCATTATTATCGAAAGCGAACATTATTCACTAAAAGAAATTACCTTCTTAAAAGTAAATAACGCTATTGTCTTAGGGTATTTTAGTCTGAGTGAGCTAAATATAAATCACCATCAATTTCACAACCAATCGCATCTTTTGCACGAAAAGCACAAAAATTGGGACAGTTATTATCTCGATATCACACATAAAAAATATAAGGATTACGCAAGAAAACAGATGATTTCCTCGCTAGAGAAAGGAGTCGATGGTCTTTTTTTAGATAATATTGACAATACTTCTCCATGGGGTATATTTAAAGGTCAAGAAGATCTTTTGCTGTCGGTTATTCAAGATATTAAAAATGAATACCCATTTATTAAACTTTTGATTAATGGAGGCATTTGGATGCACGAAAAGATTGCCGCATTAACCTTGGGATGGTTTGTTGAATCACTATTTACCCGTTACGACTTCGAATACCAGAAAACAATCGCGCGATGTAAAAGTGAATTCAGCGTTGCTGTTGAACAATTACATGCTATTTCGAAGCCTTATAAGTTGCCTGTTTATTTGATTGAATACTGCTCGCCAGATTTGTTGGCAGAATTTAATCATCGTCTTCCTTTATACTGGAACCTTCAGTGTTTACCAATTCATTTAAATTATCAGTATGCAATTGGTTGATTTTATATCGAATGAGATTGGTTTTTTAATGGGACCTTTTCGGGTATTAATGCTTTGTGCTTTTGTAGCATATGTATTAACACTGAAAAACTTCGCTAATCGATCTGCCTTTGACTTAAGTTCTGGAGCGATCGCATTAGGTTTTTATTTTAGTACTGTTATTCTTTTGGCACACCTGCTTGTCATGGCCAATATGTTTGATCGTTTTACGGTTTATTTCATCTTTTTCTTTATCATTTTTATTGCACCTTCACTAAAGTTGCAATCCTACTTCAGGCTTCTAAGACAGGGTAAATATTCTCTCAGAGCGACAAGCTCAGAGCAGTTTAATTCACTGTACGATCAACTCCTGGAATTTTATAAAAAATTAAAGCGATTTAGATGGCTTGTAGTAGTCCAAAAGCATTTTCAAAAAAGATCGATTTTATTCTTCTCCATTTTTATTAGTGCTTTAATAACGATGTTTATTCGAATGAGTTTCATTGAAAATGATTTGTATACCCTTTCAAAATTATGGGTGAAAGAAATTAACGTTTTAAACGAATTAAACAACAGTTTACCGTTTAGCACAACTTCAGGTTTATTTGGAGAATATTTGAGTATACACCTCTATGCTAAATTAACTGGCCTCAATATCAATTTAGCCGTAATTTCTTTTGGATTGATTGAATTCTTTTTTTTAGGAGGAATGCTCTATTGGTTTATCAAAGAAGTATCTAATTCGAAATATACTATTCCTCTAATTTGTATGCTGCTATTAGCTGTAGGTTTTCGTTACCTCCCTTTTAATCTCAATTTATTACTAAAGCATCAGTCTGAATACCTGGGCTTTTTATTGCTACTCCCGCTCTTTTATCTCCTACTATGGAATCCTATGCATCATGTACTTCAGCGTAATAAAACATTGAAAATTAGCCTTTGGGTATTGGCGCTTTTTACGATTAATTTTTTTGTAGCATTTTACGTTTTACCCGTTTTTTTGATTTGTGCAACATTAATTCAGTCTAATAACCGCATTTTACATGGACAGATGTGGAAAGCCTATATTTATGGTCTTTTTGTTTTCAGTATATTCATTTACGGTTACAGTTCGATTAATCAATTTTCTATAGCAGAGTTTTTTATGAACAACTGGATTCAAATCGACAGCTACAGTTATTTTCCGCAGATGCGATTTGAAGTTTCTGATTTTCTTTTTGGAGCTGTATTAATCTCTACATTAGGCTTCACAATTAGTTTGGTCGCTTATTACATTGATAAATCACGATCGTCATTACTCGTATTAGCATTAAGTATATTAGTTATTATAAGTGGTTGCTTTTTATTCGAATCTTATTTTGATCTCGATGTCTTGTTTATTCTACTACCCCTTTTTACTGTTCTCGAATTATCGATTTTGTTTACAGCCTTAAAATGGTTTTTTGACACTGTAATCAAGAAACCTGCTATTTCTTATGCCATAGGGATGATTGCAATTTCAACGGCGACCTATCTATTGATCAGTAGCTTGTATTCGATTGAGATTGAGAAAAAAACTCCCCTTAAGAAAGACATACTCAGCGTTTATACTGAATTGTTTCTAACTAATTTTCCGTATACCTATAGTGTAGTTAATAATAAATACGCCGAACCCATGTCACAAGGTTCACATTTTTATATGAATTACGAAGAGTTTTCAAGTGATTATATATCGAAAGATTCGATTTATTACCAAAACCGAGAAGATGAAAACTATCTAAAATCAAATCCAGAAGTCATTCCTACCAATACCTACTATATTTTTATACCGAAATCTAAAAATGAGGATGATGAGCTTTTCAATGTAAATGTCTTAACGCAAAATAAAATTCAATCTACCTTGCGGGATTTAAAGAAAAAAGGACGCTCAATACGCACGTATTATGAATCCGAAAACTTAAGCGTTTATGAACTGACCAATAAGTCAAATGCTACAAAAATTAACGACATATTGCTCTCTAGGGAAAATTAAGATCTTTGGAATCTTGGGCTTCTTTCTCTTTGTTGGATGTCAACCGGATATATTTGACCTTAGAGAATTGCCCGAAATACCTGGAGTTGATGGAAGTTCTGCCATTGTTGGAATTATTTCAGACGATCAAGGAATCGGACAAAACGAAGAGCTCTACCACATCTCAAAAGTCTTTGATTACACTAAAGTTCCCTTTGCAAAAGAAAACATTCAAACCTTTAATCAACAGCCAAAGATTGGATCTAAAATCAGAGTGCTTCTGATCAACAATTTGGCCAAGTTAAATGAGACGTCATTTGAGAAAATAATCAATTTTATAGCAGAAGGTGGTACGCTCATACTTACAAAACCTGAGATCGAACAAGATCAGGCCTTTTTGTTAGGAATGAAGCCAGAAGAAAAGAAAGTTACCAATAAAACAGCCTTTGGAATTCGTTTTAATAGTGCGATTTTTCCGGAATTAAATAAGCTCGCAGTACCATTAGATAGTGAAGTTCACGAAGGATTTGCCGGTGTTAATTTTTCAAAAGATGTGCGAATATTGGCCACTTCTCAATCTGAGCTTAGCTACCCTTTGATTGTCGAAAACGATTTTGAATTTGGACGAGTACTTTTATTTAATTCAAATCAAGGGCTTTCGAAGTTATATCGAGGAGTTATTTTTAGTTTAATTTTGAAGGGACTTGAAGGAGTACCCTATCCTATTGCGAATGCCTCTTCTGTTCATTTGGATGATTTTCCTGCTCCCTTGTACAATATAAAATTGGAACCTATTTGGAGCGAATTGGGACTTAATAGTAAAGATTACGTCGAGCAAGTTTGGTGGCCTGACATGAGAGAATTTGCCAGCGAAAACGATATCACTTTAACCGCTTATGCCTGTTTTGATTACAATGTAAATAGTGTACCTCCTTTTACATTCAACGAATGGGATGCCTTTGAGCGCAGCGATGAACAAGGAAACAAAATCAAAAATTCATCATTTTTAGGGAGAGATCTTATCGCTAATGGCCATGAGATGGCACTTCATGGCTACAATCATGTTTCACTGTTGAAAGAAGAGTGGACGGAATCTGATTATATGGTTACTGCACTGCAAACCGCTATGAAAAAATGGAATTTGGCTGGCTTTGGACCACCTCCTGTTTCCTACGTACCACCATCAAATTATATAGACAGTATTGGAATGGCGAACCTAAAGAAAGCAATTCCTTCAATCAAATACATACAAAGTGTTTATTTAGGTGATTTAGATGAAGGAGGAGATCGAGAATTTGATGTAGATCCCTATGCGAATTACTTTTTTGATTATCCGAGAATCAGCAGTGGTTTTAATTTAACTCCATCAGACATCTACTTTATCGAATCCCTCTATTTGTACACTGGGGTTTGGAGTCATTTCATTCACCCTGACGACGTTTTTGAAACACCAGATAATTATCAAAGTACTTCAGCAAAGTACGATTTTGACTTGCGAAATGAAGAAGGTTTAAATTGGTATACCTCTGAAGGTAAGGAAGGTTTATTTGACAAGTACAAAAAAGAATTCAAGGCCTTTAAACAAAGGCATCCTTTAAGCAATTTTATCGGCTCGACTAAGGCGTCCGAAGTTGTCGTTCAATGGCGATCAGATCAATTTATTCATGCCGAGAGCAATGAAAAATACAGTGTTCTCAGTACTTTAGAAAATAACAGTAGCCGTGAACAGTTCTTTTGGAATGTTTATGTTGGACCAAGCAATTCCCAAGCACTAGAACAATACCTAAAAAGCAAAGAATTGAAGTTCATTAAAAAAAGCATGCATGAGGGTTATTTATTCACTATAGTTTCAGATGATAATTTAATTTCAATTCCAAAGTTTAATTCGTTCAACAATACCCAAAATGGGGTGGCCGAAAACAAAAATATTTTAATTACAAAGCAAGACGAATTCGCTATCGAACTTGAAGAGCGAAAACCTTACGAAATAAGATTAGAGAATCTAATTGGCGAAAATAAAATTGCCGAGGCTATCTCTTTATTTGATGAGGCTCTCGATTTAGACTATAATTTTGAAGTAAAGATTTGGCAAGAATACCTCAACTGGACCTTATGGCAAAAGCAACCCCAATTATTCTGGAAGAGTATTACCAAGGCCATACAGAAAAATACGGTGCTTGAACTTCAAGACTTTGGCTTTGAACAACTCTTAAATATAGATAATTCAGATGCTGAATCTAGAGCCTTCTGGTTTGAAAAAGCCCTAAATTCAGACTTGATGTATTCCATCAAATTTTTAGATGCCTTTATTGACCAGGGCGTAAACGATAAAAACCAACAAAGCTTTTTATTTGCTTTAGAACAACGAAACAAACTCCTTGATAGCAAGAAAAATCAACTGGAGTACGTTGCAAATCTATTGGCCATAAAACCAAAGGGGTATTTAATACAATTAAAAGATTTGGAGCCTTGTGATGAAGTCTACGCTACTATTTCTTCAGGAATTGCTTATGCCTTTTCTCAAGCCGAGTACTTTGAGGAAGCGCTGCAATGGGCCTGGTGCAATGATGAGGTTGATGTTCAATCGAAATCAGAATGGCTGTTGGCCCTTGGACGCTTAGACGAAGTGAAAAAAGTAAATTTTGGAGGTTATATAGAGCATCTTATCATAAATGATAGCCAAAAAGCATTGCTTGAAATAGAACAGCTAGAAGTCTGTGATAAACGCATCGAAAATCTTGGAATGGACGTGGTTTATCTTTTCTCTAACAACAACAAATTACAGAAAGCCATTGACTGGGTAAATTGTGTGGATGCTTTTAATGTTCAAGATTTGATGACTTGGCAATACGAATTACAGGCCTATGAACAACTTGAAAAAACCTACCTGACCTACATAACAAAAAACCAAAATGATGTTAGAACCAAGGTATATATGGCTAATCTATATCTGTATAGAGATTTGCTCATGCAGGCTGCTGAAATTGTAAAAGAAATTCCGAATAGTTTGGCTAAAAGAAATCTCAAAAATGAAATTAACAAACAGCTACTGACGCAATCTCCTTCTTATCAATTTCAATTTAGGGCCAAATATTCTGATTTTTTTGATGAAAGAAATCAATCTAAATTTTCGAGATCTCTTCGTTTTTTACGAGGAAATGACGTGAGTTCCAATTACAACCTTTTTACAGATGGAACACGAAATGTATTATCTGAATTTTCTTCTTCTTATACCTTTGACAATGCAAAAAATTATAAAGTCTCCTTAGGCGCTACAAAAAGCACCATTTACCCTTTTGAGTTAGGAGATGATATATCACTCACAGATAATGAAGAGCGAAAATTATTTGGTATTACGTTTGACTTTTACAATTTAGGAGATTACACCTATGATTTTAGCAGTAGTGCCAGACTTGAAAAAGATCAATTTGACAAACTCTATTTTCAATTCTCCTTTTTACTAAACCAAAGTAAAACAGCGTACTTTAGGTCAGTGCAGTTCGATTTGTATCCTGTAAAAACCTCACAAGGATACGGACAAGGAATTTATCAAATCAACGCTCAAGTGGGTCACGAATTTCGTTTGGCCCCCAAACTTAGATTTTTATCAAACCTAGAATCCAACATTTATTTCGATGGTGAAGCTGATTTCTTAAGCGTAAACCAAATGAGTTATTCCATCGTCAACAGTGATCCTGAAAAAGTGTTTTTTGGCCCTCTTCTCGAAGTCTCAGGTGGTCTGGGATCAGTGGATTATCGCAGAGGTTATCCCTATTGGATGGATGATGAACGTTTTTATTTTGGAGGTGGCCTTTATGCGCAATGGAATATTGACAATAAATTCGAATCAAATTTCTTATTTGCTCGATACAAAGAACAAGGAGAAGATAACTTTAACAGTTTTATCAGCAATATTTCCTATAAACTACCCCCCTATTTTGAGCTCACCTCGCAGGTTGAATTTTTCACTCTTGAGGGATACAATTCTAATAATATCCTCCTCGGGTTAAGGTATCATTTGAAATAGTTTACTCTTAATTTTAGCTGTTCATCTTTAGTATAGAGATTGGCCTTTCACTTTTTATGGTGTAAAGTGCACACTAAAATTTTATACATTTAAAGAAATAGTACAACCCATGAATAAACTAATATTTACAATCTGCGCTCTATTCGCCTTGGTATCTTGTAGTGAGGAGAATGCCTCTGAAATTGCGGCCAATATGAAAACCTATGACGTCGAACAAATGATGAATAACGAAGCCGTTGGTGGTGGAAGTTTTTCATCAGACCATTCACGGCTGATCATTCACAGTAATCGAACAGGAATATTCAACGCATATGAAATTGATATCGCAAACGGAAATTTAAAAGCTCTTACGAGTTCTGACAGCACCTCAATTTTTACGACTTCTTATTTTCCTAATGACGATAGAATGTTACTTCGAATGGATAATAATGGTGATGAGATCTATCAAATCTTTATGCGTGATCTTTCAGGAGAAATTCAAAATCTTACACCGAATCCTGGAGCTCGCGCCAACTTCAGAGGTTGGAGCACAGATGAGCAAAGTTTTTATTACGACTCCAATCAAAGAACGCCACAAGCTACCGATTTCTACAAGATGAATATCGAAAGCCTAACTGCAGAAATGATTTATGAAAATAAGGAGGGATTAGACGTAGCTGAAATATCTGGTGATGAAGAATATTTAGCCCTTGTCAAACCCGTAAACACAAATGATGTCGATTTATTTCTGTATTCTGTTTCCAGCAAAGAAATGACCAAAATAAATACAGTACTCAGCAATAATAATCCTCAAGATTTTTCTAAGGATGGAAAATACCTCTACTACACCTCTGATCAAAACGGAGAGTTTACCTCGCTTATGCGATATGATATAGCAGAAGGTGTATCTGAGGTTGCTATGGAGAGAGAGTGGGATATCAGTAGTTCATACTTTACCAAATCTGGAAAATACAGAGTAACAAGTATAAATAAAGACGGTCAAACCGTAATTGAAGTATTCGATACAGAAGAGGAAAAAAATATTGATTTACCTGCTTTTAACGGCGGTGGAATAACCTCTGTCGCTTTTTCAAAAGATGAAACTGTCATGCGCTTTTACGTCGGTGATTCAAACAGTCCTTCAAATTTGTTTTATTACGAGCTTGAATCAGGTCGCAGCCAACAATTGACCGATGTACTGAATCCTGAAATTCAGCCTCAGGATTTAGTCAAAGCAGAAGTCATACGATTCGCTTCATTTGATGGACTCGATATTCCTGCAATCTATTACCTCCCTCATCAAGCAAGCGCAGACAACCCTGTTCCTGCTCTGGTATGGGTTCATGGAGGTCCCGGAGGGCAATCACGTCAAAATTACAACCCTATTATTCAGTATTTAGTCAACAATGGCTATGCCGTATTAGCGGTAAACAATAGAGGAAGCAGTGGTTACGGAAAAACCTTTTATCAAATGGATGATTTGAATCACGGAGATAAAGACCTTAGAGATTGTATTGAGGGTAAGAATTGGCTCGCTGAACAAGATGTTATCGATGCTGAAAAAATTGGAATTATCGGTGGATCTTATGGCGGATATATGACCATGGCTGCACTGACCTTTGCTCCAGAAGAATTTGATGTTGGCGTAAACATTTTTGGTGTCACCAATTGGATCAGAACCTTAAAGAGTATTCCTCCATGGTGGGCCTCTTTTAAGGATGCGCTTTACCAAGAATTGGGTGACCCATTTAGCGCAGACTCCACAAGGTTGAAGCAAATTTCTCCCCTATTTCACACCCAAAATGTGACTAAGCCACTAATTGTTTTGCAAGGAGCTCAAGATCCGAGAGTACTTCAAGTAGAATCAGATGAAATAGTCGCTGGGGTGCGTTCCAACGGTGTGCCCGTAGAATATGTACTCTTTGAAGACGAGGGTCACGGATTTGTGAAGAAAGAAAACCAAATTGAAGCCTATGGCAAAATCCTAGAGTTTTTAGACGTTTATCTCAAAGAGAACCCTGGTGAACCTATTCAAGATGGAAGTATCCTAGAACAAGCTAATATAGATTAAAACATAAAAAAGAAAAGGAGTGCCAAGGCACTCCTTTTTTGTTTATAGCATTTCTATTTTAGTGCACCTTCCAGTCCGTATAAACTGATGACCAGGTTCCTATTTCTGCCAAGCCTGCATTTACTGCCTCGAGTTTTGCACCAATTTCTTGATTCAATTCGGTAGCTGTTCCATCATTATTCCAATACATATCTCTGGTCTTATCAGAGTCAATTGTCCAAATCAAACCGAGTGATCCTTTTTCGGCCCCACGAATCCCTTCCACTAATCTAACGCTCATACCTGGATAAGCATTTTCATAATTAGGAATAAAGGTAGTTTTAAAATAGTCGATAAAATCATCCATCTTAGACCCTTTAGTCAGGTTAACATTGAGCGTATGAATACCGATCAAATTACCCTCATTTAGGGCTGGAGGCATTAAAACATTCATCATTCCACCTAAGTCGAACCAATCTCCTCCGCCTATAATTTGACCGTCTTTGAAATCATAAGTGTGATAGGCATTTAAAGAAACCTCTTTTCCGGTAAGTGTATGAGTGGAATTCCAAGTTCCATAAACACGGGTACTACCATCAGCTAAACCAGTTTCTTGATTAACACCAGGAAGCCAATAATTAGCTTCAAAACTCATGTCTTCAAATGCCGATTGATAACCTAATATCGCAGCTTTTACGCCTTCTTTATCTACCATTCCCATTCCATATCCAGGCATTTGCCATTGAATGTCTTCATGGATGTAATCTAACATAGCTTCATAATCTTCTTGCTCGTGAAGTTTTATATAAGCTTTAGCTGCTTCAGTATTTTTCTCATAATCTGCATGCTTGCCATTTGTACATGAGACCACTAATAGTGCACTTATCGCAATTAATGTATTTTTCATATTCTTAAGTTTTATATTATTGATAATTCTGATTTATAATTTATTGTATTATCTAACCCCATCCACTAAGGTGAGCATTTCTACTCTTGTCATTTCCCTTAGTTTTAATATAGATTGGTAGTTTGATTTTTGAGTTTTTGTAGAAGGACTTACCCAACTATTATTTTTATAGACATCGCCCATACTCTCGAAGAAATTTGCGGTAAAATAATCCTCTTCATTTTCACCACGAGAATTCAAAATCTTGTGTAGTCCCCAGCCTACCAAGAGTTCGTTATTCTTATGATTTGGCTGAAAATCATTTAATTCCTTTTGTTCGTATTCATAAAACATGGTAGGATCAACGTCCATAAAACTCAATTGCAATACCTCAGCTGGTTTTTCATTTACTGGTGCAAATCCGCCCTTGTATAGGGTCATAAGCATTTTGGATCCATCCAAGTTTAAAGAAGAGAGTTGTTCCCACACCCGTGACATTTCAGATTCAGAAAATAAATCTTGACCGTTCCAACCATTATTATTCGCAAAAACATCTATTGATGGCCATAAATGGGCATAAACGAAAGTAGAATAATTTGGATCTTCATCATTTTCTAATTTCCACATATCCCAGCCAATTTTACCACTATTTTCTATCGCATATTTATGTAATTGTTTAAAATACGTTTGCTCTAGTTCAATGAGTTTATTTTCATGACTGGTTTCGACCTTAACGTAATGTAAAGCCACTACGATTTCCTGTGCCTTCAAAAAAAACATGTTTGAGACAAGGAAAAATAGGACAATAAGTTTTTTCATATTTTAATTGTTTATAGTTTGTATCAATTTACAATAAAAAAGTATAATTGTTTATTAATCCTATTATATTCTCATTAAAGCTTTATATAACGCCTTGTACCTGGTCTTTTTCTTGGCTGTGGTTTACCAAATTTAATTTGCAATTGCAATTCAATACCAGAAGCAGAAATATCTATATCCTCCAAATTAGACGAATTTGAAAGCTGAGTTCCGTAACTTCCTACTAAGGTCACAGTATCACTTAAATCTATACCCAATCCAAGGTTAGCACTAGTGGCAGATTTCTTTACGATATTTGTATCAACATCAGCAAGGGCAATACCGACCCCTAATCCTCCACGAAGAAAAAAGGATGCCGTTCTACCTCCCAGATAGTAATCAACATTACCTCCAAATCCAATTGCATTATTAGATTCGTCCTCGACTTTTTCTCCTATGCCATATGCAATGTATGGCTGTAGATCTACTTTTTCACCCAATTGAAGGTCGAGAAACAATCCCAATCCAAATGAGCCTGAAGCTTCTTCAGGAGCAATAGTTATTCCATCACCTGAAATTTTTCCTTTTGCAGAAGCATACGAGCTGAAAACTCCAAACTGTGCACTTGTAGTGTGAATTAATCCAAAAACGAGCAGATAAAACAGAGATTTTTTCATAATAAAATACTTTTGATGAATATCAAGATATACTTATTTTGTTTAACATTAAAAACCTTGATAAAATTATCCCTTTAATTATGTGCCTCAATTATAATATTAACGCGTTCATTTTTAGAAAAATAACTCCTTCTCTATTGCTTCTATTTATTTTTCAAAATGCAGTATCACAACAAACATCTAAAAGACTAGCTATAATCGATGTGCATGTACATGCGATGAAAACAAATCCCAATTTTAGTTCTGATATGTGCCCTTGGTTTTTAAGTAATATGCCCGGTGGAGACCCAAAACATGGAGTACCCTCATTTACCAATACGGATTGTATAGCGCCCTTAAAAGCTGCCAAAAATGACGCAGAAATGCAGGCTGCTATAGTGAGAGCCGCAAAAGAATTAAACGTGACCATGGTCGTAAGCGGCGACGCTGATATTATTCATCGTTGGCACAAAGCTGTGCCTAATCATATCATACCCTCTCTTGGTGTCAGTAATGCCGAACAAATAAGCGTAGAGGCTTTTAAAGATTCACTCTCGACAGGTTTTTATAAGGTCATGGGAGAAGTAGCGCCACAATACCAAGGCATGTCGCCTTCAGATATGTCTTTAGATGCCTATTTTGGTGTTGCAGAAGAATTGGGAATTCCTGTTGGAATACACATGGGAACTGGTGGAAATGGTATGGCAAACATCACATCTCCTAAGTACAGGGCATCGTTAGGCCAACCTTTTTTATTAGAAGATGTTTTAGCACGTCACCCAAATCTAAAAATATGGGTAATGCATGCGGGGTATCCAATGATTGACCAAATGATCGCCTTAATGGGTGCAAATGCATATGTATATGTCGATTTGGCTGGATTTATTTGGAGCTATCCATTGGATGAAATTCATGCTTATTTAAAGAGAATTGTGCAAGCAGGTTTTGCCAAGAGAATATTGTACGGAACTGACTTGATGATTTGGCCTGAATTATTAGAAACCTCTATAGGCGTAATAGAAAATGCCACCTACCTGACAGAAGAACGAAAAAGAGATATACTTTTTAATAATGCTGTTCGATTCTTCAATTTAGATGCTTCAAAATTTGAGTGATTTTTGAATAAGAACAACAAAAACCATAAAAAAAACCTCAGAATAGTCCTATTCTGAGGTTTAGAAGTCAGTGATCGCGGAAGGATTCGAACCTTCGACCGTCTGCTTAGAAGGCAGATGCTCTATCCAGCTGAGCTACGCGACCGTTTTGAGGTGTGCAAATATATATCATTTTGGATTTAATTTTTAAAATTTCAGATGAAATAGAGCTTGCATCAAATTTGTTTAATAATATGTTAAATTTATTAAACAGAATATTAGATGCGTTACCTTTGTAAAAAAACACAATGAAAAAATTACTTCCATTTTTTACGCTGACCTTAGCCGTATTATTTGTCTCTTGCGATCCTTCTGACGACGATACATCATCAGACGCAACAAGAAACATCGTTGAAACGGCTGCGATTACAGCAGATTTATCCAATTTAGTAGGAGCGCTGGTTCTTGCAGACGAAAATCCAGATTCCAATCTCATTGCTACGTTAAATGCTCCAGGGCCTTATACTGTGTTTGCTCCATCAAATCAAGCCTTTGCCAATTTATTAGGCCAACTTGACGGTATAGACACCCTTGACGATTTTGATACTGTAGAAGAGAGAACACTACTTGCCAAAGTAGTTCAATATCATGTTGTAACCGGAGTGGCTGCTTTATCTACTGGTTTATCTAATGGGTCTTCAATTCCGACATTTCAAGGAGAAGAGGTGAGTATCAGCACAGCTTCAGGAGTTCAGATCACCGACAAAACTGGTGTACCAGCCAATGTGACCACAGCTGATATTATTACCACTAACGGTGTCGTTCACATCATCGATAAGGTTTTAATTCCCCAGGAAGTTCTCGACCTTCTAAACGGAGGAAACTAACATAAAACAAAAGGTGGTCAATGACCACCTTTTTTTATAAACTCGAAATTAATTCAAATAATTCTTTATCGAGTTGAGGTTTGACCTCGCAATTCAAATCAAAATGCATTGTTGCTGTGTTTTCAGGCGTATAAGCTGGCCATTCTGGTAATCCGCTGTGATTGGGATTTCCGGTCTTGGCAAAATGAATCCATGCCTTCGAAACACGATCAGCAAGAGCATGGGCCTGTATTCCACCACCTGTCATGTTTCGAGCCAATTCAATATTGTCAAAAACAAAAGGCAATTCCATACAGTGAACAGACTGGTATTTTCCATCAAAAACAGGCGACTGCCATGTGAACAAATACATATATACTTCGGCACCATCAACAACAGTTGATTTCTTATTGGCTTGAAAAACAGTTCCGGGTCTAAACATGGTATCCACTGTGAGTAAATCATGAGGTTGTGTATCGTTCGGATAGGCTTTTCGAACTGCAGCAATATAGGCTGAGGCCTTGTCTTTATACGTTTGTTCAATATGTTTCATAACCGTCTCTTCAGAGGCTCCAAAAAATCTTCCATTAGCAAAAGTCGCAAACTCATTCTTTGTAGTTCCGATTAGTAATGGTATGTGTTTAGACATTTCATATGCATCATCACTACTCATGTCATAAGGGATTAAATCGCCGTCTAAACTGGGGCCCCAATTCAAACCAAAACCGCCTGGAGCTCTTCCTTCTTTTGCGAGTCTTTCGGCGACAATTTGCAGTGCCTGTTGACTTGCTTTACTTAATACTGAAAAAGGGATTTCTTGTATGCGGTCTATGTTTCTGGATTTAATTTTTAGAATTTTCAAAGTTTCTTTTGCAATGGATTGGGTTACTTCTTTAGTTTGAAATCCAGAGCGGAAGGCCCCTGATTGATTCACCGCTTTGTGAAATAATCCTTCAGCAGAAGGCATAGCCATAAGTGTATTTACTTTAGCGCCACCTCCAGATTGACCAAAAATCGTCACATTGTTAGGGTCACCTCCAAAATTTTCAATGTTGAGTTGAACCCATTTTAAAGCCTCAACAATATCTCTCATAGAGTTGTTTGCTGAATGCTTGTATTTTTCTCCGTAGGCTGAAAGGTCTAAAAAGCCGAGTACATTTAAGCGGTGATTAATTGACACCACGACTACATCTCCCTTTTCGGCTAAATTACGCCCATCATAAGACGGAAGTTCCTGAGAAGAACCTGCCGTGAATCCTCCGCCGTGAATCCAAAACAAAACGGCTCTTTTTTTAGAATCTTTAATTGCGGGTGTCCATACATTGATTCGGAGATTATCCTCTGAGGCATATCCCCAACTGTGATCAAAAACAAACTCAGATTCGTCTTGAACTGCTGTTGTTGGATTCATTAGATAAGCTACAGGACCATATGTAGTGGTACTTTTTACCCCTTCCCACGCTTCTAAAGGCATTGCAGATTCAAATCGCTTTGCTTGAGCATATGGGATTCCTTTATAGGTATAGATACCATTTTCGATATAGCCTCTTACTTTTCCCTTAGTGGTTGATGTAACAGCTATTGATGCTCCAGTCTGCACTTCAGTTTGAGCACAAACTACAGTTACAGCACTCAACATGAGTACTGTAACTGAATAAAATAATTTGTTCATTGATTTAGTTAGTTTATCAATAAGACGAGATAGATCCTAAAAGGTTTACTTCCCGTTGAAATAAATCATCACAAATGCAACAACGATAAGAACAAAAATGGATAGTAAAATGTCCTTGTAGTTGTAGCTGTTCTGATTTTTAGCTTTTTCTTCTTCAGAAATTGTACTGATGGTAAGGTTTGCAATCTGAGCTTCCGAAGGCGCTGCCGTAGAATAACTCACCGCTATCATCAAAATGATACATATTAAGAAGAACCAAGACGCAAAAGTCAAGAAGTTCATGTCACCTAAGTAGAACCATATACTGCTTGGGTCAAATCGATCTTTGATCAACTCGAGGAAAATACGAGCTGCACCAACTACAAATCCAAACACCATAGTGACAAAAGCACCTTGTGCATTGATTCGTTTTGAAAAGATTCCAAGTAAGAATACGGCCGCGATTGGTGGAGCGATATAAGACTGTACACTTTGTAAATACTCGTATAATACCCCTGAGATTCCAGACATTACTGGTATCCATAAAATACCGCAAATCACAGTGATTATAGTTGCGATTTGACCAGTTCTTACCAATTTTTCTTCAGGAGCATCTGGTCTTAATTTCTTATAGATATCAACAGTAAACAAGGTTGAGCAAGAGTTAAATACTGAAGCAAGTGAACTCATCAAAGCCGCCAATAAGCCTGCAGCCACTAACCCTCTCAATCCTGAAGGTAATAAGTTGGCCATCAGGGTTGGAAACGCCTCATCTGGACTGTCATAGTGTAACTCCCCTCTCATTTTTAGTGTAAGGGCAATTACCCCTGGAATCAAAAACAAGAAAACTGGAAGTAATTTTAAAAGTGCTCCGAAGATAGTTCCTCTTCTACCCTCTTTGATGTTCTTCGCAGTTAGGGCTCTTTGAACGATGTATTGATCTGTACACCAGTACCAGATACCGGTAATTGTACTCGCAATTAATAATGAGGGCCAAGGGAAATCAGGATCCGAGGCTGAGCGCCACATATTAAAATATTCTGGTCCTACGGTTTCTTTCATTGAAGACCATCCTCCAACTGCATCAAGTCCTATATAGGTTAGTGCAGCTGCTCCGATTATAAGCACTACGGTTTGCACTGCTTCGGTATAAACTACTGCGCGCATTCCACCTAAAACAGTGTATACACCAGTTAGTACAACAGTGGCGAGAGCTCCTGTCCAAAAGTCAATACCTAAAAGGGCAGAAACAACTACTCCTCCTGCATAAATAGTTACCGATATCTTAGTCAATACATAGGCCACTAAGGAGAAAATCGAAAGTATCCATCTCAAGCGTGGATCAAATCGTTTTTCCAAGAATTCAGGCATGGTATAAACCCCTGCACGAGCGTAAAACGGCAAAAAGATCCAACCCAGGGCTAATACAATCCAAGCGTGAATTTCGTAGATCAGCATGGGTAGTTTGTCACCGGCACCAGATCCCGCAAGACCAACAACGTGCTCAGAACCGATATTCGAGGCGAATATTGAAGCTCCGACAACAAACCAACCGACATTACGCCCGGCTAAAAAGTAATCTTCTGTATTGTTTCTTCTTTTTCTAATGACCCAATACGCAATTCCTAATAGAATCACGAAATAGGCGCTAATACTTATCCAATCTAAAGTATCAAGTGTTTTCATGTTTGAGTATGTGTTTATTTATTAGTTAGCTCTTTACCAAATGGAGATTTGGTTTTGGCCGTGAAAAGATAAAAATATATTTGAAATAAATGGGTTTATTTCAAGGCCAAACCCTTTAGGCACTCCTAATCAGGTACGATCGTATTCGCTGTAATAATCTTCGAGCCAGCTCACAAAAGTATCCACCCAATTAAATTTATAAGAGGTATTGTACATACCAAATCCGTGTCCACCTGTTTTGTAAAAAAAGGTTTCAACCTCAACAGCTTCTTGTCGAAGGGCTGCTGAAAACAACAGACTGTTTTCCACAGGGACTACTTCATCGTCTAAGGCGTGAACCAAAAAGCTTGGCGGAGTATTCATATCGACCTGCAGTTCATTCGAATAAAAACGCACATCATCTGCATCGAGAACAACTTTTTCTTGACTGCTAAAAGTTCCTATTAAATTATTGGCCGATCCCCTATGGGTTAATCCATCCTGAAAACTAATTACGGGATAAACCAAGAGCATAAAATCAGGACGACTGTTGTTGTGAATTGGAGCAGGCTGAAATTGTTTGGTGAAGTGTACCCCAGCAGATGCGGCAAGATGTCCTCCAGCAGAGAATCCAGCAACACCTATTTTATCTGAATCTACTCCAAAATTCAAGGCATTGGCCCTTACGAATTGAATAGCTCGTTGCACATCTTGTAAGGGAACCACTTTTTTATTTTCGAAATACGACTCTTGGGGCATTCTGTACTTAAGCACAAAGACTGCTATGCCGTATTCATTTAATTTTTTTGCAACATCATGCCCTTCATGGTCTATGGCCAAACCGTAATAACCACCTCCTGGACATAATACAACAGCCGCTTTAAAGTTATTTTCTTCTGGAAGATAAATACTCAGTTCTGGCTTGATTACATTGGTTATAAAACGAGCTTTTCCCGTTGAAACATCAATTATTCTTGTTTGTTCTGGAGTGAAGTCAGCGTTCCAATTGGGAATCTCATCATTGTCGTAAAGAGGAATAGTCTGTTGCCCATATAATACCGAACTCAGAAGGAGGGCAAAAATCACTGAAAAAAGCCTATTGTAATGCATCATTAAAGTAGTTAGGTGTATTTGAAGGTAGTGAAATATCATTGAAACCTTTATTAATTCGCAGTTTGCTCTTATTGTTTATATTTGAGACAATAGTTTTCCATACCTAAAAATACAAATGTCTACCTATACCTTTAATTACGTCAATTATTTGTGGGATGAAGCCCACGCTCAAAGCTTAAAAGACGACCAAGTCGCACTTTTTTTATACAGATCAAATCTACTCGGAGCAGATTTACGCATCACCAATTACGGAGGAGGTAATACCTCTTGCAAGACCATAGAAAAAGACCCGCTGACCAATGAATACATCGAAGTCATGTGGATTAAAGGTTCTGGCGGAGATATCGGAACATTAACGAGAAAAGGAATTGCAGGGCTTTACACCAAGCGATTGAGAGATCTTAAAAACGTTTACCAAGGATTACACGATGAAGACCGAATGGTGGGCTTATTCAATCATTGCATATATGATTTAGAGAGTCGCGCACCCTCTATAGATACCCCTTTACACGGACTATTGCCCTTTAAGCACATTGACCACTTACACCCTGATGCCCTTATTGCCATTGCAGCGAGTGCAAATAGCAAAGAAATTACGCGCGAAATTTGGGGAGACACCATGGGATGGGTAGGTTGGCAAAGACCTGGATTTGACTTAGGACTGCAATTGGAAAGATGTCTTCAAGAACAGCCCGGTATTCGAGGAATAGTTCTGGAGTCTCATGGACTCTTTACTTGGGCGGATGATGCGCACGAATGCTACCTAAATTCATTAGAAGTTATTGAGCAGGCCTCAATGTACATCGAAGAAAAATCTAAAAGTAAAAACTATCATTTCGGAGGTAAACGCGTTGATGCCTTAGATAGTGCTGAGCGCAAAATGCGGGCGGCACAGTTAATGCCATTACTTCGAGGGCTGTGCTCCACAGAAAATCAAATGATTGGACATTTTGACGATTCCGATGTGGTTTTGGAGTTTGTCAACAGCTTTGACCTCGACCGATTGGCGCCTTTAGGTACTTCTTGTCCAGATCACTTTTTAAGGACTAAAATTCAGCCTCTAGTTCTGCCTCTAGAACAAGATGAAAATTTAGAAGATACTACAGCCTTATTAGAGAAGTTAAGCCCCTCCTTTGAGCGTTATAAAAAAGAGTACGTCAATTATTACAACAGCCATAAAAATGAGCATTCGCCGGCCATAAGAGATGCGAGTCCAGTAATCTTGCTATACCCTGGAGTAGGGCTATTTAGCTTTGCTAAGAACAAACAAACTGCCAGAGTGGCCAGTGAATTTTACATTAATGCCATCAATGTCATGAGAGGTGCTGAGGCAATTTCTACCTATACGGCACTACCCCGACAAGAGGCTTTTGACATCGAATATTGGCTCTTAGAGGAAGCCAAGCTACAGCGGATGCCAAAAGAAAAAACACTCTCACGAAAGATTGCATTTGTCACAGGAGCTGCAGGGGGAATTGGAAAAGCCATTTGCGAAAAACTTATTGAAGAAGGCGCTCATGTGGTTTTCGCTGATCTTTCTGAGGAAAGACTTCAGGCAATGAAAGACGAATATTCTTCTGACCTTATGACTACGGTCTGTTGTGATGTCACCAAAACTGAGGCTATTGACAAGGCCTACAAGTCGGCTTGCCTCTACTTTGGAGGGATAGATATTGTCGTTCACAGCGCAGGATTAGCCATTTCTAAAACCTTAGAAGATCACACCTTAGAAGATTGGGATTTATTGCAAAACGTGCTGGTTAAAGCCCAGTTTGAATTGGCACAAAAAGCTGCTGAACTCATGAAAATTCAAGGACTTGGAGGAGATATCATAAGTATAGCCAGTAAAAATGGCGTGGTATCAGGTCCCAACAATATTGGCTATGGAACAGCCAAAGCGGCTCAACAGCATATGACTCGACTTTTAGCAGCAGAACTGGGGAAAGCACAAATTCGGGTGAACGTGGTCAATCCGGACGGGGTGATTATTGGCAGTAAAATCTGGGAAGGAGAATGGGCCGAAGGTAGAGCTAAAGCCTATGGAGTAGCCGTAGAAGATTTACCTGCGCATTACGCCAAACGAAATTTGATGAGTCAAATCATTTATCCCTCAGATATTGCTGATGGAGTATTTGCTTTGGTAGGCGTTCTAAAGAAATCAACTGGAAATATGATCAATGTCGATGGTGGAATGCCGCAGGCATTTGTTCGTTAATAGCATCTAATACCATGAGAATCAATCCAGATCAAATCAATGAAATCAACCGATCTTCTGCAGAAGTTCTTGAGCAATCGTATTCGCAGCTCGCAGATCAACTCGATCGTAAAAACATCGATGTAGATAAGCTTCTTCATAAACTTGGTGATTTTCAAGTCGCCATACCAAGTTGGGCGCTTGGCCAAGGAGGCACGCGCTTTGGGAGATTCAAACTCGGAGGAGAACCCTCAAATTTGATTGAAAAATTAGAGGATATCGGATTGTTGCACCAGCTGACTCAAAGTGCTAATATGGTTTCTCTTCACTTTCCTTGGGACAGCGTTTTAGATTACCAAGAAGTCAAAGCCAAGGCCAGTGAACTTCATCTAAAGTTTGATGCCGTCAATTCAAACACTTTTCAAGACCAAATCGGACAATCGCACAGTTATAAATTCGGTTCATTATCTCATCGAGATAAATCGGTTAGAGCACAAGCCATTGCACACAACATTGAAGTCATTGAAACAGGCGATAAGTTGGGTTCAAAAAGTTTGACCATTTGGTTAGCCGATGGAAGTAATTTTCCGGCACAACACAATTTTCAGCAGGCGCTTGAACGCACCACTGCAAGTTTAGAGCATATTTATCAAAAATTACCAGAAGACTGGAAGTTATTTATAGAGTACAAACCCTATGAGCCTAACTTTTACTCCATGGTGATTCAAGATTGGGGCACCTCATTTATGCTTGCCAATCATCTTGGAGATAAGGCTTATACCCTTGTTGACTTGGGTCATCATTTACCCAATACCAATATCGAACAAATTGTCGCCACGCTTATGAATCAAAATAAATTAGGCGGTTTTCACTTTAATGATAGCAAATACGGTGATGATGATCTGAGTGTTGGAAGTATTAAACCCTATGCCCTATTCTTAATTTTTATTGAATTGATTTACGGTATAGAAAACAACAAAGCCAATCCATATCCCGCATGGATGATAGATGCCTCTCATAACACCAAAGATCCGCTCGAAGATTTAATACAATCTATTGAAGCGATTAAAATTGCCTATGCCAAGGCCTTGTTGGTAGATCAAAAAGCATTAGCTCAGGCGCAAGAAGAAAATGATGTAGTGCTTGCACAGGAATTAATTCAAGATGCTTTTTTAACCGATGTGCGTCCCCTACTTCAAAAATCACGCGTCAAAAAAGGTGGAGCCCTCAATCCACTTGGGATGTATCGACAATTAAGTGTGCGACAACATTTAATCGATACCAGAGGAAGTGGTTCAACAGCTACTGGATTATGACCAACAGGTGTACAGCTATTTTCGATATAGGTAAGACCAACAAAAAGCTTGTTGTGTTCGACTATAAGTATCAGCTGCTGCACCATGAAGAAATACAACTAGCCCAAGGACAAGACGAAGATGGTTTTGAATGTGAACAGATTCATTTACTTCAAAATTGGATATTTGAAACGCTCGACCGTCTCCTTTTCGAGCTCAAAATACCCATTACACATCTCAACTTTAGTACTTATGGAGCGAGCTTAATTCACCTCTCCGAAAAAGATGAAGTACTCACTCCGCTTTACAACTATTTAAAAGAAGTCGACGAAGATTATATCGAACAGTGGTACAAAGAATATGGTGATGGTCTTGATTTAGACGAATCACTGGGTTCGCCCAGGGCCGGATTTTTAAATTCTGGAATGCAGCTATTATGGCTCTCTAAAACCAAACCCAAACTCTTTGACCGCATTCGGTGGAGCCTGCATCTTCCACAATATTTGAGCTTCTTAATTCACGGGGCTAAGCATGCGGAATACACGAGTCTCGGCTGTCATACCGCACTTTGGGATTATCGAACTAATGATTACCACTACTGGGTAAAAAATGAAAAACTTTTATCTAAGTTTCCTTCTTTAATTAAAGGAAGTACAAGCTTTAAAGTCCAATACAAAAATCATGTATTTCAGGTAGGTGCGGGTATTCACGACTCTTCAGCTTCACTACTTCCCTACATTCAATGTGCAGATGAAAAGTTTATTTTAATGTCAACCGGTACATGGGTGGTGGTGTTTTTTCCTTTTGAAGATGAGCATCAAAAGATTACACATCCCTTAAAGTACCTTCAAGTTGATTCGAATCAAACCCAGGCCGTTCGTTTACTCATTGGTAAAGAATACGAATATCAACTCGAAAAAATAAGTCAAAAGTTCGAGCTAGAGGCTTCTGCTTTGCATGAGCTTTCTCTTGAAAAAAGACGTCTTGAACAATCGAGGAAACATACTTGTTTTGAATTCAAACACCTCGATAACGATAAGAATAAAGACAAAGTAGAATTGAGTTCTGCTGCGCAGGCCATTCATCAGCTCAACTATGAATTGTGCGAGAAACTCGTTCAAGCCATGAAAATCGATACGAGATCGAACATGACCATCTATATAGAAGGAGGGTTTACAAAAAATAAGTTCTTCTTGGCAAGTCTTCAACATCATCTTCCAAAGGTTAAAATATTCTCGGCATCACAGGCCTTAGGAACAGCACTTGGAGCTGCCTTAGTACTAGATGAATCTTCAAAAATCAACTTCGATTTTAAAGAGAATTACAAATTGATTGAATATCTTGATAACTGAAAACAACGCCTATGCCCTTCAATAAACAATATCCTTCAGTAGAAGATCTCAGGACAAGAGCTCAGCAAAAAATACCTCGTTTTGCGTTTGAATATCTCGATGGTGGATGTAATGAAGATGTCAATTTACACCGAAACACTTCGGATATACGTGAGTTGACTTTGGAACCAAGATATATAAGACCTTACACCAAAAGCGACCTCAGCACAAGCCTTTTTGGACATACCTACGATGCTCCTTTTGGAATCGCACCAGTGGGATTACAAGGATTGATGTGGCCAAATTCACCAAAAATATTGGCTCAAGCAGCTAAAGAGCATAACATTCCATTCATTTTAAGTACAGTTACTACGCTAGACATTGAAGAGGCCTGCAGGATTACAGATGGAAAAGCTTGGTTTCAACTCTACAATCCTGCAGAAGAGGCGATTCGAAACGATATCATTGATCGAGCTCAACAGGCGGGCTGTGAGGTTTTGGTACTATTGTGCGATGTTCCGACTTTCGGATACAGACCCCGTGATTATAAAAATGGTTTAGCCCTCCCTCCCAAAATGAGTATGGCTAACATTTTACAAATTCTTTCTAGACCGCATTGGGCCTTGCAAACCCTTAAACACGGCATACCGACATTTGAAACGCTGAGACCTTATCAACCCGAAGGACTCAACCTAAGGCAGTTAGGAGCTTTTATGGACAAGACCTTCTCTGGGCGATTAAATGCAGAACGAATTAAACCTATTCGTGATCGGTGGAAAGGCAAACTCGTTTTAAAAGGAGTGGCCTCGGTCGAAGATACTAAGGCTGCTATCGAGCTTGGATTTGACGGCATCATTGTTTCAAATCACGGCGGTAGACAACTAGATGCCGGTGAGTCTTCGATCACAGCATTGCGAAAGATTGTAGAACAGTACAATAACAAAATAACCATCATGCAAGACAGCGGAATGCGATCTGGGCCTGACATAGCGCGCTGCCTTTCAGCAGGGGCAGATTTTACCTTTCTCGGAAGAGCCTTTATGTACAGTGTGGCTGCCTTGGGTAACAAAGGTGGCGAACACGCCATAGACATGTTTAAAACACAATTGAGACAGAATCTAGAGCAATTGTGCTGTGAACGCATTAGCGATTTAAGATCGCACCTAACCAACTAAGCTAAACATCAAAACATGAGTACAACAACCGAACCAACAGTAAGCGACGGAGAATTTGAACGCGTAGCCGTTCCCGAATCTAAATTAAAAAGCTGGAAGAGTTTTTTAGGTATGTATGCTGGAGAGCACGCAGCCGGAACAGAGTTCGTCATCGGCCCCTTATTTTTGACAACAGGAGTAAGCGCTTTTGACCTTATTATGGGGCTCATTGTCGGAAATCTTCTGGCTGTTTTAAGTTGGCGATTTTTAACTGCGGAAATTGCAGTACAATACAGACTTACCCTTTATTATCAGTTGGAAAAAATTTGTGGTTTCAAATTGGTTACCCTCTACAATCTCGCCAACGGGGTATTGTTTTGTTTTCTCGCAGGGGCCATGATCACCGTATCGGCGACAGCCGTTGGAATTCCTTTTGATATGCCAATGCCTAAACTGAGCGATACCATGCCCAATGGATTGACATGGATCTTAATTGTCTTGAGTATTGGAATACTCATTTCGGTAATCGCTGCCAAGGGATACGACACGGTCTCAAAAGCAGCCAATTATATGGCTCCAATCATCGTACTGGGTTTTTTACTCAGTGGTATTGTGGCCTTAAGACAATTGGGAGTTCAAAGTTTTGGTGATTTTTGGGCGATTTGGGGTGAAGGAAGCGAGCCCTTTCCGGGTCAAATCAAGTATGGATTTTGGCATGTAGCGATTTGGTCTTGGTTCGCCAATGCCGCAATGCATATTGGAATGTCTGATTTATCGGTTTTTCGTTTTGCTCGAAAAGCTTCTTCAGGATGGACCTCAGCTGCTGGAATGTACATCGGTCATTTTATGGCATGGATAGCGGCGGCACTGCTCTACGCGGTTTACATCAAAAGTAGTGAGGCTCAACAATTTCTTCTTCAAGGTGAGGCTCCTCCAGTAGCTCCTGGTCCTTTGGCGTATAATGCCTTAGGTGTATTTGGCGTTTTGGTGGTCATCATGGCGGGTTGGACTACAGCTAACCCTACTATTTATAGAGCTGGATTGGCATTCCAAGCCATCTTTAAAAATACATCCAGATTTAAAATAACACTTCTTGCAGGTGGTCTTGCTACCCTTGCCGGTATGTTTCCGGCTGTAGCCATGAAACTTTTAGATTTTGTCGCGCTCTACGGATTTATATTAGCGCCAATGGGTGCAATTATTGTCTTTCAACACTTCTTTGGCAGCTCATTTAAGATTGTAGAAAATTATGCCGAAATCAAAAAGATTTCTATTAATTGGGCTGTACTTATTTCTTGGGTATTAGCTGCTGGAGGTTGTTATCTTATCGCGCAGCAATTTGACATCTTTTTGAGTTTTATGACCTTACCCGCTTGGATTTGTTGTGGTTTATTGTTTTTGATACTTTCCAAAAAAGCAGCACGAGCCTAATCAAAAGACGGGAATACTTTTCATTGTATCATTTTGATAAATTAAAGTACAAAACAACTTGAAACTCTAAAATATCCCTTACATTTAGTACCTAATAAAAGAAACAACTATGACTAAACTCAAAACAATATTTGGATTTTTAATCGCATCGGTCCTATTTATAGGTTGCCAACAAAATCCAGAAAAGAAAGAAGAAAACGAAGTAAACTTCGGGGTAATTACGTATTCGTTCCGATCTATGCCTGATCAGAGTCCCGAAGCTATTATTGACTATGTGAAACAAACAGGCTTGACGCAAGTTGAACTCATGGGAAATCACGCAGAACCTTTTGCAGGTGCTCCAGTCAACCCAGTTTGGGGACATCCAAACAGAAGATTACTATACAAGCTTTACAGAAATGAAGAGTTAACTGATGAAGAGCGTGAAGAAGCCTCCTTGCTGCAGCAAGAAATTGCAGCTTATAACGAAGAGGTTGCGCAGTGGCGTCAAGAAGTAGACTTCGGTAAATTCGAAGAATTGAAAAACATGTACGCCGATGCAGGTATCAGTATTTATGCCTTTAAACCCAGCGTGTTTGGCACAGACAATACAGATGAGGACATCAGATATGGAATGCGTGCAGCAAAAGCTTTAGGGGCAACACATATCACCTTAGAACATCCTGAAAACGATGAGCACACAGCGCGCCTTGGTCGCCTTGCAGAAGAAGAAGGTGTACTAGTAGGTTACCACGGTCATACCCAACAAACTCCAACTTTTTGGGATGACTCTATGGCAATTTCAGAAGCCATTCGAATGAACTTAGACATCGGTCATTACGTGGCTGCTGGAAATCCAGAACCCTTAAAAATTGTCGAAGAGAAACACGATAAAATTGTGAGTATGCATCTCAAAGACAGAAAGAATAAAGAAAATGGTCAGGACAATATGATGTGGGGAGAAGGAGATACTCCTATTCAAGCCCTACTTCAGTTGATAAAAGACAAGGGATATGACTTTCCTGTAACCATTGAAATGGAGTATGAAATTCCTGAGGGATCAGATGCTGTACAAGAAGTTAAAAGAAGTTATGACTACGCGAAATCTATGCTGAATTAAAGCAGGATTTTACAGTTATTTAAAAACCGATGCTTCAATAAAGTGTCGGTTTTTTTTATAGAGAGACCCCGCGTTTCCAAGGGATAAAGTCAAATTGCTTATGCCTGTCTGCATTTATTGTAAGACGCCCGCTTGCCACTTCAATTATAAATTCCAACAAGAGTTCTCCCATTTCTTCTATTGATTTCTCACCCCTTATGACCGCACCTGTATCGAAATCTATGATATCTGGCATTTTAGTGCACAAGTCCGAATTTGAAGCTATTTTGAGTACAGGTGTGATTGGATTTCCGGTAGGTGTTCCCAGTCCCGTAGTAAAGAGCACGAGATTCGCACCCGAACCAACCATTGCTGTTGTGCTTTCAACATCATTTCCAGGGGTGCATAAAAGATTTAGTCCATTTTTGGACACATATTCGGTGTAATCTAGAACATCAACAATTGGTGAAGTTCCTCCTTTTTTGGCAGCACCTGCTGATTTTATGGCATCTGTAATAAGACCATCCTTGACATTACCTGGCGAAGGATTCATGTCAAAACCCGATCCTACATTTTGAGCACTTTGATCGTAATTGTGCATCAAAGTCAAAAATTTAGTTGCGATTTCATCATTAACGCAACGATCTACGAGGTCTTGTTCTACGCCACACAATTCGGGAAACTCAGCTAAAATGCTGCTGCCACCTAAGGCAGATAAGACATCAGAAACATAACCCAGCGTCGGATTTGCTGATATTCCTGAAAATCCATCAGACCCGCCGCATTCGAGTCCAATGGTTAGTTTAGAAAGTGGAGCTGGAGCTCGTTTTAACTGATTGGCCAATTGAATTTCATTATAAGATTGCTCGATGACTTGAGTCAACATCTGCTCTGTGGTACCCATTTGTTGTTGTTCAAAAATTAGAACAGGTTTTTTCGAATCAGAAGAGAGCGATTCTAAGGCCTCTTTAAATACCTCTATTTGTAAATGTTGGCAACCTAAGCTCAAAACCGTCGCTCCTGCAACATTTGGATTATTGACATAGCCCGCTAAAAGACGTGCGAGTAATACAGCATCTTCCTTGGTTCCACCACATCCTCCTTGATGCGAGATAAAACGCAAATTCACATGTTCTAAATGTGGAGTGTTTTCCTCTTTCTCTTCCGTTGAATTTTCTTTTTGAAGAAGATTGCGCAAATGCCTGCGGTAAGGATTAGGGGCTTGTGGAAAGAGCTCTTTTTCAAAAGTGTCTTTAAGAATTTCAATATTTCTGTTCTCACAAAAAACCAAAGGAAAAAACAACCAGTTATTGGCCGTTCCAACTTGACCATCGGCTCTGTGAAATCCCATAAAGTGTCTGGACTTCCAAGATGAAATATCCGGAGCATTCCAGAGGCTTGTTTTGTTTTTTCGAATACTTGATGCCGTTTGATGGGCAACATTCGTCGTACTGATCAAATCACCGGCTTTAATGGGGCTGGTAGCCTTTGCCACTATAACACCGTACATTACCAACTCCTCACCTACCTCAAGTTGGGCTATACATAACTTATGTTTTTGAGGAATGGTTTCATTGACCACCACTTTAGCACCATCAATCTGTAGTTCGGTCCCCGCTGTGATTTCAGATAAAGCGACAATCACGTTGTCTTTAGCGTGTATTTTAAGGAAGCTCGTATTCATTTTGAAAACAAAGTACTCCTAAAGCTATGAATTTAAAAAGAAATGAAAGTGTTTAAAATAAGGATAAAACCCACTCTTTGACTGTTGTCACACCATCTAGAAAGAATATAGTAAGCTGATCAGTTATTCCAAAGAAAAGCAACAAAAAGGCTCCTACGAGTGAGATCAATTCAATCCACTCAAAAAATGATTTTTCTTGTTTCTCTCTTCTTATATCATAGCGCATATGGGTCCCAATTGTTTTTCCGATATTTTCAAAAATCTGTTTTTGATTTTGAACTGAATCCTCCAATTGTGATTCTTGTTTTTTAGAAGCTAAAGATGATATGGTTTTGGAATAGGCATCGTCCTGTTTGTTTAAAAACAATTTGACAAAGGCCGTCATTACCGTTTTGATTAGGTAGTAAGAAAGTAAGAAAATACAAAGCACGAAAAACCACATAGTCGAATCGGAACACATATTCGAAATTTACTAAAATGCCTCGGACTCTTTTTGTTTAGTGTCAAATAAAATATCAGAACACTGAAAAATACTACATTTCTCGTTTATATGTTATCAGAAAAAACTGATGGTGAACTACAAGTAAAATAAAAATGGGGTGGAATCTAAATCAGAAACCACCCCTATTGTTAACCAAACAATTTAAGCTCAATGGAATTATTCTAAATGTTGTTGGTTAGGTAATACTTTGAGATTAAAAACTAAATAGGAACTCTTTTCTAAGCCATGCTCAAATTCATCAGTAACAAGGTTAAAAACCTCCTTGTCTGCATTAACCAAATCCGTTTGAGATAGCGTAAAAAAAGATGCACATAGCATCGGCATTACAAGTGTAATGACTTGGTTCATTTTTATTAGTTTAGTTGCAATTAAAGATAAATAATTTTTGTTTTAATTTCTTACACTTCTTTAAAAAATTTATAAATTCAAATGCATCTTTTTATAAGTTGCTAATAACCAACTAACTGATGAATAAAATTTTACCTAAACTGCTCCTTGTTTTTGCTTTGCCATTTTTTCTGCTATCCTGTCAAGCGAAGCCAGAAGAGCAGGGAATCGTTTTGAATTATCGCATTGTGCAATTCGATACGCAGCAGGATCAAATGCAGGTAGAACTGAGCATTACAAATCACTCAGATCTTTCGATTGCTTCCTCAGAATGGGAACTGCACTGGAATCAAATGAAAGGAGAAATTATCTCCTCTAGCCTACCTCAAGGAGTTTCTTTTGAACGCATCAATGGAGATTATTACAGGCTTCAGTTCTCCGATGATTACAGCTTAAAATCTGGAGAAACCTTAAAACTGAACTGCTTGCAAAGCGGAATAATGGATCGTCTTGCAATGGGTCCTGTGGGTGTTTTTATTGTTTATAACGAAAAGGGGTATGACCTTCAAACGAATATCGAATGGAAAGATGCCGAAGGGGTTGAAAACTTATATTTTATGAATGCTGAAGATCGATACCTAGAATATCAAAATAGTTCTTTCCTTTCAACGGAGACCCTTAGTTGGGTTGTCCCTTATCCTAAAAAAACACATTTCAACAATACCTATATACAAGCGGAAAGCTCAATGTTTCTAAAGCTTGATGAGGCATTTTCCAAAGACTTACAAACTATTGAAGCCGGGCTAAGTGAATTAATTGTTATTTCTGATGAAAGTAAAAGCGGCATACATCTATCTTATGAGGCAAATCTGAAGTCTGAAGCATACACTTTAGAAATCAAGCCTGAAGGAATCCACATTTCTGCCTCTGATCTCAAAGGGGTGTTCTACGCCTCTCAAAGTTTAAGACAGCTATTTGCCACGGCTCTTTTAGAAGGGAAAGGTTGGCCTGTACTTCGTATTGAAGATGAGCCTCGATTTGGGTATAGAGGATTCTTATTGGACATCTCACGTAATTTTTACAACAAAGAAGAAGTCTTGAAAGTAATAGATCTCATGGGCCTGTATAAACTGAACACCCTTGATTTTAGATTGACCGATGACGAAGGATGGAGGATAGAGATTCCCGATTTACCAGAATTGACCACTGTAGGGGCGAAAAGATCTTATTCTGCAATCGAAAACAAAAGCCTTTTACCGATGTACGGTTCAGGTGCAACAGGAAGCCCAACATCAAACGGTTATTTATCTCGAGAAGATTTTGTGGAAATATTGGAATACGCCAAAAAGAAACAAATCGATATTATGCCTCAAATTAGCTTTCCTTCTCATGCTCGAGCCGCCATAATCGCTATGGAAGCGCGTTATGAGAAATACATGGCCCTAAATCAGCCTGAGAAAGCCCTTGAGTACAGACTGCGAGATGGCAATGATCAAAGTAAGTATGTATCGGCTCAACGCTACTCAGATAATGTGATTTGCATTTGTAATGAAAGTGCATATACCTTTTTTGAAAAAGTCTATACCGAACTTCAAAAGATGTACGAAGATGCCGAATCGAGCTTAGTGCGTTTTAGTATAGGCGCAGATGAACTGCCCTACGGCGTATGGACCGCCTCAGACGATTGTTCGGCTTTTTTAGACAATAACAACTCCAATGTTTCAAATCTAGAAGAACTTTATGTCTATAATCTCAAGCGCTTGAAACAACTTTTTGATAAAGACCAGGTGGAACTTGCAGGATGGGAAGATATTCTTCTAGACCATTCTGAAAAAAGCCAAGGAGAGACGGCCATACGAAAAGAAACGTTTAATTATGAATTGATTCCCTATGTATGGAACAACACTTGGGGAGAAGGCCGTGAGGACATGATTTACAAGTTTGCCAATATGGGCTTTAAAACTGTGATGAGTAATTCCTCTGCCTTTTATTTTGACATGAGCGATGACAGGGATATGGACAACCACGGTCTAAACTGGTCAGGCTTTGTGAATTATTTCGACACCTGGGGTACCAACCCTACAGATGTGTTTGGAAATTCCTTTTTAAATCAAAAACACCAAATCAGTGCAGAATACAAGAACAATACAGTCGCCCTTGAAAAAGATAAGGCTTCAAACTTGACAGGTATTCAAAGTCAATTGTGGACTGAAACCGCACGCTCACAAGAAATTTTAGAAGAATTACTAATGCCAAACCTGGCTGTTTTTGCCCAAAGAGCATGGACTCCTGAAGAACAATGGATGAGAGAAAACGACACCCAAGAGCAACAATCTCAAATGTTCACGGCATGGAATCATTTTGTAAATACCATTGGCCAGCGCAGCTTACCTATCTTGCCAATACTTGATATTGACGTGGTATATCATTTACCAAAACCTGGAGCTCTTATCACCAATGACAGTTTAACTGTCAAAGGTTTGTTTCCTGGAATGCAAGTGAAATACACCACAGATGGAAGCATTCCAACAGCCTCAGCTGAGAACTATACCAAACCCATTTTAATTCCAAAAGGCAGCCTTGTTCAAATGAGCAGTTTTTCAACGACAGGACGCGCCGGTAAAACAATTTCAATTCAAAACTAGAAAGCATGACAACAACCAACCAACGACTTTTAGCTTTAGACATCCTCAGAGGATTAACCATTATTTTTATGATTATCGTAAATGACCCTGGTTCATGGAGTCATGTTTATGCTCCCCTGCTCCACGCAGATTGGAATGGTCTTACTCCAACAGATTACATTTTCCCTACCTTTTTATTTATTATGGGAACTTCTATAGTCTTATCATTAAGCAAACGCTCAGCACAATCCTCTAAAACCGATTTGCTTAAAAAGGTGGTCTGGAGAGCAGTTAAGATTTATTTAGTCGGACTGTTTTTATGGCTGTGGCCTGATTTTGATTTTGGCGAAATCCGTTGGACAGGAGTATTACAGCGCATCTCAGTGGTCTACTTGCTTTGTGCTCTTTGTTATTTATACCTCTCGAAGAAACAACAAATAATCCTGGCTGTTACAGTGCTTACCGCTTACCTCATTATTATGTGTTTTGTTCCAGTTCCAGGAATAGGTATGCCAGACTTAAGTGTTCCAGAAAAAAACTGGGCACATTATATTGATAATCTCTACCTCCCTGGATATTTATGGCAAGAAACATGGGATCCTGAAGGTATACTTAGCACATTTCCGGCTATGGTTACAGGGCTTTTTGGAATGTTTGCTGCGTATTTACTTCAGAGAACCTCAGATGTAGTAAAACAAATGAACAGCCTATTCATTTTCGCCACCGTATTACTTGTACTCGGAGATTTAACCAAATATATATTCCCACTTAACAAAGCCTTGTGGAGTACTTCGTTCACGCTTGTCTTGGGAGGGATTTCAAGTATTGCACTCGCGAGTTGCATCTACCTTTGCGACTACAAAAATTACGGGAATCGATTCAAAATGGCACACGCCTTTGGGGTAAACTCTATATTCGCCTATACACTAGCGGGAATGTGTACCCTAATCTTCTACAGCAGTTCTCTTTGGGGCATCTCGCTAAGTGCCACTTTTGTAGAATTCGCTTTGAGTAACGGCCTTTCAGCAAAGCTGTTTTCTTTTCTTTATGCGCTCTTTTACGTGGTTGTGATTTGGATTCCTGTCAACATCTTATCTAAACGAAAAATATACATCAAGCTTTAAATGGAATTTGAATACAAACAAAAGGTCACAGCACTCTTTGATGAATTGGTACAAATCAATGAGGACTCCCTAAAAATGGCTATTGATTTATTTGCTGAGGCCATTGTCGAGGACCATATGATTCACACCTTCGGCACGGGACATTCACACATGATAGGTTTAGAATTGTTCGTTAGAGCTGGAGGCTTAGCCAATGTCAATGCCATATTAGATTCTACGGTGATGACCGCAGAAGGCGCACGAAGAAGTGCAGAAATCGAACGAATAAGTGGATTTTCAAAAGTGATATGGGATCAACATAAAATCCACAAATCAGATGTCTTTTTGGTCGTCTCAAATTCTGGTCGAAATGCCATGCCCATTGAAATGGCCGAATTGGCCAAAGCCAATGGAAATAAAGTCATTGCCATTACCTCTGTAGCACAATCGAAAAAATATCCCACTCGAAACAGTAAACATCGAAAACTCTACGAAATAGCTGACGTGGTATTGGACAATGCTGTTCCACCTGGTGATGGTTTATTGCAGATTGGAAATGAATTGACAGGGGCTGCCTCAACCCTTTCTGGATGTTTCTTGGTGAATTTGGTAGCCACAGAAGCCTTGAAAATCGCAGTTAAAAAAGGAGCAAAACCTGGAATCTATTTCAGCCAAAATATCGACGGGGTAGATAACGAGACGCTATACAAACGCTATGAATCTCGAGTCAAACACTTGTAGTGAAATCGTTTAAAGCGAATAAATCAATCGAACAGTAATAAACCTCGGTTGAATAAAGGTCTCAGAAGAAAGTACCGATAGGTTATTGGCGCTATTTCGAATTTGCGCATCTATATTGAGTATGTTCGAAGCGCGTACTTCGTATTCCCATTTCGCATCTCTATCTTTTCGGTAAGACATAGAGGCATTCCAATTCTGGAAAGACTGTACATTACCCTCACTTTTTTGGGTGGTATAACTGTAATCTGAACGCAGTGTGATTTTCTTTTTGATATAGGCATCAAAATTCACTGAAGGTGCTGTTCGAACAAAGGTAGTTTTACGACTTCCCTGATCGTTTTCAATTAGACTATAGCGATAGCGTAAACTGATATTTGGAGCAACCTTAAAATTGGTTCGAATTCCTGGAGTATAGGTTTGTGTAAATCCTTTATTGAGCGATTGACGATCTTGAATGAATTGATTGATTTTACTGTAATTCCAACTCGCATTCAAGCTCGTTCGCACCTTACCGAATGTTTTTTGAATTCTTCCAAAGAGATTGAAGTTTTCATCGGCAAAGTTTGAATTGAAAAATGTAGAAGTTCGAATGACATTGTCAAAAGAGGTCAGCCCTCGAATTTGATCTGTATTATTCGAATAAGCGGCTCTTGCAAATACATTGGTATAGTTGAATAGGTTAAAACTGCTGTATAGTAAACTCATATTATGCGATAAGGCATTTTGCAATTCTGGAGCACCAAATTGAATGGCGTTGTAAGAGTTTAACACCACCGCTCGAGCAATTCGAGTGACATCTGTAAATTGAGCACGCAGATTGTAGTTTAAAGTCAAAGACTCCCCTTTTTTGAATTGAATTCGGGTTTCGAAATCAGGTAATAGTTTGGTGAACTTTTGAGTGTTTTCAACACCGAGCTGCGTATTCGAATTACTGTACGAATGAACAGATATACCTGGGGTAAAGGTAAATTTACCCGTCCTAAATCTCCAGTGGAGTGCCAAATACAAATCGCTAAAGTTGTAGTCTACATCATTGCTAGATAGACCGTCATTGAAATTTGGAGTCAGTAGCTGGGTCAATCCTCCATTGAGAATTTCGAACAGCGAAGAATTGAAATTTTGTCTACTGACGATGGTACCCAAGGTAAAATTCAAATTACTTCTTGGACTTAAAATGTGGTAGTAGTCTAATTTGGCGTCTAATTGATTCGATTTTACTCTTCGGCTTTGGCCAATATCGTAAAACAAGTTGGCATTTGACAGTCCTAATGCAGCTGCAGTAGAATCATAAGCATCCTCTAAATCATCCGGATTATTTTCGAGAACTGCGTTGTAAAATGGATCCTCGTCTTGCAATAAATGTTGCGCTTCTAAGGCAAAAATATTGTTCTCGTCTAAGGTGAAATAGTAATTCAAATTTTGATTAATACTATAAGGCGTTGCTTCTTCTATTTGATCAGTACTGCCTATGACTGATGAATTCACAAATTGCTGCTGGCTATCATTTGAGTTTCTGGCCAAAACATCATAATCAATTTGATGATTAAAATTAGGCTTGTAGGATGCGCTCAATTTTAAAAGTCCTTGTTTTGAAAGCTCATTACCCAATTGATTGGTGGTTTCATCAGGGATGTTGAGTTCAGCATTCGTATAGCGCACAAAACTGATTTCTTGAGAGTTGATCTGACTGTAATTATAAATTAAAAATCCACTGAGGTCGAGATTTTTAGAAGGTGCATAACTGAAATTGGCCGATGCTAATTTATTTTCTATGCGCTGCGCATTAGATTGATTGGTTAAGAAATTAAGACTATTATCTCCTAAGTTGATGTTGGTTCCGCTTCGTTGACTCGGACGTCTAAATCCCCCTCCAAAACCTCGGATGTCTCTTCGGGTTAAAGCGACCTCCCCTATATTGTTCAAATCTCCAATGAAATTTAGACTGTATTTTGGATTGTAGTAAAAAAGCTTGGGCTGACCGATATACAGCGACTCTGTTGGAGCTGAACCTCCACCTCCTGTAATATCTCCAAACCAAAAACTTTCTTTACCCTCTTTGAGCTTTACATTAATGGCTACATTGTCTTGATTGTTTCTAACACTGCTCAACTGCCCTACTTCAGCATAGTTTCTTAAAATTTGAATTTTATCTACTGCACTTGAGGGGATGTTCTTTGTAGCCACTTTCGTATCTCCGTCAAAGAAGTCTTTACCGTTGACCATGAGTTTATTGACCACCTTTCCTTCGACTTCAATTTGACCATCTTCATTGATTTCAACCCCGGGTAATTTTTCGACGATATCTTCAAGCTTGCGTTCAGACCCGTTTTGAAAAGAATCTGCATCGTATACAAGGGTATCACCTCTCACAGCAACAGGCATTTTTACAACGAGTTCAACTTCGTCTAGAGCAAAAGCAGGGTAAAGTGTGTAATCCTTTTGTATGTCTTGATCTGTAGTACTGAGCTCTTCTTCGGCAGTTTCTAAACCGATATAGCTGACTTGAATTTTATAGGTTCTATTGTTTCTAAGTTTTAATTCAAAAGTTCCTTGAGCATTAGTTATAGCGAAGGTCTCAAGACTATTACTCTGTTTATCTATAGCCACTAAACTGGCCGATTCAAGCGGAGTTTGTAAACTGTCTAATACACGACCTTGAAACTTTAATTGCGCCTGCAAAGACGCAGTAAAACTAAAAGCCGCAAACAGCAGTATGAAATGATTGAGGGTATTTCTCATTCGAAACGATTAGTCGTTCATACGTCTACCTCGATTGTCTCGCATTTCAATCATTTTCATTTGAATAGTCTTTCTGTAATCGATTTTATTTATTTCTTTTCCCTTGGATGGAGCTTCTATTTCTACAATCTCTTTGGGGTTCAATACGATCTGTGAACAAAGCATTACGGTATTTCCTGCACTGACTTCAAGAATTAAACCAGGAAGCCCCCAATATTCTGCTGGCCCCTGTTTGATTGGAATCTGAAGGGTATACCAGGCCTCAACTTCAGTCATTGCCTCATCATCTTCTTCACTTCGATTTAAATCACCCCAGGAAAAATCATACCAAGTAAGTTCTGATGTCGGAACCATGGCAGTCGCCTTGAAGCACATATACTCCCCTATTTGTTTCGCCTCGGTACCCATTTGCCAATCGATCTCTTGTAGTTTGTCTTTCACCAAAAAGCGTTTTCCATAAAATTCTTGAGTCTGCACCAATTGATTGGCTTCAACGTTTTTGTACTGTTTGCCTCTGGCAAAATTACTTCCCCAAGAATCAGTCGCTCCAGATATAGCATCTACACGTTCTTCTTCTTCAAAAATGGATTCGTTACTGTTAAAACTCAAAATATAGGTTTTCTCTAATCTATTTTTGAGTCTGGCTTGCATTTGTTTCTTTTGAGCCTCACTCATTCGAGCGGCCCAGTTCCCCAAATCGAGTTTTGACTTCGAAAAATAGTAAGCCTTACCTTGAACTTCTACAGCGGTTGATTTTTCACTTGAAGTAAATAAAGATAATCCCAATGCGGTCATTAGGAATAATGCACGAATCCACATAGCAGTAATTTTTTGTTTAACAAATATATAAAATAATTAAACAGCTTTAGTTAAAATAAACGGCCTTGTAAATCCTTATCTAATTGCATATCCATTTTAATCCTGAATCAGGCCAATACTGGGGTTTAGTCAAACTTTAAGAGTTTGTAATTTATCTAATCCCAGGGCTATCATACATAGAAATGAGTATCTATGAGCGCTCAACAAAACTCTGCTTGATGATTTTATGTTTTGGTTTATTTCTGTAAATTGAAGGGATAACTAACTAATACACTGATGTACCGCCTTAAATTTCTTGTCACAGGATTTTTATTTCTAGGATTTCAACTTGTCTTCGCTCAGAAAAAAACCTACCAGCTAGAATTACCGGGCACGACTCAGGCCCTAGAAATGGTTTTTATAGAAGGCGGTAGTTTTCAAATTGGCAGCCCGTCATCTGAAAAAGGGCATCAGCGAGATGAATCTCCTCAGTCTAACATTGAGGTCGCTTCTTTTTGGATGGCCAGTACAGAGACTACCTGGAATTTATACCAACATTTCGTAGACCGCGATATAGATGGTCGATCTCTTCAAAAAAAAGACCAAGCCTTAGTTGATTTAGACATTGATGCCATAAGTGGAGCCACTACACCTTATGTAGATATGAGTTTTGGAATGGGCACCGATGATTATCCAGCCATTGGAATGACCCAAAAAGCGGCGGTTCAATTTTGCAAATGGCTCTCGGCGCTTACGGGTAACTTTTACCGTTTACCTACTGAGGCAGAATGGGAATATGCCTGCCGTGCTGGATCCCAAACAGCATACAGCCATAGCGATGATGCTTCAGGTTTAGAATTGTACGCCTGGTTTGAAGAGAACAGCGATGGTAAGTATCACAAAGTGGGGCAAAAAAAGCCAAATGCATGGGGCTTATACGATATGCACGGAAATATAGCAGAATGGACCTTAGATCAATATGAAATTGAAGCTTATAAAAAATTAGCCAAAGTCAAGTGGAATAAACCACTCAAGACCTACCCGAAAGCAGTACGCGGGGGCTCATGGATAGACAGCGCTGAAAAACTGAGGTCTGCCGCAAGAAGAGGCTCTGATCCACAATGGAAAATGAGAGATCCCCAAATTCCAAAGAGTGAATGGTGGCATACCGATGCACCCTTTGTTGGATTTCGCATTGTCAGACCTTATCAAACCCCTTCTAAAAAAGAGCAAGAACTATACTGGACGACTAAATAATATCTTATGAAAAAATCAACACTCCAAAACGATAGAAGAACTTTTATCAAACAGACTACTCTGGCCACTACAGGTATCTTATCTGCTAGTGTACCGGTAAAATCTTTCGCCAATGTCTTAGACAACAAAAAACTTAAACTTGCCCTTGTAGGTTGCGGTGGACGAGGCTCAGGAGCAGCTGTTCAAGCACTTACAGCAGATGATCAGGTCGAACTCGTGGCTATGGCCGATGTTTTTCAAGATCGACTCGATTCGAGCCTCAAGGCCATAATTGACCACTTTGATGGCAGAAAAAAAATCAAGGTAAAAGACAAAAATAAATTTGTGGGCTTTGATGCCTATAAAAAAGCGATTGATGAAGCTGATGTAGTAATCCTCACTACCCCCCCAGGATTTAGACCCTACCATTTTGAATACGCCATTAACAATGACAAACACGTCTTTATGGAAAAACCAGTGGCAACAGATCCTGTGGGCATTAGAAAGGTTTTAGACATGGCCCGAATTGCCAAAGAAAAGCGACTCAATGTTGTGGTTGGTCTTCAGCGTCATTACCAAAAGAAATATACCACGCTCTACAATCGGGTAGCTCAAGGAGCTATTGGAAAGATTACCTCTGGACAAGTGTATTGGAACGATGGAGGTGTTTGGGTAAAACCACGAGAGGCAGGCCAAAGCGAGTTAGAATACCAAATGCGCAACTGGTATTACTTCAATTGGATTTGCGGAGACCACATATTAGAGCAACACATTCACAATATCGATGTGGCCAATTGGTTTATAGGAGCCTATCCGACAAGTGCCCAAGGAATGGGAGGTCGTCAAACCCGTACAGGAAAAGAATACGGCGAAATCTTTGACCATCACTATGTTCAATTTAATTATGCTGACGGGGCTGTGATTTCTTCTCAATGTAGACACCAAAAAGGCTGTGATTCGAGAGTAGACGAAGTATTTCAAGGTACCTCAGGAAGTGTTGAATTAGGCAGCGGATTACTAAAAGATCTCGACGGACAGGAACTTTACAAATACCCTTATAAATGGGGGCAAGAAGCCAACCCTTATCAGGTAGAACACGACGAATTATTTAAATCCATCCGAAACAATGGGGTTATCAGTGATGCCGAAAATGGTGCGAAAAGTACCCTAACAGCCATTATGGGACGCATGGCCACCTATTCAGGAAAAACAATCAGTTGGGATGAGGCCTTAAATTCTGATCATCATTTGATGCCTGCTCAAGTAGAATGGAATACCACTCCCCCAAGCCTTCCGGATGAGAACGGTCATTACGCAATTCCAACACCTGGAGTAACTAAATTTTAAATCCTATGAACAGAAGAAAATTCAACACCCTCGCAGGTTTATCTACCTTGGGAATGATGAGCGCTAAAGCGAATTACAACCCCTTAAATACGCCATATCAATATCACTTAAATTATGCACCTCACTTAGGGATGTTTAAAGCGCATGCAGGAGACGACCCTATTGACCAATTGCATTTTATGGCCGATCAAGGTTTTAAATCATTTGAAGATAATGAGATGAGAAATCGTCCCCTAGCCCTTCAAGAAAAAATGGCTAAAACTATGAGTGAACGCGGTATGAAAATGGGCGTTTTTGTCGCCCACAACATCGCTTGGAACAGGCCAAATTTAGCCTCAGGAGACAAGGACGAACGCGCTGCTTTTTTATCTGAAATTAAATCGAGTATAGATGTCGCCAAACGCGTAAACGCTAAGTGGATGACGGTAGTTCCTGGTCTTAAAGATTTTAGAAAAAACATTGAATATCAAACGGTCAATGTGATCGATACGCTTAAAGCCGCCTGTGAATTATTAGAACCACACGGTTTGGTGATGGTACTCGAACCCCTAAATTTCAGAAATCACCCCGGCTTATTTTTGAGTGAAAGCCCACAAGCCAATAGCATCTGTAAGGCAGTAGGGTCTGCTTCTTGTAAAATATTGTTCGACATCTATCATCAGCAAATTCAAGAGGGTAATCTCATTCCGAATATTGAGAACTGCTGGGATGAAATCGCCTATTTTCAAATTGGAGACAATCCAGGCCGCAAAGAGCCTTATTCAGGAGAAATTAACTATAAGAATGTCTTCAAATACATTCACGAAAAAGGTTTCGATGGCATCCTGGGCATGGAACACGGAAATTCCGTAGCAGGTAAAGAAGGAGAATTAAAAGTGATTAAAGCCTATCAGATGGCCGACGATTTCATCTAAGGCAGGCTCACGCGCTTTCCTGTAGATTTATGTGTAGGCATTTG
>WTJC01000013.1:137336-144118 GCA_011525015.1 Flavobacteriales bacterium
GGCCATTTAACCAACATGGGTTCGCGAATTCCTCCTTCATAAATGGATCCTTTTCCACTAGAGAGTGGCCTGTTGTGAGTATGCGCTGTTTCACCTCTGGCTACTGCACTCAGCCCTCCGTTATCAGACATGAATAAAACTGCTGTGTTCTGCTCTAAATTATGTTCTGCTAAATAATTCATGATATCCCCAAGACTTTTATCCATGGCCTCTACCATTGAAGCGTATTTCGCTTCTACACTGTCCAACCCCTTGTCAATATACTTTTGAAAATAACGCTCATCACTCATAATTGGAGTGTGAACGGCGTAATGTGATAAGTATAAAAAGAATGGGGTTTTTGTCTGTGAAATAGAATCAATGGCATTTATCGACTCAAGGGTTAAGGCCTCTGTTAAATTGGTGTTACTGTCGTGATAATTTTCAAGACCTGGTACTGCCCATACACTGCGATTGGGCTGATTGTTTCCGTAGGCATCTTCACCGTAATAACTACCCGGAGCCCCTGCGGCGTGACCGGCAATATTGATATCAAAACCAAGATTTAGTGGATTTTCTCCTGGAGTTCCAATAGCACCAAAATGGGCCTTTCCAACGTGAACTGTTGTATATCCATTCTCTTGGAGTAGTTGTGGCAATGGTGTTGCGTGTACGGCATTTGAATCTCCGGCGGAGGCGCTCATTCCATTAACCCTCCAATTCGGAAATTCAAGGCTGGGATGATTGGCTTCCATAGGTTGAATTTTATCCTTGTGAAGGGTCCAATTCGTAACTCTATGCCGAGCAGCATTCATTCCTGTGAGCAAGCTCACGCGCGTTGGTGAACAAACAGGTGTGGCATAGGCCTGGGTAAATTTCATACCCTCTACAGCCAAACGTTCCATATTAGGCGTGTGATAACGTCTATTTAATTCGGTAGTCTCTTTCCAAAAGGGCACTGAGGTGTCTTGCCAGCCCATGTCATCTACAAAAAAGAGCACAATATTTGGAGCTGATTGGGTTGAAGCCTCTTGCTTAGTTGTACAAGCACTTAATGACAATAAAAGTGCGAATGCCCTAATTGCAATGTGGTTTCTATACGTTTTAATATCAGCCATTACCGCTTTTACTTTGAAGCTTCTGTTTCTAAAATTTTCTCGCAAATAACACTAAAGGCGAACTCCTTAAAAATATCAAACTCATCATAGTCAACATCCAGCTCAGCGTTTAGTTGATAATACAGTGCTTGGGGAAAGTTTAAAAAGCCAACCCAGGTAAGCACATTGGGTTCTGCCCAATTGCTGGAATCAATAAGCGAACTAAACACCCAACCTGCGGTCTGCTCTTGCTGAGATATTTTTTGTTTTTCGGCATTAATAATAAAAGACTTTTGATTATCTAAAAATTCCTGCAGATCATCTGAATATCTAAAGTGATACCAGCTAAATTTGGCATTCTGCTGTTCAAAAATTTGATCTTGTATCTGCCAGAGTTGAGCCTCTTTATAACTGATTTGAATCGGCAGCTTTCGAATAGGTGGTTCTCGGTCTTCGAGCGCTGTTTGCCACCATGATTCTACCTTAGCGTAGGACTCTTGATTTTTGTGCACCATGACGTATTGATACCAGTTGCCCTGATCATCTAAATTAGGTTTGCCAGAAATCGTTCCCTGTGGAAATCGAAATTTCTCTAGTCCCCAATAAATAATAGAATCGGTGTCGACCAAGTTTTGAGCTCTAACTTGAGCACGTTCTCTTGCGAGTTCTTCAAATTGCATTTGATCTTCTACCTCCACGTAAAGCATTCTATACGAAACGATTTGAGCTTGTACAGTATAACTCAACAAGGAGCACATAAAAATCAAAAATGCTTTCATCTAAATTGAATTTGCAAGGTTTACATCCTACTCATTAATTTGGTCAAGTGCTTGGTATACAGCCACTTTCAGATCTTCTCTCAACTTCCATGGAGAGCTCATAAGTTGAATCATCGAAACTACAGAGACGTTTTCTACAGGATCAATCCAAAAAACAGTTCCTGCTGCACCTCCCCAATTGTATTCGCCTTCACTACCAATAATAGAGTTGTTGACACTATTGGTCACAAGGCCAAAACCAAGGCCAAAACCAAAGCCATTATTGCTGGCCTCGTCTAAAGGATTCTCTCCTGCTCCACCCTTTTGTTCGATGCTACCACTGAGATGGTTTCGAATCATATACTGCAACGTTTTTGGCCCTAAAATTCGATTTCCATTAAGACTTCCTCCGTTTTGTAAGGCTTCCATAAATAACATATAATCCATGGCAGTAGAGACTAATCCCCCTCCTCCAGAAAACATAGAAACGTCTTCGTAATTGCTCATGGCATTGTACTTTTCTTTGGTTTCTTGAACGGTTTTCAAGCTCTTTTCTCCATAATCGTAATAGTGATTGGGCAGAAATCTGTTCATTTTCTTCTTTGGCACTTCAAAAAAGGTATCTACCATACCAAGAGGTTCAAAAATATGCGTTTGTAAATATTCGTCTAAGCCCATGCCTGAAAGGCGTTCTACTATCACTCCAGTCAAATCTACAGCGATAGAATAATGCCAGCGCTCTCCTGGTTTATAGTGAAGAGGCAAGGCAGCAACGCGTTTGATAAAATCGTCTGAATCTTTAGATGTCCATAGTTCTGCCTTATTGTACTCTTGATCTACTTTACTGTTTGAAAATCCATAACTAAATCCAGCGGTATGTGTCAAAAGTTGCTGCATGCTAATTGGCTCTTTATTTGGAGTTAAGTTCCCCTCTTCATCCATAACGTTTAATTCAGCCAATTCAGGCAAAAACTTTGAAATGGGATCACTCAGGTGAAACATGCCCTTTTCGTAGAGCTGCATCGCTGCAACGGCTACGATCGGTTTTGTCATGGAGTATATGCGAAATAAATCGTCGATTTTAAGTGTTTTTGAATCGTCAACTCCTCTTTCTCCAAAAGCCTTGGCATAAATAATTTTACCATTACGCGAAACCATAGTGGCGATACCTGCTACCTTTTCGTCAGCTATATAAGATTTTGAAACTTCGCTGATACGCTCCAATCGCTCTGCGGAAACCCCTTCTTGTTTAGGGTCGACTTGATCCAATTGTGCGAATGAAAGTACTGTGGTCAAAAGACCGAGTAAAACAAATGATTTTTTCATGATTATGGATTTAATTGTTTGTACACCTCATTTTCAAATGAGGTAAAAAGATTATAGGCCTGCATATCATTGAATGGAAGTATTTGCGTCATATAGACTAGCGCAAACTCATTTTCAAAGTCAATGGTAAAATAGGTATTAAAAAAGCCCGCCCAATAGGCCGTTCCTTTTGGACGGATTTTTGAATTTTGTTCATGTGCCCAAGCAAGTGTCCAATTGTCATAACTGTCAAAAAAGACATCCTTATCTCCTCTTGGTGTAAGATCGACATTACCCACAGGAACATAGCGATGAATTTGATTAAAGTCATTGAGCTGCTTGCTATTGAGTAAGTCAAAAGTCTCTTCTTTGAGAATTCGACCTCCTTGATAGGCTCCTTTATTGAGCATACAATTCAAGAATAAGGCGTAGTCTTTAGGTGAACTAAACAAGCCACCCCCAGCATTGTAAGTGGTTGTTACATTGGGTTTGGTATACTCGTTTTGAACGAGCTCACCGCTAGAAGCATCTCTATTTGAAGATCCTACGATTAAAGGCTGTAAGTCTTCGGGAACATTGAACCAAGTGCTGTTCATTTGAAGTGGGCCCGTAATATGCGTTCTAAAGTATTCTTCTAAGCTTGTATTTGAAATTTTCTCGACGAGTCGCCCTACCCAATCTGTATTGGTTCCGTACATGTATGAAGTTCCTGCTTCGAACAGTCGGGGTTGATAGGTGTTTTCATAGTTTAGTTCTTCTTTTAATGAGGCCCAATTGGCGAGTTGTTCGCTGGTAAACCAATAACCAAAGCCTGCGGTGTGAGTCAACAAATGTCTTAAGGTAATTGAGGTTTCGGCTTTAATCAACTCATTCTCTGAAGTGAGAATTGGTATAGCAGCCATTTCTGGTAAATAATCATCTAAGGGTTCATCTAAACTGATTAAACCTTGTTCTACCAGCTGTAGCGCGGCAACAGAGGCTATGGCCTTGGTCATCGAAGCGATGCGGAAAATGTGCTGCTCTGAAATGGTGTCATTTCGATCCCATCTAGAAGGTCCGTGGGCATAAAACTCCATCTTACCCGTCTTGACTACTTTACCCATGACCACCGCTGGAACATCTGAATCGCTTAATATTTCATTTAATACGATGCCCTGTTGTTTTGCGCATGAGAGCGAAGCAAAAAGCAGTAGTGATACGGCTAATTTTGAAATTTGTTTCATGGTCTATAAGTTGTTGTCTTGTTTTATATTTTATTTTAAAAGTTAATACTTTTCTATGTATAACGTTAAAATTCAAGACATTATTACTCTTTCGCCGACCTAATAATCACCCTAGAATCTGCATTTTCTAAAATCTTTTCCTTGGAAAAATAAACTGGAAAAAACGAATCTTCGGCCCAAGATTCATAGAGGTTTCTATAAAACGGACTTTCTGGGTCTCCAGATTGCCCAGGGCTATTGGTGGCTACAGCGGAATCCCAATCTGAGGTATCTACAATGATTCTAAAGGTAGCACCACTGCTTTGATTCAAGTTGTTTCCCGTTGATCCTGGCGTGTATGAATTTCCTCCTCGCGGCAAGGCAGGTAAATTTAAAAGTTCGGCATAGGGCGCTTTAACAAGATTGCCTAGCGCATGAGTGATGCTGATGTGCTTGTTATTTGCTTGACCGTAAGTCCAGTTTGAGGGATCTTCACCCAAGCGTTCTTCTAGTTTTTTTATCCCCCTTTTAAAGGCCGCTTTTATCCATTGATCGCGCTTTTTCGTCGCCTGCTTTTCAAAAACCATAGATGGGTTTTCGACCCATTGAATGATTCGCGCTAATTGTATGGATGACATATAGGGTTTAGCCTCTTTGGGAATGAACTGTTCTGCAGCTGTTCTTCTGAGTTCATTTTCAAATGAGACGTATATCGCTGCTTGAATCGAATTGGGTGAGAGTTCATTATTCCATCCTTCTAAAAGACCGAGTATACGCGCTTCTTTTTTGGCATGAGCCGCATTTTTAAGAAAAGGCAAGAGTCTTTGGGCCGGAAGCGAGTAATAATCAGTTTGTAGTGCCATCATTTCTGACATACTAAAGTTCTTATTATCATTTAAGACCTTGTCAATTCGATCGCCGCGATAAGGGTCAGACCAAGAATATCCTATCGCATTGTAATGCGGATAGTTTTCAGGTGTGACATTTTGATTGGCCGTGGCGATAAAGCCAGAAGAAGGATTGTAGGCACTTGGTTTTTCTATTATGGGTAAATAACCGTTCCATTCAAAACTCCCATCACCTTTGACCGGAACCATTCCGCTAAAGTGCTCTCGTACAGGAGCAATACCCACAGATTGCCAGCCAATATTTCCATTCTTGTCGGCCCAAATCATGTTTTCACCAGGAATATGCGAATAATGACAAGCCATTTTAAACTCAGCCCAATCTTTAGCCTGATTCATTCGCAGGGATGCCAAATAAGGAGCACCTCCAACTTCAAGCCAAGCAGAACGAACAGCATATGCTTTATGATGTTTGGTGTCGATATAGGTAACCGGCCCATGACGGCTGTATTTCAGTTCTACCATACGGTCTTCTTCGCCCTTAACCGAAATACTGTCTTTGATGATTATAAAGTCTTCCCAACCTTCTTGATACTTGTACCTATTAGGATTTTCAGGATCGATATCATAGACGTATAAATCTTCTCCGTCTGTTCTGAATACCGTTAATCCCCAAGCGCCATATTCGTTGTGACCAATTGAAATTCCTGGAATTTCAGGTTCACCTCCACCGATAACATTCCATCCTGGAGCCACTAAATGCGTCATATATCGAAGTGAGGGTGTAGCAACGGTTCGGTGAGGATCGTTGGCCATTAAGGTTCCTCCTGAGGCTGTTTTACTTCCGTCCAACACCCAATTATTACTCCCTATAGAATACGGATCTTCAAGTGCCTTACTCTCATTTAAAGCCAATTTTACAGGCGCTTCAATTCGGTAAGAAGGATCGATATCTTCTGCTAAAAATGTAAGTGGTCTTCTAAAAGCATTGTATAGCTCTAAAATTGGGGCCTCCAACATCTCTTGAGTTAAATCATCTGGAAGGGTTAAATCGGGATCTTTAGGATGAAAATAAGACAGTTCTTTTACCTTTTCAGCCCCCACAGCTGCGACCGCTCTGGCCGTTTGTAATTCTTGGCCAATATTTCCTAATAAACCTTGATGCCTTGAAATTACTATTTCAGGTGTCCACTTTTGAGGTAGAATATTTAGCATTTTAAATTCGATGGGAAGCTGATCTTTTTGCTTAAGTGCCTCTTCTATATAGGCATTGACTCCATTAGTAAAGGCAGTTATAATTTCCACTCCTCTCGGATGATAATGATTCATTTCTTCAATCATATCACCTCGAAACTTAAAGAGTCGAGTTCCTAAATCTCGTTTGAAGGCGCGTTCTCCCAAAATTTCAGCAGAGGTTCCGCTCGCTTGTCTACGCCAAATCTCAAATTGAAACAACCTGTCTTTGGCTGCCGCATATCCTTGAGCGAAAAACAGATCGTGCTCGTTATTGGCGTAAATGTGATTGACGCCCCATTGATCTCTGATAATTTCTACGGTATCGTGAAGTTCTTCTAACTCTAGGTCTTGGGCTGAGAG
>WTJC01000013.1:144218-145922 GCA_011525015.1 Flavobacteriales bacterium
AAATAAAATAAAAGCGATTTGTAAGTAAGGTTTTAAAGGGCTTTTAAAAGCGTCCTTTTGAGGTTTGAGACGCATTACAGAAGCCACAGTTAGAGTACCCATAAGTTGAAGCACAAATCCTGCATAAAGCATGACTTCCTCAAAGGTCCCAGTAAGGGTAAGCAAGATGCTTATTGCAGCCTGAAGCCACAATGTTCGAACCGGAATTCCATTGCTGTTTTTATGCGCTAAGAAATTCCAAAGCGCGTAATCTTTGGCCATGGCAAAGGTCACTCGAGAACCGATCCAGAGGTATCCACTCACTGTAGCAATGAGTTGAATGGCAATAAAATATCCAATCCACTTCGAACTCGAATCTGATAGTACTGATGAAAAAGAAAGAAGGGCAATTTCTACCTTACCTGAGAGTTGCTCTAAACTTGACAGACGCAAAAACACCAATTGTAAAAGCACGTATAAAATGGTTACGATAAGTGTACCCAGCAGTAGCGCCTTAGGAAGGTTTTTTCGAGGCGCTCTAATCTCGTCAACGATATAGGCTGCAGAATTCCATCCAGTATAAGCGTAGGTCACGAACAAAAGTGCCACTGCAAAACCAGGAAGTGTTACCTCTGTCTGCCAGCTTGAACTAAAGTCTAAGGCCGATTGATCAATTGGAGTGTAATAAAATCCGAGAGCGATCAGTACGCCAATAAAAAGGAGTTTTATCGCTGTTGAAACGTTTTGAAATGCTCCGCTTTGTCCGATAGAAAAAGAATGGATTAGCGTTAATATGAGAATGACCCCAATTCCAAAAAAGGAATTAGAAAAAAGCGGGTTAAGCGCACTTAAATAATTCTCCATGGCCATGACTGAAATCGCTATTGGAGCCGTAAAGCCTACCGTAAGTGATATCCAAGCATAGCTGTATCCCGCCAGAGGATGAATGAGTCTCGACAAAAAGACATAGTCTCCTCCAGAGGCTTTAAAGTGCGTTCCCAATTCAGCGCAACTAAGGGCGCCTATAAAGGCAAAAACTCCTCCTAAAACCCAAATAAGAATAATGCTATAGGTATTTTGAACATCCAAGAGCTGATAACCCAAACTGGTAAACACCCCTGTTCCGATCATATTTGAAATGACCAGAGCAGCAGCCGTCTTCCATCCTATTTTTGAATCTCTCAAACCGATTTAATATTAGCCTAAACTGATGAAATAGATAAAGGTTGGAATAAACAGAATCAAACAGCTCCAATCAAATACCTTAGAGGTATTTTCTTCAGAATGCCAGAGGGCAATGAGAATTAACGGCAGTTGAAACGGCAAACGAATTAGGGCTTGTTGGGCTGTAATACCAAAAGCTGCCTGCGCTTCAGCCGATTCGTATAGGTATAAATTCGCAGGAAATACTGCAATGAGTAAGAGCACTAATCCGTAAGCGGAGTATTTGCGAGTTTTATTGGAAAGTAAAAACAGTCCAAATACAATTTCAAAAACACCTGAGACGTAAACAGCCAAATCCGCAGATGGAATATAAGGAGGTACAATAACCAAGAAAAAGTCAGGATTTGTAAAATGGGTTACACCCACAAAGGTGTAGAATAAGGCCATGAGATATACCGTTATTCGCTTTAATTTATTGATCATAATTCGTCAGTCTTTAGCCTGTTTTAATTAGATTTTATTGAGAAATGCTCAAAGAACTACACAAGAAGCAATTTACAA
>WTJC01000031.1:0-7596 GCA_011525015.1 Flavobacteriales bacterium
AGATTTTATAGAGACTTATCAATCAAGGTTTTAAATTATTTGTGAACAGGATTGTTTTTAGAAATAAACACTAATTTCTTGATAAGTAAATTCAAAGTTAGTGTTAATAAGCATATTGTTGTAGTCGATTCTTAATGTATAAGTATTGATCTAAATAATTTTTAAAACGGAAAAAAAGTGAATATGAAATAAAATTTCACTTTTACAATTAATCTTATTGAAAGTTCTTGTAAATAATTAACGTTTAATCAACACTTATTTAAACATATGAAAATAGCTATTGGGAATGATCACGCAGGCACAACGTATAAGCAGCAAATTACTGCTCATTTAGTAGAAAAAGGTATAGAAGTTTTAAATTTTGGAACTGATGATAGTCAAAGCGTAGATTATCCTGATTTTGTGCATCCGGTGGCTCGCGCAGTGAGTGATGAAAAAGTTGATTTTGGTATTGTGGTTTGTGGAAGCGGAAACGGTGTTAGTATGACCGTAAATAAATACGAGGCCATTCGAGGTGCTTTATGTTGGACTAAGGAAATTGTCCATTTAGCAAGAACACATAATGACGCCAATATTTTATGCATTCCCGCCCGATTTACATCGACACATCAAGCTATTGAAATGGTCGATGTTTTTTTAAACACTGAGTTCGAAGGAGGAAGACATTTGAACAGGGTAAATAAAATTGCATGCCAATAGAAATCAAAGTCGCTCGATTTCAGGAGCTTTCAAATATTGAACTCTATCAAATTTTACAATTAAGAACAGAGGTTTTTGTTGTAGAACAAGATTGCGTTTACCAAGACATGGACGATAAAGACTTTGAATCTTTACATGTGGTTCTGCTTTTGGACAATAGTATTGCTGCATATACACGTATTTATGAGTCGTCAAAGGCGAGTCATATCGGGCGCGTAGTGGTAAAAAGAGAGAACAGAAAAAATGATTTAGGTAAACTGATCATGAAAGAAAGTATTGATTCTTGTGAATCAGTATACGGCAGTCAAGACATCATTATTTCAGCACAACTTTATCTGTTGAAGTTCTATTCAGAATTAGGCTTTAAGTCAGAAGGCGACATTTACCTCGAAGACGGCATTAAGCACATTCAGATGCGTTATGTCTTTTGATAAATATCAGTCAATAAACGTTTATACTTTTTTGTTAAATCCTCTCCAGGAACAGTAGAAAAGCCTTTTAAGGCGACAAGTGCAATATGAATCGTATTGTTTTGTTGTTGAAAAAGCTCTTGGTTGACTCTATAGAGTTCTTTAAGCCGTCTTTTTATTTTGTTTCGATCCACTGCTTTAGGAAAGATTTTTTTAGGCGCAACAAAAAGCACCTTGTGCGAAGGATAACTTGTTGGAATTTCATAATACACCACTGCCAAAGGCGGAACTTGTTTTCGTCTGCCTTTAGCAAATAGTGTATCTATTTCAGTTTTACTCGATAATATATTCGCCTTAAGGAGCGTCTGTGGCATTGTATTCATTGTTTGAACGATCGACGTCTGCCATAAGCATTGAAGGGTCTATCACAACGGTTTGAATGTCGGAAGCCTTAACAGGGATGTTAAGTTTATACGAGGGATGTGCCCAAGACCAGTCGTCTAGAACAACTCTATTCATAGACGGATATGGATTGCTTTTTTCTGCTCGTGCTTCTTGTAAAGGAATGTAATAAGAACGCATAGACCCATCTTTTAAAACTACAACAAGATCTATAGGCATAGGCATTAAACCTTTACGCTCAAGAGTGATTTGACTCGAGTTGAGATTAACACCTTCTACGCTCTGAACACCATAATCAATAGTGTTAGTCGTTTGAGCAAAATCTGTTAAATACCAATCTAAATGGAAGCCAGAGACGCGTTCAGCAGTTCTTTTAATGTCGTTTGGCGTTGGGTGAGAAAATTTAAAATCTTCATAGTAACGACGAATGGTTTTCATGAGGTTGTCTTGACCTATGACATAACCAAGCTGTGCCAAAAAGACCGCGCCTTTACTGTAAGCTCCAACACTATAGGCATAATTGAAGTTGTAACGGTCTGAATGTGTTGTTAAGGGCTGTTCGTTACCGGATTGTGCAAGGCGTATATACGAATCATAACTTCTTTGGAAAGGGTTGTCTCTGTTTTGATCCATGATCTGATTCATACACAGACTGCTGATAAAAGAAGTAAACCCTTCATCCATCCAAGCGTGTTTCGATTCATTGGTTGCCAAGATGTGTTGAAACCAAGAGTGGGCCAGCTCGTGAACCATAACCCCCACAAGGCTTCCGAAACTGCGTTCTCCTGTTACAAGCGTGCTCATCGCGTATTCCATTCCGCCATCACCACCGTGAATTACACTGTATTGTTTGTAAGGATAAGGACCAATGTTTTTAGAGAAAAAATCCATGGCCTCTGCAGTTTTGGCCTGAAGATTGGTCCAGTTCTCTTTGATTTCTTCTTTGTCTTTGTAGAAAAAATGTAAGTCTACACCGGCTTCAGTGGTTAATATGTCGTGCACATAATTAGGATCTGCCGCCCACATAAAATCGTGTACATTATCAGCGACGAAATGCCAGTTTAATTTTTTTGTTTTTTTAGAGTGCTTTACTTCTGATTGACTGTACCCATGTCCAATTTCTTCAGGGTTTTGTAAATACCCTGTTCCACCGACAGTGTAATCTTTGTCTATAGAAATTTTGACATCAAAATCACCCCATACTCCGTGAAATTCACGAGCAATGTATGGTGTAGTGTGCCATCCTTCAAAATCAAACTCAACCATTTTGGGATACCATTGACTCATCGAAAGGGCGATGTCTTCAGCACTATTTCGACCCGAACGCCTGATTTGTAGAGGAACCTGTCCTTCAAAACGAAAATCCAGGCTGGTCGTTGCGTTGGGCAACAAGGGCTCGTTGAGTGTTACTTCAAGAATGGTTTCTTCTTCGTTTAGGATTACTTTCTTTCCGTCCTGAGTCATATCATACACATGCAAGAAACCGATTTCTTCTGGGCTGAGACTTGCTATTCTGCTTTGCCCGTCAGGAGTGACCATTCGACGGTCTGGGTCGGCAATGTTTTGAAGCCTGGTGTCCATGTCACTTCCTGGCTGAAAGGCGTTGTAATAAAGGTGCATATATACCGTCTTTAGGGTGTCTAAAGAGTTGTTGGTATAGCTTACGTTTTGGTATCCGATATAATTGTAGTTTTCTACGTTCATATCCACCTCAATCTGATATTTTATTTCTTGCTGCCAGTAACCTTTAGGTTTTTGAGCAACACAAACACTAGAGATTAATAAGCTAAGAAGTAGTACACGTGTTTTCATGGTTTATCTAAGTATATTTTGTGTTAAACGTAATGCGTTATAGGCGTTTACAATCCCCCCTGTTCTAGAAAGGCTTGAGAAGGGGGCGGTTTGTTCTTCTCCCGGCACGCTGACTTCTAAATCAAGCGGTGTTACAGATTGCATTAATATGCGTTTTAACTGTTTCGCGTTAAGCTGCGGATAATAGGCTTTGAGCATGGCCGCAACTCCTGAGACAATTGGAGCCGCCATAGAGGTTCCTCCTTGATATTCGTAAGTGTTGTTAGGCATAGAGGAGTAGACCTCGTCACCAGGCGCAAATAAATCAACGTGAATTTTGCCGTAGTTTGAAAAAGAAGCCACTAGGTCTTGGTCGGCAGAACGTCCGATTGCTCCAATGCTTATAAAATTGTCGGCTATTTCTTCTTCGAGTGTCAGCTGATCGTTGGGATAGTTGCTGTACTTTTCTAAGTCGAGATTTCTAGAATCATTTCCCGCAGCATGTACGATAAGAACATTCTTCTTTGCCGCATACTCAATAGCATCTCTCACCCACTCAGCGTTAGGAGAAAAGGTCTTGCCAAAACTACAATTGATAATTGAAGCTCCGTTGTCAACAGCATAGCGAATGCCAAGCGCTACATCTTTGTCATATTCATCACCGTTGGGCACTACTCTGACCGCCATTAACTTGGCATAGGGAGCAACACCTCTAAATGCGGTTCCATTATTTTTTGATGCTAAAATCAATCCGCTAACATGTGTTCCGTGTGATTCGTCATCGTCTCTAGGCATAGGATTGCCGTCGCCATATCCAAGATCTGTTATGTCGTACGGGTTGTCGCCAACGATAGTTCGGCCGTCATGTGAGAGATTTAGTGAAATGTTGGCGCGCTCATCATAAAATTTGATCCCTTCACTAACATCCTTGAGTACAGCAGGTATGTTTTCCGCATATTCAAACATTTGCAGTAAAATAGCCTTGTTTTGAGCATTCATTGCGCTTGATGGTGTATGTGCCTCGAGCTCTTCTTTGGTGTAGTCTTCTTTAGAAAGCGCTTCGGCTATGCTTTCATGGGCTTGAGAGACAAGGCTTTTTATTCGCCTGTACTGAAACAGGTTGTCTTTGGCTTTCGAGAGCTCTGTTTCATGTTGTTTTTTGGCCTTGGCCAATATTGCTTCGTCGCCAATACCCTTGACGATCATTCGGGGATATTCAAGCTGCTCGTTATAAGCCTCTCCTAAAAAGTTATAACCCTTAACGTCATCAATGTAGCCGTTTTGGTCGTCGTCGATGTTGTTGTTTGCGATCTCGTCGTTATTGGTCCAAAGTTGGTTAGACAGCTCGGGGTGTTCAAGGTCAATTCCAGAGTCTAGTACAGCAACAATTACTGGCTTTGGTTGTCTTGCAGGGAATATTTGTTCTGCTTTAAACAAGCTTATACCAGGAATACTGTCTTGCTGAAGGTCATAGAGGTGCCATGTTTTTTGTTCTGTTTCGCTGAGTTCAGCGGTCTTTTTTGCAAAGGATGAAAGCGTAAAGTCAAGCGCTTTTTTGTTGGGCTTGGAAGAACCACAAGAAGCAATTGTTAATAAGAGCAGTATAGACAGGGGGTTATATTTAAAAAAATGTCTCATGTTGTTTAAATTGTGTTTAGTGAGAAAACAGCATCGTGTCTTACGCCTTTTTCGGTCTGTTGTAGAGAACACATTTGATGGTGCGCATCGTGTTCGAAAAACAAATAAAAACCATTTTCTTCAGCTTCCGCCAAAAAAGCAGCTTTTTCTTTAAGGGTTTGTAGGGGCCTGACGTCATAGCCGGCAACATACGGAAGAGGTATGTGTGCCAGTGTAGGAATCAGATCGGCTGTATATACGATGGTTTTGTCCTTATACTGAATTTTTGGAATGAGTTGTTTTTCTGTGTGTCCGTCAAACAAGAGGTAGTCTATAGGAAGGTGATCGCTGTTGTTTTGGTCGACAAAATTTAGTTGACCGTTTTGTGCAATGGGCTCGAAGTTTTCTTTTAAAAAAGAAGCTTTTTCTCTAGGGTTAGGTTTGTTCGCCCATTCCCAGTGTTCGCTATGTGAGTGGTAAACAGCGTTTTTAAAAGTAGGCTGTAAAAGTTCTGGCTTTTGAGGGTTGCGCTCAACAGCTCCTCCACAATGATCAAAGTGCAAGTGCGTAAGAAACACATCGGTAATGTCGTCTTTGTGAAACCCCTTTTCTTTTAAAGAGCGCTCCAAAGAATGGTCTCCCCAGCGGTTGTAATATGAAAAAAACTTGTCAGACTGTTTGTTGCCAAGCCCTGTGTCAATTAAAACAAGTTTGTTTTCGCTTTCAACAAGCAAACACCTGGTGGCTAATTCAATTTGGTTGTTTTGGTCGGCCGGATTCGTTCTCTGCCAAAGGTTTTTGGGGACTACTCCAAACATGGCTCCGCCGTCAAGCTTGAAGAAGCCTGCTTCTATGACATGTAGCTTCATTGTTTTTTCTCAATGAGTTTTAAGAGTTGTTCTCCAAAATAAGACATGGCCTTAATTTCAGAAACACCAAGCAGCCGCTCTTTTTTAAATATGAGGAGCGCTTTGCCGTTGGATTCTATATGATAATAAGGCTGGCTCTCTAGAAAAAGCACAAGTTCATCTGAGAGGAAGTTTTTTGTCGCCTTTTCGTTTTTGCCGCTCAAGAAAAAACGCTTGTTAAAAGTCGGGTGGTTGGCGACTTGAATGTCTTTAAACCCTGCGAGGTGGTATAGTTTTTCGAGAAGCCCTTCTTTGTCTATGGTGAATACAGGAGCCGAAAAAGGTAGTTTCACGTGGAACATTGTGGCCTTTATGGTCTCTTTGGCGATGAACTCTCCTTCGCTGTATTCGAGGTCGAAAATGTTGATGTCGTTGTCTTTGTGAAAGAGTTGATTGTATTTGTAGTTGAGGTTTTTTGTTTTAAAGTAAATAAAACTTTTAAGAGCCTTGAGTTCATTGTTTTTGTTGGGTTTGTAGTCCCAGTCGTGTTCGGCAGCAGTGGCTTGCAGCTGAGTTTGTCTTCGTGTCAAATAGTTTTCAATCGGGCCAATTGAAGAGAACGGTATAAGCTTTCGAACGGCTAAAGGGTGCTCTGATTTTGTTCCGTGTTTGTCGAGGCCAACAACCTCTATTTCTCCACCTTTTTTAGAAAAGACTTCTATATAGCCCTCTATCCCTTCCATGGCAGTGTTGTCTACAAATTGACACATGCTAAGGTCGATAATGACATTGCTGTTTTCTGGAATGCGATCAATTTTGTTTTTGAGCTGATAGAAGTTTAGAAATGAACAAAAGTGCTTCACACTAACAACGTATTGGCCTTCTTCCTTAAAGCCTAAAACATTTGGTTTTAGTACATTTCTTAAAAACACGCCAACACTTTTATTTAAGAATAGATGAATGACAATTGTGGTGAGAATTCCCATCAGAATTCCATTTATGAGATTGCTTACCACGGTTACTAAAACGGTTACCACAAAAATCAACAGCTGTTCTTTGCCTATTTCAGCGATTTTAAAAAACTTAGAAGGCGTTGCCAGTTTATAACCCGTGTACACTAATATGGCTGCGAGCGCAGTTAGTGATACGCGTTCGAGTTGTTGTTGAAACAGCAGTATAAAGAGTAAAAGAAAAAAGGCATGAAAAAAGTTCGCCGAACGATTACTGGCATTGTTGTTGACATTGACTGAGCTGCGCGCGATTACTGTAACCACGTTGAGCCCTCCTATTAGTGCGCTTAAAATGGTGCCAAGACCAAGGGCCTTGAGGTCTTTGTTCACATTAGACCTTCTAGACTGAGGATCTAATTTGTCTACCGCCTTAATGCTAAGCAGTGATTCTATACTCGCAATGAGCGTAAGGCTAATGACAAAGGACCAGAAAGCACCGTCTGTAATCAATGAAAAATCAGGAAAGGGAAGCTGTGCGAATATCGATTCAGGCACATTGATCATCAAGGCTTCTTTGATGGGATAATCTTGTCCTGTAAATTGGTAGTAATATGTGCTTCCAATGCTGATCAACAATATCCACATCGGTGCTGGAATAAGTTGCACGTAACGGTTTCTAATTTTGGGATAAAAAAGCATGATGCAAAAACTAATGACCCCAATTATTCCAGCAAAAGAAGCGCTAAATCCCATTGAGAAAAGTCTTGTTCCAAACTCGTAAATCATCTCAGGAATAGAGAGCAAAAGTTCAGCAATACTCGCTTTACCTCTTTCAAGACCAAGCATGACATGAAATTGTTTGGCCAGAATACCCAGCCC
>WTJC01000031.1:7696-15972 GCA_011525015.1 Flavobacteriales bacterium
GCTCCACTGGCAAGTGCTAGGCCAAGCCCAAGGGGTAAGGCAATAAGCGAAACCACAAATCCAGAAAACATATTTTTGGGCAAATCTTTTAAGAAAAGGGTTTGATTTCTTTGCATACGAATAGGATTATGACGCTCTAACAATTAGTAGATCAGTTGGTAAATCAGACAGTATAAATTCGATATCTCTGGTAAAAATTCTAGAGAACAAACCACTGCTTTTGGGCGCATTAATTACGAGTAAATCGGCGCGAACTACTTCTGCGTAATGCCCAAGGGAATATCCTCTTCTACCGAATATGGACTGTGTTTTAAGCTGAATGTCTTTTTTTAATTTTTCAGGAATCTCATCAATGATTTGATGCACCCTCTTGTCTTCTCTTTCGGTGATTTCAGATTCTTTTTTAACCGCCTTTTTAAGCGAAGAATCATCTTCAACACTTATTTTTAGTTCGCTGTTTTGAATTTCTTCAACGACGGTAATTTGTTTGCTCTGTAATTTATGTCCAGCAAAAAAGGCTTGAGAAATAGCGGCCGAGGTGTTTTCATGGTCCAATCCATTGACCACAATGTGCTGGCACGGTTTTCTCTCTATAGAGGGGTTGATCAACAGTAGTACAGAACAGTTGACATGACGCGTTAATTTACGAGCTACAGAACCGATGTAAAAGCGATAAAGGGTCTCGTGTTGTTGGGCTCCTAAGACTAAAAGGTCAACATCCGATTGGTTTACGAAGTTTTTGATTGTCGAGTAGGGGTCTCCTTCTTTCCAAAGCACCTCTTTGACTCTATTAGCGTGCTCTGTTTTTTGAATAACTCTGTTGATTTCGCCTTCTTTTTGCTCATTATAAGCTCCTACGTGCAGCAGGACAAGTTCAGCGTCAAAATAGTGAGCGAGCCGAGTAACTTCAGTAATGTTCTGATTGAGTGTGGGTGAAAAAGCAAACCCAAATAATATGGTATTAAAACCCTCCTTCGTCTTCTTGGTGTCCATACGTTTTAACAAATCTTCGCATTAATATACGAATTAATCGTTAAGCTTAAGGACGGCCATAAACGCTTGCTGAGGAATTTCTACATTCCCTACTTGACGCATGCGTTTTTTTCCTTTTTTCTGTTTTTCAAGGAGTTTACGTTTACGAGAAATATCACCTCCATAACACTTGGCAGTAACGTCTTTTCTCAAGGCTTTGATGGTTTCTCTCGAGATAATTTTTGACCCAATCGCCGCTTGAATAGGAATATCAAACTGCTGTCTTGGAATGAGTTCTTTGAGCTTTTCACACATTTTTTTGCCTATGGTGTGCGCATTGTCGAAGTGAACTAAAGCAGAGAGTGCATCAACAGGCTGAGCGTTTAGCAGTATGTCTACTCGAACAAGCTTAGAGGTTCTCAATCCTAAAGGGCTGTAATCAAAAGAAGCGTATCCCTTGGAGACGGTTTTTAAACGGTCGTAAAAATCGAAAACGATTTCTGCTAAGGGCATATCGAAGGTCAATTCAACGCGTTCAGTAGTGAGGTAGGTTTGATTAGTGATGGTTCCACGTTTATCAATACACAGGGACATCACGTTTCCGACAAAGTCTGATTTGGTGATGATAGAGGCTTTGATAAAAGGCTCTTCTACTCGGTCTAAACTTGAGGGATCTGGCAAATCAGACGGATTGTTTACAATGACAATATCATCAGGATCTTTCTTGGTAAAGGCGTGGTAGCTCACGTTAGGAACCGTGGTGATAACAGTCATGTTAAACTCGCGCTCCAATCGCTCTTGAATGATTTCCATGTGCAACATTCCCAAGAACCCACAACGGAATCCAAAGCCTAAGGCTGCAGAGCTCTCTGGCACAAAAACCAAGGAGGCGTCGTTGAGCTGTAGTTTTTCCATTGATGAGCGCAGTTCTTCGTAATCTTCAGTGTCTACCGGATAAATTCCAGCAAATACCATGGGCTTGACGTCTTCAAACCCTTCAATAGCACTGGTTGCTGGAGCCTCTGACAGGGTTATAGTGTCTCCTACCTTTACCTCTCTAGCATCTTTAATTCCGGTAATTAAATAACCAACATCACCAGCGTGTATTTCTTTTTTTGGTTCTTGTTTGAGCTTTAAGGTTCCTATTTCATCTGCAAAGTAATCTTTGCCAGTGGCCATAAATTTTATTTTTTGACCTTTTTTAATAGACCCGTTAAGCACTCTAAAATAGGTTTCTACACCTCTAAAAGGGTTGTAAACCGAGTCAAAAACGAGCGCTTGAAGTGTGCCATTAGGCTCTCCTTCTGGCGCAGGAACACGCTCAATGATTGCGGTTAAAATATCTTCAATTCCCAAGCCTGTTTTAGCACTTGCCGGAACTACTTCTTCTGCTTCACACCCTAAAAGATCTACAATGTCGTCTGTGACTTCTTCGGGATTAGCGCTGGGCAAGTCAACCTTATTCAAGACAGGAATGATTTCTAAATCGTTTTCTAAGGCTAAATACAGATTTGATATGGTTTGCGCTTGAATGGATTGGGCTGCGTCTACAACGAGAAGCGCACCTTCGCAAGCGGCGATAGAACGCGAAACTTCGTATGAAAAATCAACGTGACCAGGAGTGTCAATGAGGTTTAAGGTGTAGGTTTCCCCATTGTGCTCATACTGCATTTGAATGGCGTGAGACTTTATCGTTATGCCTCTTTCACGCTCGAGATCCATATTGTCTAAAAGCTGATCTTGTTTTTCGCGATCACTAATAGAACCGGTAAAGTCTAAAAGTCGATCTGCCAAGGTGCTTTTTCCATGGTCAATGTGAGCAATAATGCAAAAGTTTCTTATGTTTTTCATAGCCGTAAAGAGCGAATATATAACAGAGCTCTTAGCTGCGCAAAGATAATCTTTTTACGGCTGAGAAAATATATTTAGTAGCTTTACATCAACCCTATAGCGCATGACCAAAAAACCCTTTTTACTTTTTTTATTTGCTCTGCTTTTGTGCGCGACAAAAGCCTTTGCTCAATACGAGCTCAACGGTAGGGTGATCACCAAAAATCAGGGAGAAAAAATGCCTTATGCAGCGGTGAGTTTGTTTATGGCTCAGGATTCGACTTTTTACAAAGGGACCTCTGCAGATGATGAGGGTTTATTTCGGTTTGAAAATGTTGAAAAAGGAATTTACTTTTTAGAGGCCGTGTTTATGAGCAATGTCTCTGACCGGGTTGCTGTGGATGTCATGAGTGACACGAACTTTGGTTCAGTAGTTTTGCCCGAAGCGGTATTAGAGCTTGATGAAGTGGTTGTTGCCTATAAGAAGCCAAGTCTTAAGCGCTATCCTGATCGGCTGGTTTTTGAAGTCGAAAACACCATTGTAAGTTCTGGTAATAGTTGGGATGTTTTACGAAACACTCCTGGGGTAGTTTACAACCAAAATCAAATTGAAATAAAGGGCCAGGCGGCAGAAGTTTATATCAATGGCAAAGCTGTACCCATGTCTTTTGAAGAGACGCTACAACTGCTCAAGGTGTTGTCCGGATCACAAATTCAATCGGTTGAAGTCATATCAAACCCTTCGGCAAAATACGACGCTGAGGCTGCGGCCATTGTCAATATAAATACGAGCGCAAATATCAACCCAGGTTATAAATCTACACTTAGACTGAATTATACTCAAGGGATTTTTCCTAAATACGAGTTGAGTTCAGCTCATTTCTATAAATCAAATCGCTTTAGTGCTTATTTCACCTATGCTTTAAATCCAAAAAAAGAACGAGATACAGGAGAAAAAGGAATTCGCTTTATACAGGCCAACACCGAAACAGGAGAGTGGGTGGCCGAAAACCAGCTCGATATCAAATCGACTCCACAACTCTTCAGTACTAATTTAGAATATGAACTCTCAGACCGTCAAACGATTTCATTACAGTCGTTTTATAGCACCAACAAAAACCAAGATTTTCAAAGTACACAACGCACGTCTATTTTTTCCTCTGCCTTAGACTCCATACAGCTTACAAATGGAAATGAAATCAGATCTACGGATAATTTAGCAGTCGACCTTACTTATGAGCTCGGCTTTGAACAATCCGAGGCAAAACTTAAATTAAATGTGCACAAAACGCTGTTTGACGAAACCACAGCCCAAAACTTAAATTCTACCTATTCTGATCCTTCTAACACACTGCTAAACGAGGTTGACTTAAGTCTTGCTACTGATCGTCTTATTGACATCAATATCCAACAGTTGGATTATACCATGCCCTTTCAAGAGAATCATCTTCTTTCTGTGGGGGCCAAGAATGCAGTAATTGATTCTGAGAATAACATCAACACTCAAATTTCATTTACCTCTGCACCGGGTCAAGCCCCGCTAAGTGACCGCTTTGTTTATGAAGAACAGGTTCAAGCCTATTACGTTCAATCAGATTTTAGTTGGGACCAATCTGCCTTGAGTCTTGGATTGAGGTCAGAACAATCTTTGTCTAAAGGAACTTCATCCGCCAGTGGCGAGGTCAATGAATTTGAAATTAATGGACTATTTCCGTCGATGGCATGGAGTTATTACCTCAACGAAAGTAGTTCTATTACTATTGATTATGCACGTAAGATAGACAGACCGCGTTATCAAGATCTAAACCCCTTTCGCCTCTATTCGACAGAGAATGATTTTTTAGAAGGAAACCCAAACTTAAAGCCAAGCTTTTCAAACAACCTAAACTTGAACCTGAGTTTAAGCAATTGGTATTTTGATTTGTATTATCGTGATAACGGTCAGTACATTAGTTATTTGGTTTTTCAAGACAACGACAATAGGCTTTTGAGAGAATACAGGCAAAATGTGTTGTCTAGTAATTCATACGGATTGGATGTGACCTATGTCGGTGCTGTAACGAATTTCTGGCAAACCTATTTATACCTGTCGCTGTTTTACGAAGACGAGACTTTTATTGCCGAGGCCTCAAACAACCAAGCTTACACTAATGAAATACAAGGAGTGCTGGCTTTCTTAAAAAATGATTTCGTGCTCAATGAGGAAGGAGACTTCACAGCTGAGCTCAGTGCTTCATATTTTTCAAAATACCTGTTTGGCTCTTATGTACAATCTCCTATTACTTTGCTGAATGTAGGGCTTCGTAAGACCTTTAACAACGACAGAATTGTTCTCAGTCTCAGCGCTGAAGATTTACTCGGAAAGGCAAATGCGCTTTACACCAGCCGTTATTTAAATCAAGACAATTATTTTAGAACGGTTCCTGAAACCCAGTTCGTGAAATTTGGAGTACAATTTAATTTGGGCAACTTTAAATTGACCGAAAAAGATTTACAATTAGACAAAAGTGAGCGCAGTCGTTTAGAAGATAAAGGTTAATACCTAAATTTGTGACGATTTAAACTCAAGCGTTGACGAAAATAGCTGATATCGCCCTGCCTGATTTTCCTCTTCTGTTGGCTCCAATGGAAGATGTGAGCGACCCTCCTTTTAGAGCACTTTGTAAGGAGAATGGCGCAGATGTTGTCTACACTGAATTCATTTCTTCTGAGGGATTGATACGAGACGCTGCAAAGTCAACAATTAAGCTGGACATTTACGAAAAAGAAAGACCTGTAGGCATTCAAATATTTGGCGCTGAAATGGATTCTATGCTCAGAGCCGTTGAAATTGTCGAACAATCTAAACCCGATATTATAGACATCAACTTTGGTTGTCCTGTAAAAAAGGTGGTGTGCAAAAATGCAGGAGCAGGAATACTAAGAGACATTCCGCTTATGGTCAAATTAACGGAAGCCATGGTAAAGCACACAAGCTTACCCGTAACAGTTAAGACCCGTTTGGGCTGGGACAGCAATAGCATACAAATCGTAGAAGTTGCCGAACGCTTACAAGACGTTGGAATTAAAGCCATTTCTATTCACGGTAGAACACGTGTACAAATGTATAAGGGAGACGCTGACTGGAAGCCTATAGCAGAGGTCAAAAACAATCAGAGAATGCATATTCCAGTTTTTGGAAATGGAGACGTTGACAGCCCTGAAGCAGCCGTTAAAATGCGAGATGAGTATGGTTTAGACGGCGCAATGATTGGAAGAGCAAGTATTGGAAACCCTTGGTTTTTTGGTCAAGTAAAACACTTTTTTGAAACGGGAACTCACAAAGAACCCCCGAGTATGCTCGATCGAATTGAAGCTGCGAGGAGACACTTGGAGATGTCTATTCAGTGGAAAGGCGAAAAGTTAGCCGTTTTTGAAACAAGAAGACATTACACCAATTATTTTAAGGGGATACCCAATTTTAAACCTCACCGCATGAAGATGGTGACGTCTGACACCGCTCAAGAGGTTTTTGAAGCTTTTGATGAAGCTTATCACGAGTTTGCCGACTTCGATTTTCGCAAACTGGCCTAAGACAACAACTTGGGCGAAACTTTTTGTGCGGCAACAAGAGAAGAAATACTGCCGAGCACCGAAATGGTGACTAAAACAATTAGGTAGTTCACCACAGTTATACTCACAGGATAGGGCAGGCTTGGCGCTATTTTAAGCCATTCGAATTGAATTTGCGAACCTATGATTAACGACCCGAAAAGAAGACCTATCCCTCCCCCTAAAACACTGATAAATAAGCCTTGTACAAAAAAGACAGATTTGAGTTGAGAAATATTCAGCCCCATTTGTGCAATTGATCGTAGTTGTTCTTTTTTATCAATGATAATGGTGATAAGCGCTCCGGTTAAGTTGAACAAGGCGATGATTAAAATCAGTGTAAAAACAGTGTATGTTGCGGCGAATTCAGTGTTGAGCATTTTGTAAAGCGCTGCGTTGAACTCTTCTTTGCTCTTGATTTCTACCTCTTCAGAGAGCAGTTCTCTAAGCTTAGGATAAATAGATTTAAAACTGGCTGCGTCATCAGTGCGAACAATTAATGAGGTGTATTCTTCAGGATGCAATTCGAGCAAATCTTGAACTAAAGCGATGTCGGTATAGAGCAAGCTATTGTCTGATTCTTCATCGAGTGAAAAAACACTTGAAACCACAACGCCGGCTCTATTAAAAGGCTGACTGCCTATGCCTTGACCGGCAAAGTTGAAATTGCCTGCCTTAGGAACCAATAATTGCAGTGGATTTTCAAAATTTAGGATAGGAAGTTCTAATTTGTTTGAAAGACCAATGCCGATTGAAGAGAGGTTGTTTTCTAAATTCCAATTGCCAAAGAAGAGGGCTTCATCAATAGGCGAAACCTCGGTGTAGTTTTCAGAAACACCAACAATGGTGGCGATGGTACTGTTATTTCTGAACTGTAGATAGACTTTTTCTCGAACCTCTGTGGCCAGATAAGTCACTTCATCAAGCGCATTGATTTTTTCAAGTTCAGCTTCAGAGACCTTCATAAACTTTCCGTTGGATGGGCTAATTTGAAAATCAGGGTCGTAGCTGTTCGTATAACTGAGGCTATAGATTCTCAGGCCAGAGAAGGCTGAAAGCACAATAAATAGTGCGGCACTACCGATTATGATCACGGCAAAAGTGATGTAATTAATCAGGTTCACAGAGCGCTGTGTGCTTTTTGAAAAAAGGTATTTTCGAGCAATGTAAAATAGCGCCTTCACTTCTTTTTTCGTTTAGCTAATAGCTCTGGATTTTTAAGAGGGTTATCTTCTCCTTTTAATGAACGGTTCACCTTTTCCATATAATCTAAGGAGTCGTCTACAAAGAAAAGCAGCTCTGGCATTCTTCGAATTTGGTGTCTTGTTCGCTGTGCAACTTCGTGTTTGATGAGCGCGGCATTTGATTTAATTCCTTCAACTAATTCTTGGGCTTTGCCAGAAGGAAATATGCTGAGGTAGACTTTTGCAATAGATAGATCGACAGTAACGCGAACTTTAGAAACTGATATTATGGTTCCTAATAGACCGCCATCTTGGGCTGCCCGCTGTAAAATTTCAGCAAGGTCTTTCTGAATGAGGGCTGCAAACTTTTTTTGTCTTTCTGATTCCATCTGAGGCCAAAGATACTGCAAAACTTATACCTTCTTGGGACTATATAATTTTTGACAAGGAAAGTTCGAATTACTGTCGACAACAGCAATTACAATCTTTTTTAATTTGAGATTTGGATTATCTTTGCACGACATTTAAGGTTGTTCTTTCAAACGAAAGGTTTGTTGACAATCTGTAGCGAAATTCAAAACAGTATATTGTGATGAATTTAGGTCCTATAGCTCAGTTGGTTAGAGTAGCTGACTCATAATCAGTTGGTCCCTGGTTCGAGCCCAGGTGGGACCACCCTTAAACCCTCTAAGTCCTTGA
>WTJC01000042.1:0-4705 GCA_011525015.1 Flavobacteriales bacterium
TCATAGCAAGGCTCAAAAAAATTAAGCGGCAAAAGTAGGTTAAACCTATAAGTTAATAAGTGAAATCAATGTTTAGTTTTCATTAAATCATCGAAGTCTATCGTTGTAAAGAATTGAACAGCTGCTTCCATTTTGAAAGGGTCCTATTTTATTGTACATTTTAAGTGTGAAGAAATACCTAACCAGATATTTGCTTGAATTCGCTGTTATTGTTGCGGGTATCACGATTTCTTTTTGGATTAACGAATGGGATTCGCGTAAGGATGATTCTGTTCGACAATTACATTATGTAACTGGGCTCATTAGTGATTTAGAAAAGCAACTTGTACTGTTCGAAAACCATATGAAGTTTTCGGATAATACCATTTCAAATGCCAGCGCTATTTTGAATGAATTTAGGGCGAAAGGAAATTTGAGCAGCATCGATGAGATCAATGACAAATTGAGTAGACTGATGTATTCTAATAAATACCCTGAAGTCAATACCATCTTCAACGAACTCGAAAGTACAGGTCAATTCGACATCATCGACAACGACTCCCTAACCTCTAAAATCATCAAGTACTATCAAAATTCAAATAATTTCAGCAACAGAGTAAATTCCAATATGGATTTGGTGTATTACCAAGAAATTTTTCCCATCATAAAATCTTCTATTGTCATTGAACCCAAAAATTTTGGATATACCCAAAAAGAGATCGAACTCTTTAGCAGTCTAAACAAATCATTTTACAAAGGTTTATCTAATCCTTCCCAAGAATTTGACCTTATAAATGCAATCAGTTTGAGTATTGTAGTGACTAATACTAATAGAAGCTATGTCGCTACGATTAAAGAAGAAGCCGAAGAATTGCTTTTGGCCTTAGAAAAAGAACTCCTAGAAATTCAGTAGGCCACAGTGAATTCAAAACTCAAATCGATTTTAACCATTTTTCTTCTGATGACTGCCGGAGAAGGTGTCTTTACCCTACCCTTTTTATTGGCGCGCATTTTTAGACCTACTTTTTTAGAGGTATTCCAATTGGACAATTTACAACTGGGAACCCTTTATGCTACCTATGGTATTGTTGCACTTGTGTCTTATCTATTGGGAGGAACATTAGCTGACAAATACGAACCGCGCAAATTGATGGGAACTGCTCTTTGTCTTACAGCTTTAGGAGGATTTGTTTTAGCCCGCTTTCCCAACTTTAATCAGCTGCAATGGCTTTATGGCTACTGGGGGTTTTCTACCACATTTTTGTTTTGGTCGGCAATGATTAAAGCCACAAGAAATTGGGGAGGCTTATCGAGTCAAGGTAAGGCCTTTGGATTTTTAGAAGGTGGACGCGGTGCTGTGGCAGCCTCAATCGGAGCTTTAGGTATTTTTATTTTTGCCTTTCTCATACCCGAAGACGTGATCAGCACCTCATTCACACAAAAAAGAGAAGCGTTTAGAACAGTGATTTTATGCACCTCAGCGATGATCATGTTCATTGGAATTTTGGTTTTTTTCTTTTTGGAAAATAAAAAGCATGAGGGCCAAGAAGAACACTTCATTTTAAACAACTCCTTTCAAACCATTTTAAAAGTTTCGCGATTTCCAGCAGTTGGTTTGTTAATTGTCATTGTGCTATGTGCGTATTGCGGCTATAAGGTAACGGATATACTTTCGCTCTATGCGGCAGAAATCATGTTGTTCAACGAGGTTGATGCTGCAAAAATTGGTTCTTATCAAATGTATTTACGACCTATTATTTGCGTTATTATAGGATTTGCCGCCGATAAATCGTCTAGTTCTAAATGGCTTCTAAGAGGATTCATGCTACTGTTAAGTGGGGCTTTATTATTTGCCTCCGGTCAGGTAATCGCACCCTTAAGTGGCTTTTTTATCTTTTCGGTCATCATCGCCGCCTTAGCAACTTATGGGCTAAGAACACTTTACTTCGCCTCTATTCAAGAAGGGCACATTCCCTATGCCTATACAGGAACAGCCGTCGGTATCATTTCAGTTGTGGGCTATACACCGGATATATTTATGGGACCCTTAATGGGGGTTTTATTGGATAACTATCCTGGACTATTGGGCCATCAATTGGTGTTTCTGCTTTTGGCTATTTTTGCATTTATAGGCATGCTCGCTTCTTTGCGCTTTAGAGCATTAATCAAAAAATCACATCTTTAAACTAACTCCTATGAAAAAACCTTTAGTTTCTCCTTTAGACCGAAATGCCACCAAACAAGCTCAAACCATGGCCGATTTTTATGAGGAAACCTTGGGGTTCACTCCAAACAGTCTCTTTACGATGATGCATAGGCCTCGAATAGCCCATGCGTTTGTTGAAATGAATCAAGCGGTCATGGAAAACAAAGGGCGCATTACAAGTGCAATGAAACGAGAAATAGCCTACCTCTCGAGTATGACCACTGGATGTCGCTATTGTGAAGCGCATGCCATACGGGCTGCAGAACGCTATGGTTCATCACAGGAACGCATGCTCAATTTATGGGACTACAAAAAACACGAGGCCTTTTCTGAAGCAGACCGGGCTATGTTTGATTTAGCCATAGCCGCATCTCAAGTTCCTAATGGGGTAAACGATGAAATTGCAGAAGCTGTACGTCAACATTTTGATGAGGGAGAGATCGTCGAAATCTTAGGTGTAGTTGCACTTTTTGGATATCTAAACCGATGGAATGACAGTATGGGAACGGCCTTAGAAAAGGATGCCGCAGATTCAGCAGATGACATCTTAGGCGGTAACGGATGGGTAATCGGTAAACACGAGTATTAATGAGTAGTAATAGAGCCCTTGCAGTATTATCGTTATTGCTATTTAGCAGCTTTGGCTTTTCTCAAGAAAAAAGGGCTAGAGATTACGGAATTGAAATTGGAATTTTCAATACGGGAGCATTCAATGCAATTACTGATGTCAAAGGAGTTGCTGTGGGTCATACAACGCTGATTGAAGGAGATTCGATTCGTACGGGAGTTACTGCTATTATTCCACACCAAAAAAATATCTTTCAAAATAAGGTTCCAGCAGCAATATATATCGCCAATGGTTTTGGAAAGCTCATGGGCTATTCTCAAGTCAAAGAGTTGGGAAACATCGAAACACCCATCGTTTTAACCAATACATTAAGTGTGGCAGAGGCTGCCTCGGCACTGATTTCGTACACGCTAGAGCAAGAAGAAAATAAAAACGTGAGATCAGTAAATGCAGTCGTAGGTGAAACCAACGACGGTTACCTCAATGACATCAGAGGCATGCATGTTCAAAAAGCGCATGTGCGCTCTGCCATAGAAAATGCCAGCCACAAACAGGTCATTGAAGGAAATGTAGGTGCAGGAACAGGAACCATAAGTTTTGGTTTCAAAGGAGGTATAGGAACTTCATCGAGAGTGTTACCGGCCTCATTAGGCGGCTATACCGTAGGCGTACTAGTACAAAGTAATTTCGGAGGCGTCTTAGAAATAAATGGCGCGCCTATTGGCAAAGCTTTACAACAGTTTTCATTTCAAGATCACGTGTTTAACAATGCCGACGGCTCTTGCATGATTGTAGTTATTACCGATGCACCCTTAGACGCTAGAAATTTAGAACGAGTGGCAAAAAGAGCAATTATGGGATTAGCCAAAACCGGTGGTATCGCCTCAAATGGCAGTGGTGATTACGTTATTGCCCTATCTGTGGCAGAAGAAAACCTTATTCCATACAGTCCGAAATCAAGTATCTATCGCCCTCTTCTTTTAACAAATGAGGCTATTAGTCCTGTTTTTCTAGCCACCATAGAGGCCACTGAAGAAGCGATTATCAATGCACTCTTTGCTGCTCAAACGCTTCAAGGCCAAAAGGGCCGCGTAATTTCTGAACTACCTGTAGACAGGGTATTAAAATTGATGAATAAATAAGCATTGATTTATTGCAACATACGGGTGCATTTTAGTTCTATTTGAAATAATAGCGAAAGGCTATACTATTTCTCAAACTCTTTCGTTTTTAAGTGTATATAGAATATGAGCTAATTCACGCTGTTATGATCAATTTAATTGTATTTGTCATATTGACAACATTATCGATTTCACTTCTGGTACACTTCGCTTCAAAGCGCATACAAAAAGTAAAATACAACAAATACAGAAGTAAAGCTTACTGTGAAAACTTACTAGAATCAGGGGATTGGAATGACAAAGAACTATCTTATGTCAATGCCTTATACCCAGAAATTGGAATAGAAATGTATAAAAGAGAACAATTTAGATTTCATTTTTTACAGCGATTTATACAGGAAGACAGGAGCCTTAATCACGACGATGTTCGTTTACTTAGACAATACAACTTTAATGATTTAGCAGACAAAATTGAAAAGTTCGTCTCTCTAAAAACAATGAGTCTTTACGACTTGATCGCAGAAAAAGAAGCCGCTGTTGAAAAGCAAGAGGAAATCCTTAGAAAAGAAGAAGAAAGAGCTTTAAAAGAGGCTGAGCAACAAATGCAACTTATACAACAAATTCTACCAGATACTTCATTTGAAATAAAACGCATTCAAATTTCAGACCAGGAGTATGAATTTGAAATTGTTCATAAGGTCGATGAGACTATTCTTAAAGGACTTACAGATGAAGATCTCATGACAAACACACAGATGATCAAAGAAGATGTCAAGCTAAATGGAAAGTCGTATCAGCGGGTTTGGCTTTTAGATTTTGTAGAAATTGACG
>WTJC01000042.1:4805-40819 GCA_011525015.1 Flavobacteriales bacterium
CTAAATGGAAAGTCGTATCAGCGGGTTTGGCTTTTAGATTTTGTAGAAATTGACGGAAAAAGACATCCAATGAGTCGTGAAATTGCAGAACGATGTCTCTCTATTCTACTTGAGGAATTGAGTATAAGAAATGAACACTATAGCATTTTTAAACAAGCAGAAAAAAGTGTTTTACTCAGTAGAGATTTCTTTGGATGGGAGTGGATTTTAGAGCCTGCTCAACAGCTGCAAAAACCTTCTAACAATTCTAGACTTGGAGCTGTTCGAAAGAAGAGAAAACAGCAAACCGAAACTGTTTCTTAAATCGATCCGCTGGTATTGATTTTAGAATTGTACATCATCGCACCAATATCAGGATGAAGATGAAGTATAACTGCCAATTGATCTTCTGTCCATTCTCCTGTCATAAGTAATCTTTTACAGTAAGATCGGTTTCTTAGCTCTCCTATCTTATTATTAACAGACCATTCAGAATAGATTCTGACCGCCGCAATAATTAGCACTATAAGCGTCACTATCGATGTTCCTATAATAATCATAAATTTCTTTTTCTTACAATTTAAATGCTGTTCTTGGGTTCAAGCCATTTTTCAGTTAAACATCACATTTGTATCGATAAATCAAAATCTACACTAAATTTGAGTTGTTAAATTGAAACGATCCATTGCCTACATTAAGCGCGCTTTATTCGTATCCTATTAAATCCATTCAAGGGGTTTCGCACAGGTCTTGCCCTGTACACGATAGAGGTCTATGGCTAGATCGAAGATGGATGCTCATCGACCAAAACAATAATTTTATCACCCAGCGCACAGAAGAGCGAATGGCCTTGTTTCAAACGCGTTTGCATCAAAACCACATTGAATTGGAGTTTGATGGAGCGCAAAAAATAGTTCCCCTCGAAAATCATTCCACTATTTCGGTAGAGGTACAGATTTGGAGCGACCGTTGTACAGCTTATTTGGTCGACCCTCAACTCGACTCATGGTTCAGTTCAATTTTGGGTAGGTCATGTAGACTAGTTTATATGCCTGAAAGCACCAAGCGCTCAGTCGAACAACAAGAGGATAGCTCTGAACATATCACTGGATTTTCTGATGCCTATCCGTTTTTAATTATTTCAGAGCAATCGCTTGAAGACCTAAATTCTAGATTACCAAAAGCCATGAGCATGAAACGCTTTAGACCAAATCTTGTTGTTGATGCAGATCGAGCTTTTGAAGAAGATTCGTGGAAGACGATTAAAATAGGTGAGGTTATTTTTGACTTGGTTAAGCCTTGTAAACGTTGTGTGTTGACAACTGTCAATCCTGAAACAGGTGTAAAAGGAGAAGAGCCTCTTAAAACCCTCAGCAGCTATCGCAAAATCAATAATGAAATCTTATTTGGTCAGAATGCCGTTCAACGAAATAATGGACAAATTCATGTCGGAGACCAAATTGAAATCTTAGCTTAAATCAACTCCTTTTAAATTTTAAAAAGTTAAACAAAAGTGGTTTGAGCGCTTTGAAACCGCTATTTTTAAAACCTGTTTCAATTCCTATAGAGCTTGCCATAAAAATGAATTTTAAAGAACTCAATATCATCGACAAACGAAATTTAACACCACTTTGTGTTGAATTCACCTTTGAGTTGCCTAAGAAATTCAAAAGATCTTTTAACCCGCAAGCAGGTCAATATGTCACACTTAAAATTTCAGATGAAAAGGTGACCCAGGCCAGAAATTACTCCATAAGCAAATTCAAGCCCGAACAAAACACTTTTAGTATTGCCGTAAAAAGAGTCGAGAAAGGATGGTTTTCGAATCGCCTTATCAATGGGTTTCAAATTGGCGATAAACTCCAAGTAAGTGAGCCTCAGGGAGATTTTCTTATCTCGAAAAAAGACCTAAAAGCATATAAGCAATTTGTTTTTTTAAGCGGGGGAAGTGGAATTACTCCTATACTTAATCTGTTAGCTCATTTAAAACAACAAGATTATACGGGTGATGTAATTCTTATTTATGGAAATAAAAATGAAAAAGAAATTATCTATAAAGCAGAACTGGATCAACTTCAAAAGCAGTGGCCCAATTTTAAAATCATATACGGTTTAGAAGAAACCTCTTCACCTGACTATGAAAAGTGTCAACTCACTGTAAATTGTTTGAAGGGGCTTTTTGCAAAGTATCAAATCAAAAGTGCTAATAGTTGTTTTTTAGCAAGCGGACCCCCGATCATCATTGATAATTTAAGAATCTTCTTACAAGAGATTAAGGTCAAGCTTACGCATTTGAAGTTTGAAAAGTTTTTTATTGAATTAGACTTAAAAACGACTCAACAGCAAATAGAGGTTGAAATAAATAAAGAGCAAAAGCAAATTGTTGTTGCGGCTCAGCAAACTCTTTTAGACGCCTGTTTGAATGCCGGACTTCCTATTCAGCACAACTGTAAATCTGGTAGTTGTCGAAGTTGTCAGGCCATCATAAAAAAAGGCGAAGTATTTCCGCATAGTAAGAACCGAAAAGTCTTGACCTGCCAAACAGGAGCGAATGATTCAAACCTTAAATTGAGTTTTGACATTCCACTCATTCAATCCCTTTGGAGCGATAGAAACTTACTCATCGCAACAGGTATGCTACTGGCCTTAATATTACTTATTCCGATTCAGCATCCCGACAACGAAGTGTTTCTGGCCAAGGGTGAACTTAACACTGGACACGAAGACTTGAGTTGCGTACAGTGTCACAGCAGCGCCGATGGTACACTAAGACAACAATTACAACACAATACCAAAGAATTACTTCAGGCCAGCTTTGATTTTACCACATTTGGAAATAAAAAGGTTGATAACGAGCAGTGTTTAAAATGTCATCAACGCCCAAATGACAGACATCCAACTCATCGCTTCAACGAACCCCGATTTAAAGAGGCTGTCGCTCAAATACAGGCTCAAAATTGTACGACTTGCCACGGAGAACACCTCGGTCGAAGGGTGAAATTTGAACAAGTAGACTTTTGCGTGAATTGTCACAGTGATACCGAAATCAAAAATGATCCTATTGACTTTAAACACGCTGATTTAATTTTACAAAACAAATGGGATACCTGCATTCAATGCCACGACTTTCACGGAAATCATGAAATGCAAGTTCCTGTAGCCATAAAAGACACTATTTCTAAAAAAGAATTAAACGATTACTACCGTGGAAGTGATGATCCTTTTGGTGATGTTAAAACCTATATGGCGACATTAAACGAATAAACTATGACAAAGAAAACTTTATTCTACAGCCTTCTTATCCTGCTTTTTATAGCCCTGAACGTATATCTTTTCGTCACCGCTCCAGCGCCTTTATCTCAAGACAAGGCACTTGAAAAAAAGACCTATTCCGTTAAAGAAGCTTTTGAATTGGTAGCGCACTTGAACGATACCTATCGCACCCTTTACACTAAAGCCATTGTCGGAAAGGGAAAAGAAAATGGATTAAAATTTGATGAAGATTGGCAAGATAAAAAAGTAGAAGCTGGACCACTACCCGCACTTTTTCTGAGGGGAACTTCACAAGAAATTGAAAAAAACCCTATCCCTCTTGGACTTTATCTCGGTTCTGACTTTCCCATTGAAAAATCAAATCAGTTTAGTGGAATTCAAGCTGAGAAATTTCAAGAAATTAGGGCAGATAGAAATCCTCGGTTTTTTTATGATCAGGATTCTGAACGACACATTGCAATGTTTCCAGATATCGCTTCTGCAGCGGCATGTGTGAGTTGTCACAACGAACACCCAAACACTTCTAAGAATGATTGGAAACTCGGAGATATTATGGGAGCAACCACATGGTCTTATCCTAAAGATTCGCTCTCTACAGATGAAGTTGTGGCCTGGGTTCAAACCTATCAAACTGCTGCGCTAACGACCTATGCGCATTACCTCTCGGAAACACAAAAGTTTACCCAAAATGAAAAGCCCAACATTGGAGAAAATTGGCCAGACAAAGGATATTATCTTCCATCTCGCCAGCGATTTGCAGACTCATTACAACAATTAACTGCAGCGGTTATTGCTGACTACATGATTCGACTCGATGAGTTTTAAACAACGATTCATAGGATTCTCGTTACTGCTTTTGTACCTCATTCAATACGAAATGAATTGGTCTTGGCAGCCCCTAGAATCACTACAAGAGAATGATTGGTATAAAAACAGTACAGGTTTTTTGCTATTCGGATTGTTTTTAAGTCAATGGATGCTTCCTGTACAGCGGTACTTCTTTGATTTAAAAGAGGCTGAATTCGACAGAAAATTAAAGCAACATAACAAAATCGGTCTCTTCAGTCCTGTCGTTTTTTACTTTCATGCGATTAAACCTGAATATGGATTTTTGTTGGCCTTGGCGGGATTATACCTCTTTAATCAGCTCGTTGGATTACTTCTGGAGTACACCTACAAGTCAAAATCTAGGGTCCTCAATTTTTTGTTGAGCTTACACATTATAGGTGTTTCACTACTGGTTGTGGGCGTCGGATTGCATATTTGGTTGGTGTTTTACTACAACTGAGGGTAGTCTTCGGCATTGTTGCGTTTATTATCTGTTGGAGAGGCGACTACAAGACCCACGGTATTAATTAGAAATTGGGTAGTCTCCTGATACACCTCTTCGACTGCAGCAGAAGCCAAAGGGCTCGCAATAATATGATTTCCCGCCTCTGGAAAGGCCACCTTATATTTTTTTGACTCTGGTGTAGTTATTTGTTCGTACATCTCAAGCATGGCATCAATACTCACTACTTTATCCTGTTCCTCTTCATTTTTATAGTAGTATCCTAAAAATAGGGGTTCGTCTACCGTTTTAAAGGTAGCCTCATTCATATGTGCACTTAAAAAAGCTTGAAGTTCAGGGAGGGCCGAAACGGCGTAATGATCGTTCCAATAGGGTTTTCTTCGTTGTGGAACATCTGGATAAAACTGGTCAGACCCTTGAATTTTTTTTGCAATTTGAGCGCCCCATGGTTTATCTAAAATCTTAGCTGTAGAACTGTAAATTTCAATATTAGGAGAATAGAGTACGACGGCCTTTAAATTTTCAATTTCTGAAGCGAGGTAGAGGGCCAGTGACCCACCCGTTGATGTTGAAACCAAAATAAGTTCTTCGCCTAAAAGTTGTCCATAAGCTATGGCCTCTTTTGCCGATTGAATCAATTTATCTGCGGTCAGCTCTTCAAAAGGAACTTGCTTTTCAATACCATGAGCATATAATCTCGGTAAATACAAATTAGCACCAAATGTTTCGGCAAGACGGTAATGAACGGGAGCACCTTCTTGTTTTGAGGCTGACCACCCGTGCAGATAAACGATACTGTACTTGGTTTTAACCCCTGCTTGATCGGCCCAAATGATTTCGGATTCGTTATCAGGCTTTAAGCCTTGTACCTTTCGTTCTCTTTGGTCAATATAGGTTTCTATAGTCTCAATTGACACCTCTACTTTAGGCAACCGCTTGTCTTCGGTAAGCTTGGGTTTCGGACCCAAAGCGTAAACGATACAGACCACGATTAAGGCAGCGAGGAAGACTTTTAAACCCTTACTGAATTCTATCTTTTTCATAACAGCTCATTACTTAATAGCATCCGCAAAATTATTTCATATTTTTTTAATAGCTTGAGACTCTAAACAGACCAATAGAAAACACATGAGCAATTCGAAAATCAAGATTTTTTTAAAAGCCCTTGGCCCAGGGATTTTATTTGCCTCAATGGCCATTGGAACCTCACATTTAGTGCTTTCAACCAAGGCAGGAGCAACCTATGGCATATTGATGGCTATACCTATTGCACTTGCTAATATTTTAAAATATCCTTTCTTCGAATTTGGAGTGCGCTATACGCAATCCACAGAAACCTCTTTGATTGAGGGCTATTCGAAAAGAGGAAAAACTTACCTCTACCTCTACGGACTCATTACCTTGGTCAGCACGTTTACTGTTTTATCCGCGCTCTACAGTGTGACTACCGGCTTATTGGCAAACTTGATGAAATGGAATGAAGTTCCTTTGGAATACATCTCTGCAGGCTTATTTGTGTTTATTACCGCACTACTGGTCATTGGGCGTTATAAATTTTTAGAACAGGCCTTAAAAATCATCATTAGCGTTTTGTTTTTTGCCTTATTGGCTACAACCATAATGGTAGTCAACGACGGTAAAGCTCCCCTTATCGATACTTTCGAAGCACCTCAATGGTTTGACAAGGTGGGTGTACTCTTTCTGATCAGTTTGGTGGGATGGATGCCAACCGCCGTAGAAGCTTCTGGTTGGGTCAGTATGTGGAGCTTAGAAAAAATGAAATCCAAAACCTTTAAACCCAATTTCGTTCAGGCCATGAGAGAGTTTGATACGGGTTACTGGCTGACCGCAGTATTGGCTTTTTTCTTTTTAATCATGGGATATTACACCCTTTATGGCAGTGGGAATCAACTATCAGAAAGCAGTGTAGCATTTGCAAATGATTTAGTAGAACTATTTACCGTACAATTAGGCAACTGGGCTTATGTGCTGATTGCTACAGCAGCATTCGCGACAATGTTTAGCACCTGTATGACTGCTCATGATGCTGTTGCGAGAGTTAGCAATGAAGTATTGCATGAACTCAAATGGATTCCCAAAAAAAATTCTGCTGTAAAACTTCAGTTTGCAATGATGGTTATTGTTCTGGGTGTAATCAACTGGATTGTGATCAATGTTTTCTCCTCTAACATGATGTTCCTAGTGGCGCTGGCAACCTCAACCTCATTTGTTTTTGCGCCTATCATTGGCTATATGAATCTCAAAAACATCAAAGGAGAAGAAATGAATCCTGAACACCGACCAAGCAAGCAAATGATTCTACTGACCTATGTCGGAATGTTTTTCTTAGGCGTTTTCGCCCTGTATTATTTGTATTTACAATTCACCTAAAGGGTTTCCCGAAGAGGTGTTTGCAGCTCGGTCTATTTTTTTAACTAAACCTTGCAAAACCTTTCCTGGACCCAATTCGACAAATTCATTCGCACCATCAGCGATCATGTTTTGTACACTCTGTGTCCAACGCACCGCGGAGGTTAACTGAGCAATAAGTTCTGTCTTGATTTGAGCAGCATTGTCAACCCCTTTTGCAATGGTATTTTGGTAAACCGGACAAATCGGATTCTGAAAATTGGTGTTCTGAATAGATTGTTCTAAGCGCTCTCTTGCTGGCTGCATCAGTGGAGAGTGAAATGCTCCCCCAACAGGTAATAATAGCGCTCGTCGAGCTCCTTTTTCTTTAGCGGATTCACATGCCGCCTCAACCGCAGCCCATTGGCCTGAAATAACCAACTGACCTGGACAATTGTAATTTGCCGCAACTACGACGCCTTGTTGTTCTTCACAGAGTTGTTCAACCACCTGATCTTCTAGTCCTAAAATTGCCGCCATAGTTCCTTTTTCGACATCACAAGCTTCTTGCATCGCTTGTGCGCGTTCGCTTACTAAACGCAATCCATCCTCAAAACTCAATGCGCCTGCAGCAACCAAGGCTGAAAACTCCCCTAAAGAATGGCCGGCAACCATATCTGGCTTAAAATCTTCGCCGAGAAGTTTGGCAATAATAACCGAGTGGATAAAAATAGCAGGCTGGGTTACTTTGGTCTGTTTCAATTCCTCTGGAGTTCCTTCGAACATTGTTTTCGAGATTGAAAATCCAAGAATAGCATTAGCTGATTCAAATAAGTCTTTGGCCAGGGCGCTGTTTTCATAAAGATCTAATCCCATTCCAGTGAACTGGGCTCCTTGACCAGGAAATACATATGCTTTCATGTTTACTTTGTGTTTATTCTTGCTCCTCTCTAAACCAAGAAGCGTAAGTTTTATAATTATTGGCGATTCGTTCTATTTCGTGTTTTTGGAGGTCAGGGCTGACTTCACCTATTTTTTTTGCAGGAATTCCAGCGTAAATTGAACCCGAAGATACTCGAGTACCCTTAGTCAATACCGCTCCTGCAGCAATGATTGATTTAGATTCTACAATACAATCATCCATCACAATACTGCCCATACCAATTAAAACCTTGTCTTCTATCGTACAGCCGTGTACAATGGCGTTATGGCCGACTGAAACAAAATTACCTATGGTTGTAGGAGATTTTTCAAACGTACAATGCACGACAGCATTGTCTTGAATATTCACTGAATCACCGAGCTTGATAAAGTGTACATCTGCTCTAAGTACGGCGTTGTACCAAATACTGCAGTTTTCTCCCATACTCAGCTGGCCAATTAGGGTGGCATTCTCTGCGACAAAACAACTTTCTGGGACCACTGGGGTAAACCCCCGAACACTTTTTATGAGCATTGGTGATTAAAATTATGGCACAAATATACTTAAAGTCTCTAGTGTAGTTTAATAAAAGGGTGATGCCGAATTGATGGAGTTTTCATAATAGCGCATGCCGTTTCCGCTGAGCTTCATTCCTATGGTGAACTGATGATAAGTTACCCCTGGAATTAACAACTCGTTTTGACTGAATTGGCTTTGATAAAAACTGTCGAATGCATTTTGAACACTTAGGGTGTAAGCAAACATCCATTTTGGGGTTTGAAATCCGAGTAAAAATGAAACTGATGAAAAACTACCTTCGTAAATTTTTGAAAAGTCTACGGTGGTAGTTTCATTAAAGTCTATTTCTCTTACATCATTATTGTCGTATCCAGGAGCTGTTCTATACGAAAGTGCTCCCCAGATCACATTGGTTTTAATGTAGGTGTAGGCCTTAAAATTTAAATCCAAGGTATAAGGCAAAAATCTGGGCTTATAGGGAGAATTTTCGGGAATAAAACCTGTTTGAAACATCAGAGAAGGTTCAAATTTAACGGAGTTAGCTCTTCGAACAAGACCTGCTTGTATAGCGAATTGAGGCGAGGCACTGTCAAAATCATAGAATCCCGCTCTCTTTGCACTAATGTTGTTGAATATACTATGAATATAAAATCCATTAGCAACAAAGGAAATCCCTACATCATAGGTCATTCTTCTATCGTCAATTCCTAAAAAGGTGAATCCTGTCTGATCGAAAATACGATAGCGTAGGGCTAAATAATTCATTCGTACTCCAACAGCTAACCTACGAATAGTTCTAATGTTGTTGCCAAAGAAGAATGCTCTAGACAGACCGGTGGAAACCCTTGAAATAGAAGGAAAATTCCTTGTATCGTTATATACCGCAAAACTAATTCCTGTTCGATCCCATATGCGATGATGGGCACTCCATTCAAAGGCGGTTGGCAATTCAAAATTGACATCTGCCGCACCTATAATGTTTAAGTAATCTTTGTTTGCCAATTCTTTGTTGGTAAACATTAGATTTCGGACAGAGAGATGTGCCTGACCTCCAACGGCTAATCCAGAAATGGCTGGAAAAACCGTATAGTTTTTAGTGGTGAGGTAGTCGCGATTTACTGGGGCATGAAATTGCGGATAAGCTTTAAGCGCACAAAGGACAAGCACAAAATATATCCGTTTCATTTGGGAGGAGTTTAAAGCAAAGATATTCAAGTATTTTTTTGATTTGAAAACTCTGTCGACAATTGTCGAAAAAATGAATTCAAAAGGTTAAATAGCAAGCCTATAGGCATCATATTTGCACCCCTTGATGTAAATTTGCAGCATGGATTACACAATTACAGTAAAAGCTACTGACAAACCCCAAATACTGAAATTTGAAAGCAATCATTTTTTGGTTAAAGGTCAGTATGAGTACCACAATATTGACGAGGCCAAGAATTCGCCATTGGCAACTGAACTGTTTTACCTCCCCTTTGTAAAATCGGTATTTATCGCGAGTGATTTTATCGCCATTGCCAAGTACGATATTGCTGAATGGGATGATGTAAAGCATTTATTGGCCCAAAAACTGGTGGACTACTTAAATGACGAATTAGTGATTGTAGATGAAGGGGATACCAAAAAAGAACAGGCTACTTCGATTTATGTGGAGAGCACCCCTAATCCTGAGGTCATGAAGTTTGTGGCCAATAGAAAAATTGTACCCAATTTATTTGAGTTTACCTCTCCCGCCGAGGCCAAGCACGCACCTCTTGCTACAATGCTTTTCAATATGCCTTTTGTCAAGCAGGTCTTTTTTGATGAAAATTACATCTCGGTAACCAAAATAAAAGAAATTGAATGGGCTGAAATCCAAGTAGAGTTAAGAAATCAAATTCAAGATTTTTTAAGCAGTGGACAAGAGGCCGTTGACACCAAAAATCAATCACCAGGGGGTTCTTCTTCTCATACTGAGCAAGAAACACCCGCTACTTTGACAGTGCATCCTTCAGCAGAAACAGAGCTGGGTAAAAATATCATATCCATACTTGAAGAATACGTGAAACCTGCTGTGGCCAGTGATGGTGGCAATATTCAATTTGAAAAATACGAGCCCGAAACCAAAACAGTTTTCGTGCTTTTACAAGGTGCTTGTGCTGGATGTCCGTCCTCAACCTTTACCTTAAAAAATGGAATTGAAACCATGTTAAAAAATATGCTTGGAGATCAAATTCAACAAGTCGTAGCTACTAACGGCTAAAACCTCAAACGGATATGAAAAACGAAGTCTCAAAAATATTACAAGATTACCAACGACATTTAGAGTTTGCCATAGAATACCTTTGGATTATTCTACCCAATATTTTCCTTGGATTACTCATAGCTGTTATTGGCTGGTGGGTCATCAAAATAATCAACCATTGGATTTCTAAATTTTTCAGACTTAGAACCTACGACCCAACTTTGGTTCAGTTCGTTCAAGACTTTATAAACTATGCGCTCAAAGTACTGCTCTTTGTGACTGTAATCACCCAATTAGGAGTGAAAACATCTTCATTAATTGCAATCTTAGGAGCTGCAGGTTTGGCCATTGGTCTGGCACTTCAAGGTTCTCTATCGAATTTTGCAGGAGGTATTTTACTTCTGGTTTTTAAGCCATTCAAGGTGGGTGACTGGATTTCTGCTCAGGGCACTGAGGGAAGTGTAAAACAGATCACCGTATTTTCGACTAAACTCAACACCTTTGGGAACCAGGAAGTAATCATTCCCAATGGTTCTTTGTCAAATGGATCCATTGTCAATTACAGTTCAGAGGCCAATCGAAGAGATAATTTTAAAATAGGAATTGGGTATACCAGCGACCTTAAAAAAGCCAAAGAACTTCTTCTTGAGTTGTGTGAAAATCACGAATTGGTTTTAGACGAACCCGCACCAATGTGTGTAGTCGATGAGCTTGGAGACTTTTCTGTGAATTTGAGTCTCAGGTATTGGACCAAACGAGAAGATTTTTGGACTGTAAAATTTCACATCATAGAAGCGACGAAACTGGCCTTCGATGCCAATGGAATAGAAATACCATTCCCTCATCAGGTTATGGTTTCTGAAGAATTTAAAACAGATTAAGCTTATTTTTTTGAAGGAATGGCCTGAAAATCTTTGCCATAAAAGGGCTCAAAGTACGCCAGATCTTCTACCTTATTTTGTTGCAAATACCTTTGGGCAATTTCGCCCATATAACTCGCTAATGGATGCTCATTGTGTTTAAACTCAAGTTGGTCTAAAGGTCCAAAATTACCAAGTAATTCCTCTGCCTTAATCGATGCGTCACCACAGATGATTATAGGCTTATCAATTGCTTCGAGTTCACTGTAAAATGATTCGTCAAGAATTTGACTTCGTGTTGGCCATACCGAATTGAAGTTTTCGTCCAATAGCTGTAAAAAAACTTCATCTCTTCTGGCGTCAAACATAGGTAAAACCAACTCCTCTTGTCTCATTGAAGCCTTTTGACTATGGGCTAATATCTTCAAACTGTCAATGGCAACTAAGGGAATATCCAAAGCAAAACAAATTCCTTTTGCCGCAGAAACTCCTATTCTAAGCCCAGTGTATGAACCCGGACCTTTTCCAATAGCTACAGCATCTAAATCAGAAATATCCTTAGCATTTTTTTTCAACAAGCCCTCAATTTCGGTATGTAACTTTTCACTGTGTACATACTTCTCATCTAGAATATCGACAGTGTCGACCAAATGCTTATGGTTAAACAAGCCAATTGAACAACTTTTGGTTGAAGTATCAAAACAAAGAATCGTCATGAAATTGGGCGTATTTAATGTTAAATACTATTGTAATTCTGCTAAGGGTAATCCAAAGTAAAACTCCAATACCTTAAGCCTAAAGATATAATCGTATTTGGTACGAATAACATTAGCTTCAGCATTATCAAGCCTGGCTTGTGCTTGACTGAAATTAAAGGCATTCATCAGCCCTACATCAAATCTTTCTTTAGCGTATTGATAGGCTAGTCTTCTTGCTTCAAGTGTCTTTTGTGCTGCTTCATAAGCTTTAGCAAAACTCTTTACATCAACATAGGCTTGGTTTACGGTATTTTCTAAATCCAATTTAGCCTGTTCGAACTGAAGCTCAGATCTCTTTACATTAATCTCTGCCCTTTTTACATTGTTTGAAGTGGAAAAACCATTGAATATCGGTATGTTCAAAGATAGTCCGTAATTGATTCCATCGTTGGTATACAATTGTGTAATGACATCTGGTCTAACCAATGAAAAGTCATCGGTTGGGTCTGCAGGATTTTCATTTAAATTAGGCTCTAAACGAAACTGATCACTTGCAAACGTATTGTAATTTAAAAAAGCATTTAGGGTTGGGTAGAGTTGCCCTTTTACTAATTTGTAATCCTGCTGTGCTAAAGCCACATTAAATTTAGAAACTTGAATGTCATTTCTAAAAGTAAGTGCCTTGTTAAATATTGATTTTGCTGACTGTTCAAGAATGGTTGAACTTGGTACTTCAAAAGACTCGTCTGCGATATCAAAATTTTCGTAATCGGTGATTTGAAGTAATTGTGCCAAATTGATTCGAGAAATAATAACACTGTTTTCTGCATTAACCACCTGTTGTTCTTGATTCGCTGCAGTTGCTTCTATTTCTAACAAATCGCCCCTTGGAACTACTCCTGAAGCTACGAGTTCTTGAGTTCGTTTTAAATCTTGTTCTGTGATTTTGTACTGCGCCTGTGCAACCTTTAAAGACTCTTTGCTCGAGATTACTCTCAAATAGGCATTGGCGACTGCAAGACTGATATCATCTTTTAAATCTGCAACTCTGTACTGCGTAGCTAATGAATTCAGCTGAGCGCGCTGAGCCCTTTTAATCGTTCTCAATCCATCGAATATGGTATAGCCGAAGGAAAGACCTGCACTTCCAGATAAAATGGTTCCAATTGTATTGGTTTGTGTTTGAGGATCTAAGATTAAACCTTTACTCTCATTGAGTGAGATAGATCCGTTAACTCTTGGCAGCATACCTCCTAAGGCATCTTTTTCGGCCAAAGCTGCGTTCTCAAGATCTAATTCAAACTGCGCTATACTAATATTGTTTTCTAGGGCATACATCACACACTCTAGCAGTCCCATTTTTTTCATTTGAGCCGATGAAGTGCTGTATATGCAAAGCGATAATAATGCTACTAGTATTTTCTTCATAATTATTAATTTGAGACGGTAATTTCTACTTCTTCTTCTCCTATTTTGATAGGTTCAGTCTTATTCCACTCTTTAATCTTGTCGCTTTCTTCTACTCCACTTAAGACTTCAATATTAATTCCATCTGAGATACCTACTTCTATATCTCTTCTCTCGAATTGCTGTTCTCCAGTTTCTATCTCAACGTATGGCTTTTCGGTTGTACGATCAAACTGCAAAAGAGCTTCTGGAATGACTAATATGTTTTCTTTACGTTCTAAAACTAATGAAGCATTCGCACTATAACCCGCACGAACTAAAAACTCATCTCCTACTTCTACATCTCCCTCTATTTTAAATTGAACAGCTCCCGCTTCTTCTATCCCCTTAGGTGCAATAAATCTTAATTGAGCATCTAATTCTTTGTCTTCTACAGCTCCCAAACTAATCTTTAACGGCATTCCTACGGCTAACTTACCTACCTCTCCTTCATCAACTTTTCCTTCAAAAACCATGTTTTTCAAATCTGCAATTGTCGCTATAGTTGTTCCAGCATTAAAGTTATTTGCTTGAATCACCTGATATCCTTTCTCGACAGGAATCTCGAGAATAGTTCCATCAACAGTAGCTCTGATGTTTGTGTTTGCTGAAGAAGAACCCCCTGCTGACCCTAGTCTTATGATTTGATAATCAGCTTTAGCGTTTTGAAGCTCTTGTTTAGCTCTTTCATAAGACAACTGAAGATTAATAAAATCTTGATTAGAAATCACTCCTTTATCAAAAAGAGCTTTGTTGCGTTCATATTCAATTTTAGAATTATTCAAAACCAATTCTGCATTTCGAACTCGACCTTGAGAAGAATTAAGCGCTTGCTCGTTGGGTACAACTTTAATGACGGCTATCAATTCTCCTGCAACTACCTGGTCTCCTTCTTCCTTGAGAATTTTATCTACAATACCTGAAATCTGCGGCTTGATCTCAACCTCATCTTCTGGTACTACCTTTCCTGTGGCCACAGTCTTTTGTTCAATAGTTCCGTAAAACGGACTATAGGTATCATATGTTATAGCAGCTTTACTATTGGATTTTACAAAAAAGGCTCCTGCCCATAAAACTCCAATTACTACGACCATTATTAAAGTCCATCTTAAAATTACTTTCATCTTATTCTAGTTCTAAACGTTAATTATTCTTCTCTTAATGCCTCAATAGGCTTTATACTCACCGCCCTTTGAGCCGGTATTAATCCAATTAGTGTTCCTAAAAAAACCATCAAAAACAATGCACCAACCACATATTGAATCTCAACGGTTGGATTGGTATATGGAAAATCGGTGTCAAGCGTGTAATAGTTAAGTGTGCTTAAGGCCATAGCCCCTAGCACAATACCCACAATACCGGATATGACAGTCAGAAAAACACTCTCTAATAAAATTAAATTTCGCACCTCTGCAGGAGTTGCTCCTAGAGCTCTTCGCACCCCTAATTCTTTAGTTCTCTCCTTTACAGAAATCAGAAGTATATTTCCAATTCCAACTACTCCAGCTAGAATGGTGGCGATTCCGATAATTAAAGACAAGAAACTAAGCCCATTAGCAAACCCCATAATCTGTCCGAATACTTCACCCAAATTAAAAGAGGCGAAAGCACGTTCATCTGTTGGATCTACCTTATGAATTGCTTTTAAAACGGCTTTTACGTCTTTCTCTACTTGAATTACATCAGCATCGTCGTAGGCGGCAATGGCCATAAAGCCTATTTTCTCTCCTGTATTGTACAACTTCTTAAAGGTGGAAAAGGGAATAAATACATCACTATCATTCTCAAATCCTCCTCCAGGAACAAACTTGTGAATACCTACCACCTTAAAATAGACATTGTCAATCCTTATGTACTCTCCTATAGGGTTTTCATCAGCATCAAAGAGTTCTTTTTGAGTGCGCTCTCCGATGACACAAACCTTTCTCGACATTTCAATATCCTTCTCATTGATGTATCGACCACCCTGATAAATTTCTTTGGTGGCAATTTTTGTGTATTCTGGATAATCACCATATACGGCGTAATTACCTGTGTTTTGACCTCTTACCACCAAGGCAGGAGAACCTCCAAAAATACCTTTTACAATTCGAGGAGCTATAATATCTATTTCTGCAATTCGCTTTTTTAAAGTTTCAACATCGCTTAAAGTGATACTTAATCTTCTGCCGGTCTTATATCCGCCATAAGGTTTAGAGGTGGACTGTGCAAAGACAAAAAGACTGTTCTTAGCTACACTTTCGAATGCTCTTTCAAAACCGTTGTCTAATCCTTTTGCAGCTCCAGACATTGCGATGTAAACAAAAATCCCCCATAGAACACCAACAACCGTTAATCCTGTTCGGATTTTGTTTTTTCCGATCGAACTAAAGATTTCTTGCCAAGTATCTCTTTGTAATAAAAAGCTTATCATTTATTCGTCTCTTAGTGCTACAATTGGTTTAATTCTCGCTGCTCTTTTTGCAGGAACGTAGCCTGCTATGGTCCCAAATACAATTAGAACTACAGTTGCCGAAATGGCAAATCCAAGATCTATATATGGGTTTTTAATAAAATAGTCCTCTAATTGCTCCCCCAAGTTTTGTAAAATTGAAATACCTAAAAGCATTCCAGAAAAACCAGATAAGGCAGTGATGGTTATCGCTTCGATTAAAATCGTACTGATTACCATTTTAGGTGTTGCACCTAATGCTTTTCGTATACCGATTTCTTTTGTTCGCTCTTTAACGACGAAAATCATAATATTACTAACTCCAATAATTCCGGCAATAATTGTACCAACTGCAAAAAAGAGTGCAATTAACCCTAAAACCGTTGCCAATTGTTGAGTTTGCTTGAGTTCTTCAGCCAGATTTCGAACAAAGATTCCAGAACGATCTTCTCTGGCGATAAATTTTTTCTCTTTCAAAAACTTGGTGACATTCTTTTCTAGAGTAAGGGCCCCGGCATATCCAATAGACGGTTTAAAACCAATGATGATTTCATTGAGTTTGTCGTTCCCCTTTTCAATGCGCTGTCTTGTAGTATAAGGAATATAAATTATTCGCTCCTCGTTATCACCTCCATCATCTTGATATACTCCAACAACCTTGAAAATACTATTGCCTAAGGAAATGAATTTACCCAACGCATCTTCTCCGTTGAAGAGGTCAATTTCAACCAGCCTACCGATGACAGCATTTTTAGTTTTTTGTTTGATGTCCAGTTCGTTAATGTAGCGACCCTTCATCATAATGGTTTTTTCATTAATTCGATGCGAAGGAGCCACACCTCTGTTGGTGTAGTTATTAGATTCATTTTTATAACTCACATTACTACTTCTGCTGATACGCGGAGTAATGTAATCGATAAAAAGCGCAAAATTATTTGATAAATCTTCTAAATCGCTGTTATCTAACTCTATTCTTCTTTGAGATTTATAACCTTTATAGGGCATTGATGTTCTCCCAGGGAAAATGAAAAATGTATTGGTCGAATCATCGCCGAAAAATTCTTGAAATGTATTTTGAAGCCCATTGGTGAACCCTACCAAAATCACAACGATAAGAATTCCAATTGCCATGGTAAATCCAGTAAGAAAAGTCCTTAGTTTATTCTTACGAATAGTATCAAATATTTCCTTCCAGGTATCTCTACTTAACATACTGAGAGGCCCTAACTTGTTCTACTTTCTTGTCTTCAACAATTACACCGTCCTTCAAATACACCACACGTTTACACATGTGCGCGATTTCATTTTCATGAGTAACGACTAAAATGGTATTTCCTTCATCATTGATTTTTTGAATTAAATCCATGACTTCATAAGAGGTTTGACTATCTAAGGCTCCTGTCGGTTCATCTGCGAGTAACACCTTAGGTTCCGCAGCCATGGCTCTAGCTATAGCAACACGCTGCTTTTGCCCTCCAGACAATTCACTCGGAAGGTGATTTGCCCATGGTTTGAGCCCCACTCTTTCGAGATAAGACAGGGCCTTTTGTAGACGCTCTTTTCTAGGTACCCGTTGATAATACAAAGGCAAGGCTACATTTTCAACTGCAGATTTATAATTAATGAGGTTAAACGATTGAAAAATAAATCCGAGGAATTTGTTGCGGTATTCAGCAGCTTTCGTCTCGTCAAGTTTTTCTATTTTGACCTCATCAAGGGTATAAGTACCCTCATCTGCCTCGTCGAGCATTCCTAAAATGTTTAAAAAGGTAGATTTTCCAGATCCTGAAGACCCCATTATCGCAACTAATTCTCCTGCCTCAGCCTTAAAATTTATTCCCTTTAACACATGCAGAGAATTGCTGCCCATCTTATAAGATTTATGCAGGTTCTCGATTTTTATCATAGCCTATTTTGGATTCTTTTTTTTAAGACTGCAAAAATGCGAAATTGTTACATCATTAAACAAAATTTTTAAACTTTTATTTCAAGATAAACACCTGTCCAAAGCGTTTTTAACACCTCTTTAGACAGGTAAACAAGCTCTCCAATCGCAGGATCTAACCAAATGATATAATTATTTTCAAGCTTGTATAAGACTACATAATGTCCTGTTTCTTTCAAATTTCCAAGGAGTAAAATAAGTGGAAGATTTACCTTAGAAGGTAGCTTTTTGTTTAACAAGAAATATGCATCTGCTCGTAAATTTTCCTTATTAAATGCAATTTGTAAAAGGCTGTGCTCGTTTTTGAAAAGCCTATTTTTTGCGCAATACTAAGGTGCGGTACACTGCAAAAAACACGGCACCAACTAAAATATAAGGAACAGCCATTAAGTAGACGATACCGTCGTTAATGCCCTCTGCCGTGGATTGATTCCCTTCACTCTCAAGTACAGCTCTACACATGGCGCATTGCGCGTAAGTGGACGACTGATAACAGAAAAACAGTAGTATAAATAAAAGGCGACCTAACTTTTTAAACATAATAAGGTGAAATCATAAGGTAAACTATTACACCACTTACGGCTACATATAACCAAATCGGAAAAGTAATTTTAGCGAGCTTTCTGTGCGCAACAAAATCATTTAAATAGGCCTTAGAATAGGTTTTTAACACCAAAGGAACTATAATGATTGAAAGCAATATATGTGAAATAAGCACAAAGTAATACACGTACTTAATAGCCTGGCTTCCTTCAAATGTCGTTGGAGACGAAGTGATGTGATAAGCGATATACATAACTAAAAACAACAGTGAAGCCAGCATACAAAGATTGATTAAACGTTGATGTAAATTTTTATTTCCAGATTTGATTGCTCTTAGAGCAAAAATTAAAAGAACAGCCGTTAACGCATTTATAGACGCGTAAATCGGCGGTAAGAACGTCAAAGGTTCCACATTCGGTAATTTTACTTGAAACAATAAGGCGACCACAACAGGAATTACTATGGAAACGATATTGATAATTAGGTTTACTCTTTTTTCGTTTTTCATTTTAGTTTTCTTTTAGCAATTTATGTATGTCTTCTATAAGAATACTTATTTGTTCTTCTTCGCCATCACTATTTACTCCAACATCTTTTGCGACCGAACCCCGATAATAAACTATTGGGTTTCCGTATTCATCAGATCGTGATCTGATATAACCTTCCTTATCGATTAAAGCAAACATTCCTGAATGCTCAAATCCTCCGGCGACTTCATCGTTTTCTTCGGTATATAAATAGAATCCTTCTCTGGCAATTTCATAGATACGTTCACGGTCTCCAGTAAATAAATTCCAATTGGAATTTAAGGTTCCGTAATTTTCCAGATATGTCCTTAGGACTTCTGGCTTATCATACCGAGGATTGATCGTTATAGAGATCAGTTCTACAGGACTGCTTTTAAATTCGTCTTGAAGCAGTGCCATATTTCTACTCATTATTGGGCAAATCGTAGGACAGGTCGTAAAGAAGAAATCCAAGATTACAATCTTACCCGACAGGCTCGAACTGTCCACCTCTAAACTGTCTTGATTGATAAGTTTAAAAGGAGGCATTTGACGAGGTTCCCCAGCGTTTAACACATAGGTCAATTTCTCATTTTGAGCGTACATGTAATCCGAAGTTCCAATGGCTCTTCTTTGGTCTGTGACGCTATCGTTTTTAATTCGATTTAAAATGCTTGGAATAACCAATACACCGAATACAATGGTAATTGCTGAAACCCAAATCAGAGTAAATTTTCGCTGTTTATTAGTTTTACTCGGCATTGTTCTTTTTTAAAGCTAAACGATATTCGGCGAGAATAATCTTTACATCATCCTCCATTTTATTGTTGAGATCGGCCACCTTAGAACAATCGTATCCATATTTTAATCCTTGATCTTCATCATCGATACGCCCTCTGAGATTACGTTCTTTATCAATAATGAAGAGTTGGTTGGTTGCTGAATTCTCATTGAGTTTAAAAGGAACATCAAGGGTTGCAAAGTGTTCTTGAATTTGACTTTCAGTTGAAAAGACAAATTTCCATGCACTGGTATCTGTGATTGCTGCTAATTCTCGAATTAAATCATCAGCCTCTGTTTTTTGAGTGATATCGAGAACAACAACAGTTTGGTAATCATTGAAGTCCGCAAATCGCTTGTAAATTTTTTGATTGTAATTGAATAAGAAACCACGTTTAGAAGCTAAATCAGTGCCCATATAAGAGAGAATGGTGATTTTACCGTCTAACTCAAGATCGGTCTCATCTGAAAGCATCTGTAATTGACCTACTTTTTCTTTGAGTACTGGGAGACGACCAAAATTATTTACCCCTGAGGCAAAAAATAAATAGGCTACCAAGGGCAGGATAAATAAAACAACTAAAACAACAATCTTTTTCATAACACTACAAAAATAAAAAAGACGGCATAAACCGTCTTTAATCTCTTACAAATTGTGGCGTCTTCTATTAAAAATTCCAAGCTAGAAATGAATTTTTAAACACTTCGTAAATATAAGTTGCTTCGATTAACAATAAGACAACCAAATAAGACACCAAAAAGAATGGGGTCCATACCACAGTTCTTCTCAACGAGGCTTTTTCATCTCTTAAGTGCATGAAATCCCATGCGATATAATAAGCCTTAACTATGGTTAAAATGATAAAAATCCAGTTGATTCTTTTGATACCAAATAAATAGAAATCTGTGAGTATGCTTGGTTTGATAATACCCAATGCTACCTCAACTGTGGTTACAATACTTAAAAATATAAGTACGCCCCAGATTTTTTGAACATTGTTTTGGAAGGTTAATAACCCTCTGAAAATACTTAATTTGTGCTCGTGTGCCATAATCTTTTTTGTTTACAAATTAGACCAAGTAAAAGAAGGTAAATACAAATACCCAAACCAAATCTACAAAGTGCCAGTACAACCCAACCTTTTCAACCATCTCATAGTGACCTCTCTTTTCGTAGGTACCCATAAGGACGTTGAAGAAAATGATAATGTTGATCACTACTCCAGAGAAAACATGGAATCCGTGAAATCCAGTAATAAAGAAGAAGAAATCAGCAAATAAACGGCTACCGTACTCATTTCGAATAAGGTTTGCTCCTTCAACTACACGCACCGCTTGAGTCAGACGACTCAAAGATTCTTCGCGACTCAAAACCGTCTTTTCTCCCTCTTCGTTGATTTGTTCTGTACGTATTAAAATATTGTCATTCGCCTCAAAACCAGCTTTGACTTCGGCCAGTGAAAAGCTCGTCAATGATTCTCCTTCGGTATACCAAATTCCGCTTTGTCTGGTGTGATTTGCTCTCTCTGTTGGAATATCAGCAGCGAATGAACCAATAGCCATACGCTCGCCTGAGGAGGCATCAACGAATTGCAAAATTCGCCCACCTTTAGTTTCTAAGGCTCCGTAATCTCCTCGAATGAAAGTTGCCCATTCCCAAGCCTGAGAACCGACAAAGATCAATCCACCTATAATGGTTAGAAACATATAGAAAACAACTTTGGATTGTTTCATTTTATGTCCGGCGTCCACAGCCAATACCATGGTCACTGAAGACATGATTAAAACAAAAGTCATGAAAGCCACATAGTACATGGGGTAATTTCCATGAAAGAATGGTACGTGAGTGAAAACTTCATCCGCAATTGGCCAGGTTTCAATGAATTTATATCTCGAAAATCCGTAGGCCGCAATAAAAGCTGAGAAAGTCAATGCATCGGAAACGATAAAAAACCACATCATCATTTTTCCGTAGCTCGCTCTTAGAGGTTGGTCTCCTCCTCCATTCCATGAATCGCCAGTTGCTGTAACTGAATTTGAATGTTCCATATTCCAGATTAGGTTATTATTGCACGCAAATTTACACCTTTGTAAACAATACAAAAATTTTAGTTCACCAAATACATGAAGAGAATTAAATAAATCCACAATGCCCCTAAAAAATGCCAAAAGGTGGCACTCAATTCGAAGCCTATTTTATCGGTTGAACTGTACTTCTGCTTAAAGGTCTTGAAGAGCACTATTGTCAGTGATACCAAGCCCGCAAACAAGTGCACAAGGTGTACAAATGCAATTAAAAACACAAAGGACATTTTGATGCTGGATGTGGGTCCAGTAAAGTAATATCCATTTTGAATCATTTGAGAAAATCCAACAAACTGAAACAAAACAAAGATTAAGGCTAAAACAAATGTGGCAACCAAGGCCAAAAATGTTTTTTGCAACTCATCTTTCTTTAATTGTTTTGAAGCAATAATGTAGGTTACACTCGATAAAACAATGACGATACTGCTCCAAATAAACGCCTGTGGCAACTCCATTGATGAGACCCAATCTTTGCGTTTACTGCTTACGATGTATGCACTTGTCCAACCAGCAAATCCCATGACTAAACTGACTAAACCAAACCAGAGCAACATCTTTTTTGAGCGGTTTTCTTTTTGTTTATACTCTAATTCCAACGATTTTTTTTCCATAGCTTTCTTTTATACTAAAGCATCTACAACATAGATGACTTGAATGAGTGTTATATAGATCACTGAATGCAGCATCAATTTTCGTGCAAAGATAGTCTCTTGAAATCGATAGAGCTGCAATGCAGGATACAACATGAATAAACCGAGTAACAAAATGCACAACATAGCTGGCAATGATAAAATCAACCTACCTGTAAAACCAAAATAAGGAATGATCGAACTCAAAATGGTCCAAAAAGTGTAGTAGATGATTTGAAGTGCAGTACTTTGATCTTTTTTCAAGGTCGGAAGCATCTTAAACCCTCCTGCTTTGTAATCTTCATCTAACATCCAACCTAAGGCCCAAAAATGAGGAAACTGCCAAAAAAACTGGATCATAAATAGAGTTCCTGTTTCTATTCCAAAGTCGTTGGTCACCGCTACCCAGCCTAACATAAAAGGAATGGCCCCGGGAATAGCTCCCACAAATACAGCTAAAGGTGTTTTGGTCTTTAAAGGAGTGTAAAACAAGACGTATAAGGCGGTAGAGAGCAATCCAAAAAAAGCGGTTTGTCCATTGAGATAATAAAGATGAAAGGCCCCTAAAAGCGTAAAGGCAACTGCCATTAGTAAGGCCGTTTTCGGTTTGACTCTTCCTTTCGGTAAAGGACGATTCGAGGTACGCTTCATTTTGGCGTCAAGTTGAATTTCAATTACTTGATTGTAAATATTTGAAGCGGCTACTAGAAAAAAACCTCCAACCAATAGAAGATAGATTTCAAACGCATCAATTTTATAGGCTGCGAGCAGGTATCCGGCTAGTGAAGAAAAAACCACACTAAAGGCGAGTCTAATCTTAGTAAGGGCTTTAAAATCACCCCAGGTCAAGGATACTAAATTGTTCAAGACGTTTTTCTTTCTTCTCGATTTAAGGCGCAAAGATAAGGTTCGTATATTGTAGTATACAAAAGAAAACTATGAAAACTCTATTGAAATTAACGGTACTTCTTATTTCTCTAAGCGCTTGGAGTCAAGAAGTTGAAATCAAAGTTGAACAACTCAGTCCATCTATTTATATGCTCGAAGGACGAGGAGGTAATATTGGTTTATTTGAATCCTCGGATTACCTGGTCATGATTGATTCTCAATTTGCCAATATTAGTGAAGCTATCAAAGCGAAAATTGAAACAATCAGTGATAAACCTATAGCTTTTTTGATTAACACACATATGCATGGAGACCACACAGGAGGAAATGCCAATTTTAAAAATCAAGGTGCACAAATCATTGCACATGAAAATGTGTATCTCAAATTAAAGGAGCAACAAAAAATAGAAGCCCTCCCCAAAATCGGGTATGCCGAACAGATGAATTTGTATGAATTAGACGAGACTTTGCTCATCCTTCACGTCGATAACGCGCATACCGATGGAGATAGTGTTATTTATTTTGTCAATCAAGACATACTGCACATGGGAGATACTTATTTTGCCAACAGATATCCCTATATCGATATCGCCAATGGCGGAAGCATAGATGGTTACCTAAAAGCGCATCAAGATGTTCTTGCACTTATTACAGATGAGACTAAAATCATTCCTGGACACGGACAAATTTCTTCTAAAAAAGAGCTCGAAGCTTACACCGCGATTCTCGTTGAAATCAAAAATCGCATACAGGCTGAATTAGACAAAGGTAAATCTGAAGACGAAGTAGCAAGCGATCAGACCCTAACGGCGAAGTACGATAATCCTATGGGGAATTTCTTTATTAATCCTGAACGTCTTAAAAGGAGTATCTACCAAAGTTTAGCGCAAAAAAAAACCAAGTCTTAAGGACTTGGTTTTGATTTTATTGTAATCTAAACGTGATCGGAATACTGAACGGAACCTTTACTGGTCTTCCTCTCTGTTTTCCAGGAGTCATGTTTGGAAGCTTGTTGATAATTCTCAAAGCTTCAGCTTCTAAATTCTTGTCTGGACCTCTCATTCGAATTCCTCCGATACTTCCGTCTTTTTGGATGACAAACATCACATTCACTCTTCCTTGAACACCCATTTCTTGTGCGATTTCTGGGTAACGGAAGTTTTTTCTAATGTGCTTTTGCATCATTTCTTGGAAGCATGCTTTTTTATTACTTGCACCCTCGCAACCTGGGAAAACGGGAACATCTTCAATAACAGCGAAAGGTACGGTAATGTCTTCGTCAATTTCTTCAACTTCAACGTCTTCTATTTCAATAACCTCTTCTTCTTGAGAAGTTTCTGTTGATTCGATTACAGTTTCTTCAACCTCTTCTTCATCTTCAACAACTTCAATTACTTCAGGAGCTGCTGGAGGTGGTGGAGGTGGTGGAGTCTTGATTTGTTCGGTCATCGGCACTTCTTCATCTAATTGATCTTCTACATTTAAAGCGATGTCGTAATCATTCGTCTTATCGTATTTTTTGTATTCTAAAGCTCTCCAAACAACAAGCATTACAACAGCCAAACCTATCACAAAATAAAAGCCGCTGTTTTGATTGATGTCTGCTTTCGGATTCTTTTTCAGTTCCATAATAGTCTATTTGATAAACGCTAATTTAATTATTAATTCTAAAAGTGCTATAAATATTTGACTAATTTAAATGTCTATAGTACCAAGTTGTGTATTTCAAAAACAATACCGCAATTAAAGTACCTGATAAATTCGCCAAAATATCTAAAAATTCAGCTTGTCTTGAAGTTGTGAATTCCTGTTGTAAGTATTCAATTAATAAGCCGTATGAGGCCGCAATTAAAACTGCAAGAAGGAGTTGTTTTACTCCTAATTTCAAACCCCTATACTCCACAAAACCAAGGGATAACAAAAAAGTAAAGCCAAAATAAAACAGGGCGTGAACGACTTTATCGAAGCCCACAAACAATTCGGTTGAAGGCAGGTCACTTTCCAATTGCGCCAAACTCAAAGTGGTTATTCCAACAACCCAAAAAACAAAAGCTATTCTAAACTTAAACTTTAGAATTTTATCCACCAATTAAGGTTTTGTATGCTGCTGCGTCCAATAAGTCAGTGATTTCTTCTAAATCTGAAAGTTGAACCTTGACCATCCAACCTTCTCCGTAGGGATCTGAATTGACGAGTTCAGGCTCGTCATCTAATTTTTCATTGAATTCCATGACGGTTCCACTTAGGGGCATAAAAAGGTCAGAAACCGTCTTTACTGCCTCGACTGTTCCAAAAACCTCATCTTTGGTGACGTCTTCATCAATAGTCTCTACCTCTACGTATACGATATCGCCTAATTCTCCTTGAGCAAAGTCAGTAATGCCAACAATTGCAGTCTCACCTTCTACACGAATCCACTCGTGGTCTTTGGTGTATTTTAAATCTTCAGGTATGTTCATTCAGTTCACAATTTAGTTTTCTCAAATTTAAGCGAAAAGCAAACCATCTCAAAGCAGCTTTATCATCATTCTCCAAAATTATAGCGCAGTGAAAAACCAGTGTTTATGGTTTGCTGAGGAAAGGCCGTTGACACCTTGAATTTAGAGAAGTTTTGATCGTAGAAAAAGAGGGCATTGATGTTTTTTGTCAGGGCATAATCTGCACTGATTCGAGTCGAAAACAAGCGTTGACCAGAGGTTATTTGTCTATTGTCGGATGTAATACTTCTCAAGATTGTGATGTTGTCTCGAATAGAAACATCTGCCTTGATGTTAAGATCTCCTTGAAATACTCGCCTGCTCTCTCCGACCATTGAGCTGAATTGTAAATCTTTTAAACGGTATCCCAAACCTAAAGTCAATTCAGTACCACTGATTTGGGTGAGTAAATTATTATCAAAACTCAACGAATAAGCGCGATCTTTTTTGACTTCGGCTAATACGCTCAGGCTATTTTTCATTTCAAAATCGACCCGAATCAAGGGGTTGAATTGATCGTTTAAGACCACATTATTCATAATCAATTCAGGCTTGATGTCTTGGTTTTCTATATTGTAAAGGCCGTCATTTCGGGATAAATTAGTCTGAAATGAATTGATACTAAAGGCAGATCTATAGGCATGTGTTAGGCTGAAACGTTGGAATCTCTCTTTGAACCAGTCAGAGTTCATAAGGCCCGTATACTTCAAAGTCCAATTGGGGATGGGCAAAGATTTGAAAGTACTCAGATCCGAACTTTGAGTATCCGCTCCCGTATAGGTTGTAAAAAAGGAATGAAATAAAACGTCTTGACTCGTTTTGCCATATCGGTTGGGGAAACCATCTTCATCTCGTTCAAAAGTGCCATCCGATAAATTAGCAGCCAATCGGTTTGCTATAGCCAGCCTGTTCTCTTTGAATTGTTGAAACAGGGCAGAATCTTCTGCCGTATTAGACTCGCTAAAGGCCGTTCTTATCATACTGCTTGTAATGCTAAAATTACCGTTTTCATTACCCAGAAGATTTACATAACTAAAGGTCCCATCATCAGCGGTATCTATTTGAAAGCGCTCAGCATAGCTCGAATTGTATCTGCGATCTGCAGCCAAATCAATGGTTAATGATCGACTGGGCTGAATGGTTGCCGCCAGTGTGGCTTGCGTATTTGTATTGTCTAAATACTGTGCGTTGAATTCCTGAAAAGTAGTTAAGTAGCCGTTTCGCGCAGCCTCAAAACGAACGTCTTGCTGAGATCCAAACACAAAACCTAAGCTCGGCTCTACTGTTCCCCACAACCCTATAGATTGGGTATATCCAGGAATGTATTTTCCTTTGTTTTCGGTAAAGCTAATCGAAGCTCTTTTGAGTGCGGTAAGTGCATCTTTAAAGGTTTTTCCAATGCCTTTTTTGCCCACCCTGTTCAACCCAAGGAATTGGTACAGCCCTTGAAAATTAGCATTGACCACAAGCGATTGAGTGTTGGCATTCTGTACACTGTTGATTTCACTTCCTGCGAACTGTCGAAGTGCTTCTCCACCTCTTTGCCAGTCAAAATTACTGGTGTAGGTATACTGGGCACTCATAAACTTCAAGAAGGGGATTTTGTCAAAAGGTAATTGATAATTCAATTGCATTTGTTGACTGTAACGATTGGGCTCACCTAAATCAAAAAATCCATCCCAAATCTGAGCATCTTCATTTATTTCTTCTGAGCTTATCGCATCATCTGTCTTAAAATAATTTCTGACAATACTGTTTTGATTTGCGCTGAAATTTACCTTGAGTGATTTGGCGATATTGTAGTTTAAACTGTACTGCCAGTTGAATTGATAATTTCGTTGCTGCAATAATGGAAGCGCTAAGGCATCTACCCCAGGCTCTAATACTTGTCTATAGCGCTGTTGATTAAAACTTCTAATCCAGTTGCTTCTGAAACTCACCGAAGAGGGCAGTAAGTTTAGATTTACTTCTTTTAACCACTTCCAGTACTCACTTTTCAAAATGGAATCTTTTTTGGCCAATGGTGCTATGGTGATTGGCTTGAAACTATGGCTATACGAAACAGAAGCATTTACGTTTTGATCGATCAGGTCTTCTATTTCGAAATCCCTGTGATTGGTTTTACTGTGCGCAAAATTGAACGTAAAGTTTTCAATGTCGAAGAAATTTGCTTTGGCCTCTGCACCTCTTTCTTTGCGCAAACCATTTAAAGAAACCGTGCGATTCAAGGTGTAATCTTCAGCCTGTTTTCGAATCTGTTCAGCCTCGTCTGCATTGGCAGCAGCAGCAATACGATCTGAAAGTTTTAAATCTTCGTATACCGGATCGAATTCTGGAGTGACTAAACTTTTCGAAAATCCGTAATTGAGCGGAATTCTAACATTCCACTTTGACGGTAATAGCTTTCCGGCATCCAGTGAACTGACCACATCGTATCGATTCATGTCAGCTCTTGCTCTTTGATTTGGCGCTTGATTAATTCCGCCAAACCCTGAGGTAGATGTATTCCAGCTTGCTGATACATTGGCAAGGTCAGCCATATTCGCATCCATAGCGGCGATTGCAGCCCAACCACCGTCGTTGTCAAAACCAGCCAATCGCAATTCATTGAACCAAACCTCAGCTCTCGCGTACTGATCATCTTGATTTAAGACGCCTATCATAAGTGCTCTTATACTCCCTAATGACGGATTTCCACGAATTCCAATTCTCATGGTTCCCAGTGTTCGACTTTGGTTTGGATTGACTTCAATCCACTCCCCGTCAATATTTTCAAAATACCTCAGCTCATTTAAGGTTTGATTGGCTATGGCCTGAGATTTAATGCGTTTTAAATCATCAAAATTGATGTCTAAATCATTCTCGTTGGGCCAAATCTCTTCAGCAGTAACACTGCTGTAATCAGAAAATTTTAAGGGCAGTTCAACCTGATAATAATTTTCGACAAAATCTGTACCCAAGCGCACAAAACTCACAATAGGCAAATCCTCAGGCAAATAATCGTTTTCAAAAATAGACTCCGCATGCATAAACATCTTTAAACGTTTGTATTGGCGTAAATCCAGATTGACATTCTTAAACACACCTCTGGCATCTCCAGGTTCCAACTGTTCTACTCTAAACGACAAGGATTGTTCATTTTGGCGTATGATGGTGTTATTGGTGTTGATCTGCTCTCGAACTACACCTGGAGGTAAGGTATATGGAATAGGAGTTCTATTGGCATTTTCTTCAACATTAACCGTATTTACATCGACTAAGGTGCCATCATCTTGATAATTGGCATCGACCAAAGGCTGCAAACTACGCGTGTAATTTCTCCAATCGCCTCGAACCAAATCTAATGTCGCAAAACGCAAGACAGTAGTTGAACTAAACCCTGTTAAATACATGCGCAAGAAGCTCATCGACCTAAAGTCGGTAATTCCCCCTACAGATGAATCAAATTCAGAGAGCGGAATTTTATATTGAATCCAACGACGATTGAGTTGCTGTCCGTTGGGTAATAATTGTGTCTCACCTGCCCTAATATCTGTGACAAATCTGTCGTTTATAGTAGTGTTCGGACCTATAGGAATGCGGTACTCAAAATACGCGTTAACAGTATTCATGGTTAAATCTCGATCTACATCTTCGACGTCAGGCAAGGTTGTTGATCCCCGATCTGTATTCGAAACTGCAGTGGGGGCATTTCCCTGTGGATTATTGAAGTTATAATAGCGATTCAAAATACCTCCGTCTCTGTTGAGATAGTATTCATAATTGTCTAATGCCGGATCTTCTCCTGCATTAGAAGTATATATGCTAGACTCTGAGGCATCTCCTAAACCGTCATATCCCAAATCTTGTAACAGTCTGTTTCCGTCATCGGCATCGAAGGCGTATACCAAAGATTGTTTGTTGGGCACCACACCCCAGCTACTTGCTATACTGTTGTTTGCCACATCAGCAACTGCCAGACCGTTTTCGTATTGTTTTTGACCATCCTTCAAAATGTCTTCAGAAATATTTCCAAGATTAAAGACCAGCTCTCCCGGAGTTTGGGTGATTCCGTCCACATAAGGATCTAAAAGCCAAAATTGAATGTATTCTATATTGGCCTGTTCAAAATTTGTGGTGTTTAAAGCCTTGGTAATACCGCCCCATTTATCATCATCGCTGCGCTGCTCAAAATTCGGATCGTTGTTGTACGGACCTTTTTCTTCAGGGTAGTACACCAAATCCAAGGTGCTCTGCACCGTTGTTTGTCCTTGAGCAATATCAATTTGAGGGAATATCTCGTCGATAAAAATACGCCTGGTCTCATTTGTTGAAATATCGTCTAGATTTAAAGATGAGGGGCGTTGTGAGGTGTAAAAAATAGGATCGATAGAATACCAAGCCAATTTTGCCCGACCGTATCCGTTTCGTAGATTGTTGGGATCTGTGGGCCCTGAACCTTCTAAACCGTCTTGAAAATAGGCCAAAGGTGCTGATGACATAGACCAAGACTGTGCTCCCTTGATATCTAAGAATGCTTGAGCTCCTTCAAAATCATCGATATAAGAAGTGGTCTCTCCATTAAAATCAGCAATTCGAGGTGCATTGGGTCTCAACGCGGCAAATTCTGCTCGAAGTGAAACTTTAGAAGGAACCTCGGTTTCAACATTTGGAAATAAATTGGCAATTCGAGTTAAAATCGGAAGTTCAGTACTAAACTGACCGTTGAATCCGTAAACCGTATTGTTGACCGGCTCCACACCGAAATTTGCTTTTTGCGTTAAAGGACGTTCACTTAGATTCAACCAAGTCGCCCCAATTCGAAGCTTGTCACTAAACACATGATCTACATTGATACCGCTAAATCGTCTGGTCTGCTGTCCGAATACCGCATTGTCTTCAACACTAATTTGTATGGGTAAATTGCTGTTTTGAATGCTCTGATCTAATATTTGAACAGTACTCGCCTGATAATCTACCGTGTAGTCAATACCCTCCTGTAGAATTCGACTTCCGGCAGTAACTCGAACCGAACCTCTTGCCACGTTAAAGGCACCTATTGGGATTCCAGAAGAGCCCGCTTGGCTTTTGTAACTTCCCTTGATTCGAAATCTATTCTTTTCTGCGTTTTGCAAAGAAGCCGCCTTGGTTTTTGCATAGAGGTCTCTAAAGACGAATTTGTCTTGATTAGGATTATAGGATTGTGCGTTTTCATCTTCATAATTTTCCTCTTCCTGCGCTCGTAATGATTCAAATAGAAAAGAACCAAAAGGCTCTACTTTGGTAAAGAGAATCAATCCATTTTCTGAGTCAATGGTCACGCCTTCTAGGTAATCGAAAAAGCCATCTCCCTTTTCTTGTAAATCGCGGTAAATATTGAGGCGGTCAAAGTTGAAAATATTGAGTAAGCTTCGATCCGTAAATGCGCTTGGCCAAAAACTACTTCCCTCTGCAGGGGTGATGTAATTTCGCGGACTTGGATCGTTGTAAAAAATTTGAACTTTGAAATCTTCTTGGGTTAAACCGAAGGCTCCAGTCGCATAAATGTTTTTCATCATCAAATCCCAAATAGGATCATTGACATTGGTAATATTACTCTTGAGCATCTTTACCACTATATTTTGGTTGTCTGAAGGGTTTAAATCACCCGTTGGTATGGATGCAGTTCCATTAGCAAATTCTCCAACCTGATACACTTCGCCGTTATAGGTGTATTGGTAAGCGACACCCAATACCTCATCATTGCTGAGTTTTTGACGCAGAGAAATATAACCCAATTGCTCGTTTAGCTGGTAATCTCGGCCAATTTCAAGCTTTCGAGCATTCTCTAAATAACTGTAATCAAAGCCTTGGTTTATGTTGTATGAAGGAATATTAAACCCCTCTTCGACAGTAGCTATTGATCGAATGGCACTAGTCAAATAAGTCGGAGCACCATTGTTTTCAGGATTGAATTTGTTAGCCTTGTTTTGCGGTAATCCCACCGCGGATTGTGGATTCAAAAAATCGGTCAAATCAGGTCGTAAACGTCCTATTCTGGTATCTTCAATATTAGGTTCACCCAAATCTTGAATGGCTACAATATTTCTAATATTTTGAGTTTGTTGGCTTCTGTTGGTGACCCAAACCTCAAGTCGTGTAATTTGAATTTGAGAATTGATGAAAGGATAGTTTTCTAATGCCCTATCGTACTGATTTCTGAAATATTGAGCTAAAAAGAAATGTCGGTCTTCATCGTAATCAATGGGGCTCAATTCAAATTCGTTTACTGCTGCTCCCCCTTGTACTTGGATGGAATTGTTCTGTGATTGCTGCTCAGAAAAGACTGCCGTGACAGTGGTCTTACCAAACTGCAACTGCGTTTTTACCCCAAATAAACGTTCTGCTCCCTGTATAAGCGAGGTAGCCAGAGGCATATTGACATTTCCAATTTCGATACTTTGAATGATGTCGTCTTCTGTTGGAGTATAATCCAATTTAAAGATATTCTGAAAATCGAAACTGGCCTCTGTATCATAGTTGGCATTGATTTGAAGTCGCTCTCCTATTTTTCCATTTATACCGACTCCTATTCTCTGGTCAAAATCAAAGGAGGTATTGGTACGATTTCGAGGTGAAAGTGAAGGATTATCGTTTTTTTGCCACAAGACACCTAAGTCGACAGCAATCGATCCACTCGGGATAATTTCAATTTCATTTCCGCCAAATACCGTCTCAAAAAAGTCATTGTTGATATAGAATTCCGGGAGTAAGTTTCTCTGGTTATCTTGGGATCCGCTCGTTCGACCATCGACAGCCTCAGTTTTAGTTTTAAAATAAGACTTGATCTGTGATTTTTTAACCCATTCGAAATACTGAGCCGGACTTAAGATTTTTGGAAAACCGATGGTGTTAGCCCCGAGATACGATCTGAGAATATACTGATTTGACAAGGCGTCATAGGTGTATTTCGACTGCAGACCATCATAGGTGAGTGCAGGTAATTTTCCCATTGAAGGGCCTGTAGGGATAGAATCAGATGCAGTCTGCTGTTGTGCTGAGCTCAAAGAAACTCCAAACAAAAACAAGACGACTACATTTTTTTTGATTCTTTGAAGCATAGACCCTAAAGACGATTTAAAGCTTGTTTTATCAATTGCTCAACAGACATTTCGGCGTCTGTCTTTAGCAAGGAATCGATGATTTTTTCTGAAGATTTTTTGTTGTAACCTAAAACTTCTAAGGCCGCAATGGCCTCGTCTTTTTGCTGCAGTGCAGCACCTATACCCACGAAGTTTTCGCTGATTTCTACCTTGCTGATTTTATCTTTTAAATCAATAATTACACGCTGGGCTGTTTTTAATCCAATTCCTTTTACACTTTGAATTTTCTTTACATCCTCTTGAGCAATGGCTGTTCCTATCTCATCTGGATTTAACGAAGACAACATAGTTCGAGCAGTTGAGGCTCCTATTCCATTTACGCTGATCAAAAGTTTAAAGATTTCTCGTTCGCCAGTATCAAAAAAACCATATAAGGTATGGCTGTCTTCTTTAATTTGAAGATAGGTGTGAATTTGAACCGATTCTTCATTGGGAATTAATCCATAGGTGTGTAATGATATGTCTACGTGATACCCTACTCCATTGCATTCCACAATGACATGTGTGGGATTCTTTTCGATCAATCTTCCTCTTAAGAATGTAATCATGCTTTGGTTTGTTTTTGGGCATCGACTACTGCGAAAGTGGCCATGTTTACAATTTCATCTACACTCGCCCTGAGCTGTAAAATGTGAACGGGATGATTCAAGCCGAGCATGATTGGTCCAATCGATTTTACCCCGTGTAATTCTTTCATCAATTTATAGGTAATGTTAGCCGCATCGAGGTTCGGAAAAATGAGCGTGTTCACTTTTTTGCCTGTCAATTTTGAAAACGGAAAGTCATTTGCGGTCATTTCGGCATTGAGTGCAAAATCCGACTGCACTTCTCCATCGATATCAATTTCAGGATAATACTTATGCATCATCTGAACGGCCTGCCTCACTTTGACTGCCTGTGTTTTTTTAGACGACCCAAAATTCGAGTGTGATAACATCGCAATAGTGGGTTTGTAACCGAGGTCTTTAACCGCATTAGCTGTCATTAATGCTATTTCAGCGAGTTCTTCAGCTGTTGGATCTACATTGATTGCTGTATCCGCTAAAAACAACGGTCCTCTGCTGGTTAACATGACATTCATTGTCGCCGCTTTTTGAACACCCTCTGCTGTTCCTATAACCTCAAAAACCGGGCGTAATACCATGGGGAATGCTCTGGAATACCCTGAAATCATAGCGTCAGCAGCTCCTGTTCTCACCATCATCGAAGCAAAATAATTGCGTTGAATCATAACTGACTTTGCGTGATATTTTGTCAAGCCTTTGCGTCTATTGGTCTGCATCAATAAGTCTGCAAATTCGTGTCGCTTACTTCGCTCGTTATCACTACTCGGATCGATAATTTCAATATCAGCATCAAACTCAATTTCTTCTTTGAGACTTAAAATCATTTCAAGATCACCGAGTAAGATAGGTGTAGCAATATTTTCGTCGTGTACGTATTGAGCTGCCTTAAGCACATCAATCTGATCGGCTTCTGCAAATACAACCCGCTTAGGATTTTTCTTGGCAATGGCTTGCATCGAACGCACAAACTTATCATCGTTACCTGAACGAACAATCAATTGTTCTTCATAACGTTCCCAATCTTTGATTTCTTTGCGCGCTACTCCAGATTCCATAGCTGCCTTTGCAACTGCAATAGGTATTTTACTGATCAATCTAGGGTCAAACGGCTTGGGAATAATGTATTCTTTTCCGAAGGTGAGTTTGGTGATGTCGTATGTAATATTGACCTGTTCGGGTACTGGCTCCTTAGCCAAATCAGCCAATGCGCGCACAGCTGCCATTTTCATCGCTTCATTGATTTTACGTGCACGTACATCAAGAGCACCTCTAAAAATAAATGGAAAACCTAAAACATTGTTGACCTGATTAGGGTGATCAGATCGGCCAGTGGCCATGATGATGTCGTCTCTCGTTTGAATCGCCAAATCATAAGCGATCTCTGGGTCGGGATTCGCCATGGCAAAAACGATAGGGTTGGAAGCCATTGTTTTTAACATTTCTGGCGAAACAATATCAGCAATAGACAATCCGATAAAAACATCTGCATCAACTAAGGCCTCTTCTAAGGTATCTATTTTGCGATCAGAAGCGAACTCTAGTTTTTGACTCGTTAAATTCGCTCTATCCTTTCGAATAACACCTTTACTGTCGAGCATTACAATGTGCTCTGATTTAGCGCCAAATGCTTTGTAGAGTCGTGTACAAGAAACTGCGGCCGCTCCTGCTCCACTGACCACAATTTTTACTTCGTCTATTTTTTTATCCGCTAATTCTAGCGCGTTTAACAGTGCTGCAGCAGAAATTATTGCCGTTCCGTGTTGATCGTCATGCATGACAGGGATGTCGAGCTCTTCAATCAGGCGCTGTTCTATTTCAAAAGCCTCAGGCGCCTTGATATCTTCTAAGTTGATTCCCCCAAAAGAAGGGGCGATTCGCTTGACTGTTTCAACAAATTCGTCAACGTTTTTGGTATCTACTTCGATGTCGATTCCATCGATATCTGCAAATATTTTGAAGAGTAGACATTTACCCTCCATTACCGGTTTAGCAGCCAAAGGACCGATGTCGCCCAAACCTAAAACCGCAGTACCGTTGGAGATTACTGCAACAATATTTCCTTTTGAAGTGTATTTATAAACGTCATCTGCCTCAGCTTCTATCTTTAAACAGGGTTCTGCAACCCCAGGAGAATAAGCCAGTGCTAAATCTCTTTGGGTTTGGTAGGGTTTGGTGGGGATGATAGCAATTTTTCCTGGAGAAGGCTTTGCGTGATAAACTAAAGCCTCTCTTTTTTGCTTTGAATTGCTCATAAACCTAGAATTTTCAATTAAAATTAATTCTTTTGAATCTATTCTATGGAATGAATCTCAATTAATTACCAAAAAAATCCAACAACAATAACAGTGATCACACCTAAGATAATAGCGAGGATTCTGTAGTTCTGATACCAAGGAAGTGACTTTAATTCTTCTGTCTCTTGATCGTAAATGGCTTTTTTGTAGGTGAAATTTGCTACTACCTCTGCATCAGGTGCAGC
>WTJC01000042.1:40919-117798 GCA_011525015.1 Flavobacteriales bacterium
TGCTAATAATTCATCCAAAGAACTCATCATGGTGCTCCATCCTCCTCCGAGCTGATCGAAAGCAAAATAAGTAATCAAGCAAGAGCCAATAATTAATAAAACAGCTTGAATGACCTCGGTTTGAATCACCGAATTCAGCCCTCCCGGTATGGTGTAGGCCGCAGCAGCAATCGCCAATAAAATAATTATAGTCGTCGATGAGACTTCTGGAAAAAGCAACTTCAACACGATTGATCCCACGTATAGTGCAGCTGCTGTATCTACCATAACATTACCGATTATAGTAATGAGCGAGAAGTAATATCTAGAGCGTTTATCGTAGCGCTTTTGCAAAAATTCTGGCATGGTATACACCCCAGATTTTAAATAAAAGGGTAAAAAGAATATGGCAAAAATGATGAGAATCACAACAGCATACCACTCGTAATTGTACACATTGATATTGGTTTGAAATCCATCAGAAGCCAAACCTACAAGAGTAGAACTGGAAATATTCGCCGAAAACAAGGCGATTCCAACTATAGGCCAACTCATCGTACGACCGCCTAGAAAGTAATCTTCAGAACTTGAACGTTTGGATTTAGAAATACCGTAGACAATTATACCTATGAGGTATAAAAAAATGACGATTAAATCGAGATTTTGCAATTGATTCATCATTAGTTAAGTTTAGTTGTAGTGCAAGATACTTACTTTTCAGTACTGACAAAATTGATATTTCGTTTTAAACCTCGGTATTTTGTGCGCTGAATAGCCGACTCTTTAAAGAGTCTTCCAAAGGTCGCTTCAGTCAGGTCATGCCAGTCTGCTTTTTCGTAGGATTTTAGGGCTTCAGGTAATTCAAATAGCTTTTGTCCGTGGGGTTTTGAGAACTTGTTCCAAGGACAAACATCTTGGCATACGTCACAGCCGAAAATCCAATCTTCAAATTGGTTTTTGTACGCCTGTGGAATCTCTTCTTTTAACTCAATGGTGAAATACGAGATGCATTTGCTGCCGTCAAGTTTGTAGGGCTCTATAATCGCCTGGGTTGGACAGGCATCAATACAGGCCGTGCAAGAACCACAGTGATCTGTCGTTGGTGAATCTGCTTCGAGTTCTAAATCGATAATAAGTTCTGCAATAAAGAAATAAGAACCTGTTTGTTTTTGAATTAGGTTGGTGTTTTTACCAACCCAGCCCAAACCTGAACGCTCCGCCCAAGCTTTCTCAAGGATGGGTGCCGAGTCTACAAAAACACGGCCGTGTACCTCGCCGATTTCACGCTGAATCTCATGCAGTAGTTCATAGAGCAAATCTTTGATGACCTTATGATAATCTTGACCGTATGCGTATTTTGAAATCTTGTACGAATCAGTGGCGATTCTGTTTTCTTCGGAGGGATAATAATTGTAGAGTAGACTTACAACCGATTTTGCACCATCAACTAAAAGGCGTGGATCAAGGCGTTTGTCGAAATTGCGTTCCATATAGGACATCTCTCCGTGGTGCCCTTGCTTTAACCACTTTTCAAGTCTTGGAGCCTGGTCTTCTAAAAAATCAGCCTTTGAAATTCCGCAGGCCATAAAACCCAAATTCTTGGCCTTCTCTTTAATTAGAGACGCGTATTTTGCTCCTTGATTCAATGTTTTATTCGTTGTTAAATAAATCCATAGCACTGGATGGTCGGCTTCGCCCTAAGTGCTTATACGCCGCTTCGGTCGCTTCTCGACCTCGCTGGGTGCGTACAATAAACCCCTCTTGAATAAGAAAAGGTTCGTAAACTTCTTCTATGGTTTCAGGGCTTTCTGATACAGCGGTTGCCAAAGTGTTAATTCCTACTGGCCCCCCTTTGAATTTGTCGATAAGGGTTGATAAGATTCGATTGTCCATATCGTCTAAACCATGGGTATCAACATTCAAGGCATTCAAGCCGTATTGTGCAATTTTAATATCGATGGTCCCATCTCCTTTAATTTGAGCAAAATCTCTTACTCTTCTCAGCAGTGCATTACAAATTCTGGGAGTTCCCCTGCTTCTTCCTGCAATTTCAATGGCGGCTTCTTCACCTATGGGTACATTCAGTATACCCGCAGATCGTTGTACGATATGAGATAATAATGGAGTGGAATAATAGGAAAGACGACATTGTATACCAAATCGAGCTCTCATTGGGGCAGTAAGCAACCCAGAACGGGTAGTTGCACCGACAAGAGTAAAAGGTTTTAGATTGATCTGAACCGTTCTTGCATTGGGCCCAGATTCAATCATTATATCAATTTTAAAATCTTCCATCGCCGAATAGAGGTATTCCTCTACTACAGGAGACAGGCGATGAATCTCGTCAATGAAAAGCACATCTCGCTCTTCTAAATTGGTCAACAAACCAGCGAGATCTCCAGGCTTATCTAAGACCGGCCCAGAGGTGATTTTAATACCTGCATCGAGCTCATTGGCTAAGATGTTGGCAAGTGTAGTTTTTCCAAGACCGGGTGGTCCGTGTAAAAGGGTATGATCCAAGGCCTCATCTCTCAAATTAGCCGCTTCTACAAAGACTTTTAAGTTTTCAAGAATAGCATCTTGGCCCGTGAAGTCATCAAAGCCTTTAGGACGTAACACCTTTTCGACTTCGTGATCTTCAGATTCAAAATGAGCTCCACTGGCATCTAAATGACTGTTCATGTTCTGCTTAGTTCTTGAGCTATAAAAATAACCAATATTCATCTATTGAGCTTAGCAAAAAAAAGGCCTTTCAATGAAAGGCCTTTAAATTTTATAAGGTTCGAGCTTAGTGATTCAGCTCTTCTTCATTCTCTTGTAATGGAATGTGCTGAGGAACGAAATCTTGACCCTCAATAATGTATTCTCCATTTTCGTAGGTCTTACTGTAATCGTAAGCCCAACGGTGTACTTCTGGAATAGCTCCTTCCCAGTTTCCGTGGAAGTGTTCCTGAGGAGCAGTCCACTCTAGCGTATTTGAATTCCAAGGATTCTGAGGTCCACGCTTTCCGTAGAAAATACTGTATATAAAGTTGTAAACAAATACCAATTGAGCTGCCCCAGCAATTAAAGCAAACATGGTCATTAATACCTGAACATCTTGCAATTCGTCAAACATAGGGAATGCTGTGTTTTGGTAATATCTTCTCGGTACACCAGCCATTCCGACAAAGTGCATTGGGAAGAATACACCATAAGCGCATATCGCAGTAACCCAGAAGTGTACATATCCTAAATTCTTGTTCATCATTCTACCTTGGAACATTTTAGGGAACCAGTGATAGACTCCAGCAAATAATCCGTAAAGTGCAGAAATACCCATTACTAAGTGGAAGTGAGCAACCACGAAGTACGTATCGTGAACATTGATATCCAAAGCACTGTCACCTAAAATAATACCTGTTAATCCTCCTGTAATGAAGGTTGATACCAAGCCAATCGAGAATAACATCGCCGGGTTCAACTGAAGGTTACCTTTCCAGAGTGTGGTGATATAATTAAATGCTTTTACTGCTGATGGAATCGCGATAAGTAGTGTTGTGAATGTAAATACAGAACCTAAGAATGGATTCATTCCTGAAATAAACATGTGGTGACCCCAAACGATTGTTGATAAGAAAGCAATTGCAATAATAGATGCAACCATCGCTCTATATCCGAAAATTGGTTTTCTCGCATTGGTGGCCATAACTTCAGAAGTGATTCCCAAAGCAGGTAGTAAAACGATGTATACTTCAGGGTGACCTAAGAACCAGAATAAATGCTCATATAAAACAGGAGACCCTCCTTGGTAATGCAATACCTCTCCTTGAATAAAAATATCCGAAAGGAAGAACGAAGTTCCGAAACTTCGATCCATCAGTAATAGCAATGCTGCAGAAAGTAAAACCGGAAAGGATACCACTCCGATAATAGCGGTTACAAAAAACGCCCAAATCGTTAAAGGTAATCTAGTCATGGTCATACCTTTTGTTCTGAGATTTATAACTGTAACGATATAATTCAATGATCCCAATAGAGAAGATGCGATGAATATAGCCATAGAAAGAAGCCACATCGTCATCCCCATACCCGAACCGGGTTGCGCTTGAGGTAAGGCTGATAGTGGAGGATAAATCGTCCATCCCGCAGCAGCTGGTCCAGATTCAATAAAAATAGAAGCCACCATAATAACACTAGACACAAAGAACATCCAATAAGAAAGCATGTTCAAAAATCCAGAAGCCATATCGCGTGCCCCAATCTGCAAAGGAATAAGCAGGTTACTAAACGTTCCACTCAATCCAGCGGTCAATACAAAAAAGACCATTAGCGTTCCGTGGATGGTTACCAGTGCGAGATAAATATCCGCATCCATTACTCCGTCGGGAGCCCATTTTCCTAAAATGGCTTGGAAAACAGGAAAAGATTCCCCTGGCCATGCCAATTGCATACGGAACAATAAGGACATTGCAATCCCTATAAATCCGGTAATTAATCCTGTAATCAAATATTGCTTAGCAATCATCTTATGGTCTTGACTAAAGATGTACTTCGTAATAAATGTTTCTTTGTGATGGTGTTCTAAATCGTGAGCCATAACAGTTTTTTTTTCTTAATTCAATTTGCGTTTTATTGTACAGGAGCAACGGTTTCAATAAAAGACCTTTGCTCTGCCATCCATTTGTTGTAATCTTCTTCAGATTCAACAATGATTTTCATTTGCATATTGTAATGCGATTTTCCACATATTTTGTTGCACAGCAGGAGATAATCAAATTCCCAAGGTTCGCTATTAGGCTCGCCATTTGCTGCACGCTCTGCGCGTATTTTATTTGTTCTTCTTACTTTTTCAATGACCTCAGGTTGCAGACGCATTTCTTCTGTAGTCATAGTAGGTGTAAATGAAAACTGAGTCACCATACCAGGCACACAATTCATTTGCGCTCTAAAGTGAGGCATATAAGCAGAGTGTAAGACGTCTTGTGATCTCATGTAAAAGTTAACCTTACGCCCTACAGGAAGGTGTAATTCCTTCACGATAATGTCGTCTTCAGCATAAGGATCTGATTCATCGAGGCCTAAGACATTAGCGCGATTAATATCGATTAGTCGAACACTTGCATCACCAAGAACGTTATCTTCTCCGCCGTATCTCGCCGTCCAATTGAATTGCTGTGCGTAGAGCTCAACTATTAGAGGATCGTCATCGTCGTTGATATCCATAATGTTTGTCCAGGCGTACAATCCGTATAGGATAAGTCCAGCTAAAACAATTACAGGAATGATGGTCCAAATAAATTCAAGTCTATCGTTATCGGCAAAAAAGAGTGCTTTTTGCCCTGTTTTTCCTCGGTATTTGTATCCGAAATAGTGCAGCAAGAATTGCGTAATGGTCTGCACAACCATGATGATGACCATTGAGATCCACATCAATTGATCGGTATCTAATCCGTGTTCAGAAGCCGATACGGGCAATAAAAATTTTGTGTATCGCGCAAAACTAAATATGGTAATTCCGTAGATAAAAACCAGAAACAAAAAGATCAAAAGACCGTTGTACTTGTTGTCTTCATCATTGGCAACTCCAGAATGAACTTTTGACTTGGCCCCTAGTTGAGAGATCTCAAAAATCTTACCCATTTGCCAAATGGCAACTCCAACTAATACGACTACTGTTAAAATTAATACTGTTGACATTTATCGTTTACTTTCTGGTTATTAATAGTGAAAATGTTTACTCTCTTCGATAAGAGGATTGCGTTTCGGTGTAAGTGGTGTCTTGGTCAATGCAGTGAAAATTACGTATAAGAACAATCCTGCAAAGAATAGAATACCTCCTAATTCAGCTATGCCAAAGCCCCAATAAGCTCCAACCGTTCCAGGCATAATCATATTGAAAAAGTCCATGTAATGCCCGAATAAAATAACGATCCCTGTAACTTGAATGAACCAATTAACACGCTTGTAATCACTTCTCATTAAGACTAATAATGGGAAGATGAAATTCAGAACAAGCATTCCGAAAAACGGAACTTTATAGTTCTCGAATCGCATCACGTAATAGGTAACCTCTTCAGGGATATCTGCATACCAAATCAACATGAATTGGCTAAACCACAGGTAAGTCCAGAAAATACTGATTCCAAACATGAATTTAGCTAAATCGTGTATATGTGAATTATTGATGATTTCTAAGTATCCTTTAGATTTTAAGTACATCGTTACCAGTGCAATGGTAGTAATACCCGAAACAAAGAAAGATGCAAATACATACCATCCAAATAAGGTACTAAACCAGTGAGGGTCAACACTCATGATCCAGTCCCAAGACATCATAGACTCCGTTACCAAGAAAAAGGCTAAAAACCCTGCTGACCATCTAAAGTTTTTGACAAAGTTAGAATCGTCAGTAGCGAGGTCTTGCGCTAAGGAATACTTTCTTGAAAGTTGGCGGTAAAATATCCAACCTCCCATAAAGAATAATGCTCTCAACAAAAAGAAAGGTGAATTCAAGTATCCAGATTTGTTTTGAATGAGTTTATCATGAGCAACAACGTCAGCATCCATCCATACGAATAAATGATTCAGGTGCATAGAACTCAAAACAAAGAATAAGAATAAAATTGCCGCACCCGGAATGAGATAGGCCGTAATTCCCTCCATTACTCTAAATAAAAGTGGAGACCATCCGGCTTGAGAAGCTCTTTGAATGGCATAAAATGCAAGTACACCAAGAGCGATTAAAAAGCTAAATAATGCTGCTACATAAAACGCTGACCAAGGTCTGTTTTTCATCTGATCTAGCATGTGTTGATCATGAGATGCATCATGAGAACCATGTGCCTGTTCTGCGCCATGACCTGAACTGTAATCAGCCTCATGTCCAGCTTCTGCATGCGCTGCTTCTTCTTGATGACCTTCCTCTTCGTGATGGTCTGCTTCAGCTACCACTGCTTCTTCAAGGTGATAATCATGAGTGTCCTCAACGTGAGCATCGCTTTGATGAGATTCATCACCGTGGCCTGAACTGTGCTCGTCATGACCGGCCGCCATCATCGCCTTAGCCTCATCTACGGTTGAAGGAGCACTTAAAAATCCATAACCAAGTCCCAACAAGCCGAGGGCCATTAAAACGAAGGTTACTAATCTAAATCTATTTGAAAACTGATACATAGTTTTGTTTTCTTATTTTGTTAGGTCTGTCTTTAATTTCATTACGTATTCGGAAATCTGCCAAATCTCCTCTTCACTACTCAATTGAGCTGCGTATGAACCCATTGAGTTTAGTCCATAATAAATGGTGTGATAGGTGCTTCCCACGGTAATATTTCTACCCTGATCAGCATAACTAGGTACCCCTAGAATTTTTTCTCTTTTTACCAAGTGTCCTTGACCATCACCCTTTGCTCCATGGCAGATAGCACAATACACATCATATAGTTCTTTTCCTTTACTGAGGTTCTCCGCAGCTTGATCCGCTGAAAGTGGACTTTCTTGAGCTCTTGCCCCTTCTTTGCCTTCTATAGTGTTATCGAATTCGTAAGGCATCCAACCTCTTGGAATCGTATTGTCGGCAGGAAGCATTGCAGCTGTACCTTGTGGAAATAAGTCAGACTCTTGATACGTCTCATATCCCACAGACTCATACATATTAGGCATGTACTGAAAGTTGGGTTTGTTTTTGTCAAAACAAGACGTCAATGTCAATACTAGACTCAATGCTACGATATATGGTAAAGTCGATTTCATGTTATTCATTGTTTTTTGGTATTTGAACTTCAACAGCACCTGTGTCTAATAAAAACTCCTGAAGTTCTTTTAAATCACCTTTTAAAGCTACTTCCATCAAAAAGTGATCGTCGGTTGTTCGCACGTCTGGATTTTCAGCTTCTTTAAATGGCCACATTCTACTTCTTAAGTAGAACGTAATTACCATTAAGTGAGCTGCAAAAAATACGGTCATCTCAAACATGACTGGTACAAATGCAGGCATATTTAAAAAGAAGCTAAAACTCGGTTTACCTCCAATGTCTTGCGGCCAATCTTGAATCATGATGTAATTCATCATGGTAATGGCTACGGACAAACCTAAACATCCATATAGGAATGCAGCCGCTGAAATACGTGTATCCTCTAAACCGAGGGCTTTGTCTAATCCGTGGACCGGAAAAGGCGTATAGACCTCTTCGATATGCAGTTTCTTTTCTTTAACCGCCTTTACAGCATTCATTAGAATGTCGTCATCTGTGTATAATGCTCGAATTAATTTTGTAGCCATTTTAGTCCAGATTATTAGTTGATTGCGAATTTGAAATAACTTCTCCCGTTGCTTCATCGTACTCACGTACTACACCACGAGACGGCATTTCATATAAAGGTTTTCCTGAGTCGCGCAATTCTTTGAAACGCGCTCCTGAAGATTTGAGTATAGACTTTACTTCAGCTTGTGCGATTACCGGGAAGGTTCTAGAATACAACAAGAACAATACAAAGAAGAATCCAATTGTACCTATGAATATTCCGATATCGACAAAAGTTGGAGAGAACATAGTCCATGAAGATGGCAGGTAGTCTCTGTGTAAGGAAGTAACAATGATCACAAAACGCTCAAACCACATTCCTATATTCACCACGATTGAGATAAAGAAGGAGAACATGATACTTGTTCTCAATTTTTTAAACCACATGAATTGTGGAGAGAATACATTACAAGTCATCATTGACCAATACGCCCACCAATAAGGTCCAGTCGCTCTGTTTAAGAAGGCGTACTGTTCGTATTCTACACCAGAATACCAAGCGATAAATAACTCTGTGATATAGGCACATCCAACAATTGAACCCGTAATCATAATTACGATGTTCATCAATTCGATATGTTGAACTGTAATATAAGCTTCAAGACCTACCACCTTTCTCATGATGATAAGAAGCGTGTTCACCATCGCGAAACCAGAGAAGATCGCCCCAGCAACGAAATACGGTGGAAAGATAGTGGTATGCCAACCCGGTATAACCGATGTGGCGAAGTCAAATGATACAATAGTGTGCACTGAAAGTACAAGAGGAGTAGCAAGACCTGCAAGCACTAATGAAACCTCTTCAAATCGCTGCCAATCTTTTGCTCTACCTGTCCAACCAAAGCTGAGTAAACTGTAAATTTTCTTTTGAAACGGCTTAACCGCTCTATCTCTAATCATAGCGAAATCAGGCAACAATCCTGTCCACCAGAATACAAGAGAAACTGATAAATAAGTTGAGATTGCAAATACGTCCCAAAGTAAAGGCGAGTTGAAATTCACCCACAAAGACCCGTATTGATTCGGAATCGGTAATACCCAATAGGCCAACCAAGGTCTACCCATGTGAATAATTGGAAATAAACCTGCTTGAATTACCGAAAATATGGTCATCGCTTCGGCAGATCTGTTGATTGCCATTCTCCATTTCTGTCTAAACAGTAGGAGTACCGCAGAGATTAGGGTTCCTGCGTGACCAATACCTACCCACCAGACGAAGTTGGTAATATCCCAAGCCCAGTTTACGGTTTTGTTTAGACCCCAAACACCAATACCTGTTGAGATTGTGTAAATGATACAACCAATTCCCCACAAAAAGGCCACAAGGGAGATTCCAAAAACAATCCACCATTGTTTGTTTGCCTTTCCCTCTACTGGTTTAGCGATATCAATTGATACGTCGTGATATCCTTTGTCCCCAAGGACAAGAGGTTTACGTATCGGAGCTTCATAATGCGACGCCATAGTTGTTGTTTAATTTAAATATTGTTTAGGCTTCTTCTGTATTTCGAACTTTCACTTGGTAGAATACATTAGGCTGTGTTCCTACGTGTTCTAACAGGTGATACATTCTGTTGTTTTCTTTTAAATGAGCGATTTCACTTTCATGATCATTAACATCTCCAAATACGATAGCTCCATTATCACAGGCTGCAGAACATGCTGTGTTGAACTCACCGTCTTTGATCGCTCTTCCGTCTCGTTTCGCATCGAGTATTGTTTTCTGTGTTCTTTGGATACACATTGAACACTTCTCCATCACACCTCTAGAACGAACATTTACATCTGGGTTCAATACCATTCGACCTAGGTCGTTGTTCATATTGAAATCAAACTCATCGTTTTGGTTGTATAAGAACCAGTTAAATCTTCTTACTTTATAAGGACAGTTGTTCGCACAATAACGTGTACCGATACATCTGTTGTAAGCCATGTGGTTTTGACCTTGTCTAGAATGCGAAGTAGCTGCTACTGGACAAACGGTCTCACACGGAGCGTGGTTACAATGCTGACACATTACAGGCTGGAAAGCGACCTGAGGATTATTTGAAGGATTTTCTAATTCTCCAAATCCACCAAGGCTACCGTTAGATCCAAACAGACCGTCTAAATCTTCTTTTTTCTCATTATCCGCCTCAAAACTTTCCTCTGAAGAGTAATAGCGATCGATTCTGAGCCAGTGCATATCACGTGAAACTCGAATTTCTCTTTTACCAACAACAGGTACATTGTTTTCAGCATGACAAGCGATTACACAAGCACCACAGCCTGTACACGCATTTAAATCGATAGACATGTTAAAGTGGTGTCCTACCGATCGATCAAAGCTGTCCCATAAGTCAACACTTGAAGCCGGTACTTCTTGGTGATCAAGTGAAACCTGAGGTATTTTATTCCAAACCGCTGCATCCTCATGTAAATAAGAATTCATGTCGGTTTCTTTGATAATATCACCTCTACCCATTAGTGTTCTCTGCAACTGAACACATGCAAATTCATGCATGCCACTCATTTTTTCAACTTTAACTTGTTGAGATTTTGAGTTGTTTAGGTATAGTTTAAAGGCATTCACTCCAGTTTGCATCTCTGTTTGAATTCCTGATTTTCTTCCGTAACCAAAGGCTAAACCAAAAGTTCCTACAGCCTGACCTGGCTGAACAATCACCGGCACATTCTCTAAAACTTGTTCCCCAACGGTTAACTTAGCATACGAGCCATCTAAACCTCCATTGGCTACATATTCATTTACTAATCCTAACTTTTCAGCATCGGTTTTAGATACGGTTAAATAGTTATCCCATGAGGTTCTGGTAATTGGATCAGGAAATTCTTGTAGCCATGGATTGTTCGCTTGACTACCATCACCCATTCCAGTTTTGGCGTATAATACAAGTTCGCTGTCGTTAACTCTAGTGTTCGAAAGTGATCTTGCAGCACTTAGCTCTTGATCCGCTTCAGTAACGCTTCGACTTAAACTCACATTTTCATCCCGAACGTAAACACCGTCTTGCAATGCCTTGTTCCAAGATGAACCCTCTAAAATCGAAGTTTCCCAAGTTTGTCTTACAAAGTCGTAATAACTTTCTTCTACTCCTGCCCATTTGAGTAAACAAGCTTCAAATTGACGTGTGTCGAAAAGTTCTCTAATCACGGGCTGTGTCAAACCGTAAAATCCTGCTTTGACCTGCATGTCTCCCCAAGATTCCATGAAGTGAGAGGCTGCAGCAACAAAGGTTGATGCATTTGCTGTCTCATTATTTAAGAAGGCACTTGAAACCGTAAATCCAACCTTGCTCATAGCAGACTGAAAACGATCAGCATCAGGACTGTTGTACAATGGATTAACCCCATCTAAAAGTAGCATTCCCACTCTAGAGGCTTCCATGTCGTCTAAAAGCGCATTCCACTTTTGAAGACTTCCTTGAGCTGTGTATCTCGGTTTGTTTGTGTCAAACGCCTCACTTTGAATCATCTCATTGATGGCTAAAGTGATGTACTGAGCCATTTGGTCGTCTAAACCACAAACGACAACGGCCTTAGTACCTACTGCTTTTATTTTAGAAGCCATAGCACTCACATAAGCATCCATAGAGGCATCTGAACCACCAGAAGCGTCTTGACCTTTTAAAGTGTTGTAAAGCTTAGCTAATGTTATTTTTTGTTGGTGTTGACTCAGTGGTATACGTTTATCCGCATTTGAACCTGAAAGGGTCATATTAGACTCTAACTGGATGTGGTGCGACATTGTTCCATTTTCTGGCTTTCTGTGCGCCGTATAGCCTTTACTGTATCCTCCACCTTGCCAATCGCCCAAGAAGTCCGCATCAAATGAAATGATTACATCGGCCTTTGAGAAATCGTAATCTGCTAAAGCTCGAACACCGTAACGTTGTTCAAACGCAGAAAGGCTTGAATCTGATGAAATAGCATCGTATACAAGGTGTTCAAAGTTATCGTACTTCTCTGCAAAAAGAGCCACTAATCTATTATAAGAAGGACTGCTCTTAGTATGACTTACAAGCACTACTTTTTGATCTGAATCAGCTAACGCATTTAATCGTGCCGCAACAGCTGTATCTAAATTATCCCATTCAATAGGGGCTCCATTTGCCATTGGACCTTGGATTCTGTTTTTGTCATAAAGACTCAAGACAGAAGCCTGAACTCTAGCATTAGCTCCTCCAAGCACCTTAGCACTATCATTATTTTCTACCTTAATAGGACGTCCTTCTCGTGTTTTTACAAGAACAGAGGCGAAATCGTAACCGTTAGCTATAGAAGTGGCATAGTAATTTGCAACACCAGGCACGATTTCATCTGGCTGAACCACATAGGGTACAGATTTTTTGATTGGGCCCTCACAGGCAGCAACTGTAGCTGCAGCCGTGCTAAAACCAACCCACTTTAAAAAATCTCTTCTCGAAGCATTGCTCGAATCAAGTTCATTTTTGTCTTCGTAAAATCCAACTACGGGTAAGTCTTCTGTAAACTCGTCTTTCCCTAAAGACTCGATTACTTTAGAATCTCCGTTTAATTCGAAATCACTTCTCCAGTATTTTTTATTTGAACTCATGGTTTAGTTGTAATGCTTTTTAATAATGACACTTTCCACATTCTAGGCCTCCCATTTGGGCCGCTGTTAATTCCTCAACACCGTACTTTTTAGACAGTGCCTCGTGTATTTTCTCGTAATACGGATTGTCGGTTAAGGCTACGTTGGTTTCCCTGTGACAATTAATACACCATCCCATTGTTAATGGACTGTATTGATACATGATTTCCATTTCTTCAACAGGTCCGTGGCAGGTTTGACACTCTACACCTGCAACACTGTAGTGCTGAGAGTGATTGAAATAAGCAAAGTCTGGCAGGTTGTGTATTCTTACCCATTCAACTGGCTGAGCTTCGCCTGTGTAGGATTGTGTTTCTTCATCCCATCCAACAGCCTTGTACAATTTCTTGATTTCGTTGGTGTAAAACTCATTGGTGTAACCATTAGCCAAATCCTCTTTTGAAGGACCTTCTGGATTTCCCTTGTACTCGTAAATCGACTTATGACAATTCATACACACGTTGAGTGAAGGAATTCCCGAATGTTTTGAAACTCGAGCTGAGGAATGGCAATACGTACATTCAATTTTATTATCTCCAGCATGAATCTTGTGTGAATAGTGAATAGGTTGAACTGGAGCATATCCCTGATCGATACCTACTTGCATCATGTAAGCATAAGCGTAGTATGCGCTCATGAGGAGCAAGACCACTACAGAAACAAACATCAAAAACTGATTTTGAATGAACGCCTTCCAAATTGGGGTTCTTGCAGGTTTTTCTTCTTTTATTTCAACGCCTGATAATTGAGCAAAACGCTTCAAAGTGCGCTGAACCGTAAATAGCATAATCACAAGCACCGCTAAAACCAATGCAAGGATGGCTAGTATCAATTCGTCTGCAATGCCAGATTCTGCAACAACAACCTGAGCTTCTGTTGCAGCTGCAGCAGCTACTGGCGCAGGCGGTGGCGCCGCAGTGTAAGCTAGTATATTGTCAATATCTGCATTACTTAAAGTAGGAAAAGCCGTCATAGCGGCTTTGTTGTATTCGTTGTAAATTTTATTGGCGTAAGCATCTCCAGAGGCGATCATTCCTGCAGAGTTCTTAATCCATGCATAGAGCCATTCTTTGTCGAGGCCTTCATCTTCGCTTAAACGAGTCTCAACATTCGCCAATGCAGGACCTGTCATTTTTCTATTGAGCGCATGACAAGCCGCACAATTTTGGTTAAAGAGTTGTTTACCCGCTGTCGGATCACCACCTAAATCAGCTGAGGCTTCAGCGGTGTCTTGTGCGAAAGCAGCAAAAGTAAACACTAAAAATACGAGTGCAGTTTTAAAAATATGGTTTAATACTGGCAGGTTTTGGTTTGAGTTTGTTCTCATACTCAATTAATTGCTATCTATTTTAAGGCTTTCGGTGGAATGCGTTTTGTCTATGCAAAAACACCCCTTGAAATTTGGCCTCAAAAATAAGACTCAGACCTTGTATTTTAAAACCTTTAAAAGAAGTAGTTTACAATTTATATTGATTCTAAATAAGGTGATTTTGGAGAAAAAATTAAACAAAATTTCTCAATTTTATAGCGTAAAAAAAATCGCTATGAAGTTCTATTTTTCGCTTCTTTTTCTCTCAGTCTTTTTTTCTCAAACGCTGCACGCTCAAAATGAAGGCGTAATCGCTGATTATCAGCAAGAAAGACTAGAAGATGAACCTGAAAAAATGAAAGCACTCTTCGAAAACTACACCTCGCTTCGAACTCAAGAGAGCAGTTATCAAATTCAATTGGGGTTTGGTTCTTATACAAAAGCCCAAGATTTGTTGAAGCAAGCGAATGAAATTTTTGGAGAATTTGACAGTAGAATTGAATTCCAAACTCCTACCTACAGAGTTCGTTTAGGTAACTTTAACGATCGACTAGAAGCAGAGCGAATTTTTGCAGAAATACGCAAAAAATTCCCTTCGGCTATACTCATCAAACCCTAAAAACGATTTATAACTTTTTCTGAACTGCAACTTCTTGGTAGGCCTCAATAGTGTCTTCGAGCTTTAAGTCGTTGTAGTTTTTAATTTGCATTCCGCAGTCATATCCTTTGGCGACTTCTTTAACATCGTCTTTAAAACGTTTTAAAGATGCCAATTCACCGTCGAACACCACTACGCCTTCACGAATCAACCTCACCTTAGAGTTTCTGAAGATCTTCCCTGTTAAGACCATACAACCGGCAATAGTTCCAATCTTTGAAATCTTAAAGGTCTCTCTAATTTCAGCCGTACCTGTGACTTCTTCTTTCATCTCAGGACTCAACATACCTTCCATGGCCGATTTGATGTCATCTATCGCAGCATAAATAATAGAGTAAGTTCTAATATCAATTTCTTCTTTTTCGGCAAGAGCTCTTGCATTAGACATAGGCCTTACGTTAAATCCGATGATAATCGCTTCAGAAGCTGTCGCTAACAAAACATCAGATTCTGTGATAGCTCCAACACCTTTGTGAATGATATTAACTTGAATTTCTTCGGTAGACAACTTTTGAAAAGAATCAGTCAGTGCTTCTACTGATCCATCCACGTCACCTTTTAAAATGATATTGAGTTCTTGGAAATCTCCGAGTGCAATACGGCGACCGATTTCGTCTAAGGTAATATGGCGCTGTGTTCGCACATTTTGTTCTCGTTGTAATTGTGCTCTTTTGGTTGCGATTTGCTTAGCCTCGCGCTCATCTCGTATCACGTTGAACTTATCTCCCGCTTGAGGAGCTCCATCAAGTCCTAAAATCGAGATTGGAGTAGCTGGACCAGCTTCTTTAATTGGCTTGCCTCTTTCATCTTGCATTGCTCTAACCTTACCGCTACAGGTACCTGCCAAGACATAATCTCCTATTTTCAGGTTACCGTTTTGCACCAATACCGTTGATACATATCCTCTACCCTTATCTAAAAAGGCTTCTACTACAGAACCAATTGCGTCGCGTTTGTAATTCGCCTTCAGCTCTAATAATTCTGATTCTAACAGCACTTTTTCGAGTAATTCATTAACACCTTCACCCGTCTTGGCAGAAATGTCATGTGATTGAATCTTACCTCCCCAATCTTCGACCAGTAAATTCATTTGTGCCAGTCCTTCTTTTATCTTATCTGGGTTAGCTGTAGGTCGATCAATTTTGTTTATCGCAAAAACGATAGGAACGTCAGCTGCTTGAGCGTGTGCAATGGCTTCTTTGGTCTGCGGCATAATATCATCATCCGCTGCGATTACAATAATCACGATATCGGTTACCTGAGCTCCTCTTGCACGCATGGCTGTAAAGGCCTCGTGTCCGGGAGTATCTAAAAAGGTCATTTTTTGACCACTTTCAAGGGTTACCGCATATGCTCCAATATGCTGTGTGATTCCACCACTCTCACCTGCGATAACATTTTCTTCTCGGATGTAATCTAAAAGAGATGTTTTACCGTGATCAACGTGTCCCATTACAGTCACAATAGGAGCTCTTGGCTCTAAATCTTCAGGATTATCTTCGACATCTACCTCTATAGATTCTTCGATTTCCGCTGTAATAAATTCAACTTCAAAACCGAATTCTTCAGCTACAATCACCAAAGTTTCTGCGTCTAATCGTTGATTGAGCGTTACCATGATTCCCAAAGACATACAAGCAGAGATGATCTGAGTTGTAGAAACATCCATCATAGTGGCCAGTTCGTTTACCGTAACAAACTCAGTGACCTTAAGGATTTTGCTTTCAATTTCTTGTTGTTCTAAATCGAGCTCAGACTGCTTTTTGTGCAAATCTCTTTTCTCTCTTCTGTACTTTGCTCCTTTACCTTTCGACGATTTACCTTGAAGTTTCTCAAGGGTTTCTCTAACCTGCTTTTGAACTTCTTCTTCGGTAGGCTCTACCTTTTGAACTCCAGATTTAGGTCTGGTTTTACCTCCTCGTCTATTTTGATTTTTTTGGTCTCTTCCTTGATTATTATCCGAAACAATACGCTTGCGTTTGCGTTTTTTATTGTCTCTATCTTGATTCTTATCCTTTGAAGTTTCCTCTTGTTTTTTCTTTTTCTCGAATTGAGTTAAATCAATTTTTGCTCCAGTCAGCTTAATTCCACTGAGCTTTTGATACTGCGTTTGTATCGACTCATTTTCTTCAGCACCCTCTTTGGCTTGAGCAGGGGCAACTTCATTTACTTTAGGAGCCGCAGCCTCAGTCTTTTGATCTGCGCTTTTTTGAGTTGTACTTTCTTCAGTGCTCTTTGGAGCAACCTCTTCTGTTTTTGAAGCAGGTTTTGGTTGTTCATCTGCCTGCTCTTCTTTTGTAGCTTTGGCTTTTCCGCCTTCTTCTAAATCAATTTTACCTACAGCTTTAGGTTTAGTGATTTCAGCTTTGGCCTTGATGATTTCCTCTGATTTTTTTTCTCGAGCAATGCGCTTCTCCTCTTGTTCTTGTTCTATCTGAAGCCTTAAAGCCTCTTTTTCTTTGCGCTGTTCCTCTCCAACTTCTTGAGACGCCACTTTTTTGGACATATCTGTTTGAAATTCGTCCAATAAAATTTGGTAAACCTCATTTGAAATTTTAGTCGTTGGTCTCGCTTCGATCTCAACTCCTTTTGTTTTCAAATGGTCTACTGCCCTATCAAGAGAAATGTTTAATTCTCTTAGAACTTTATTTAACCTTATGGTTGGCGTGTCGCTCATATAGTTGTTATCTCTTTTCTGTTCGGCCTATATCTTTCGCTTGTTTACAAATATAACCGCTTAATTTATTCTTCAAATTCAGCCTTCAATATTTTGAGGACTTCATTGATGGTTTCTTCTTCTAAATCTGTTCTCTTTACTAAATCAGCCGCATCTAATTCTAAAACACTTCGAGCCGTATCGAGTCCAATTTTTTGGAATTCTTTAATGATCCAGCTATCGATTTCATCTGAAAACTCTGTTAACTCAACATCCTCTTCTACTCCTTCTCTGAACACATCTATTTCGTAGCCTGTCAATTGTCCTGCTAAACGAATGTTATGTCCACCTCTACCAATAGCCTTAGAAACTTCCTCAGGTTTCAAATACACCTGGGCTGTTTTCTTTTCTTCGTCAATTTTCACGCTGCTGATACGAGCAGGTGACAAAGCCCTTGTAATCAGTAATTGTTGGTTATTCGTGTGGTTGATCACGTCGATATTTTCATTGCCTAACTCTCTCACAATTCCGTGAATTCGAGAACCTTTCATTCCCACACAAGCTCCTACAGGATCAATTCTATCGTCATAAGAATCAACTGCAACCTTGGCTTTTTCACCTGGAATTCGAACCGCTTTTTTGATGGTGATTAATCCGTCAAACACCTCTGGTATTTCTTGGAAGAACAATTGCTCTAAGAACTTCGGCGATGTTCTCGACAAGATAATAGAAGGCTTAGATCCTTTGAGCTCTACCGATTCGATTACCCCTCTTACATTGTCTCCTTTTCTAAAGAAATCTGATGGAATTTGTCGGTCTTTTGGAAGGATGATTTCATTTCCTTCGTCATCGAGAAGAATTACTGCCTTATGTCTTATATGATGAACCTCAGCCGTATAAATTTCACCTTCTAAATCTTTGAACTGCTTGTAAATAGTTGTGTTGTCGTGCTCGTGAATTCGTGAAATTAAATTTTGACGCAAAGAGAGAATAGCTCTTCTCCCTAAATCTAACAATTTAACTTCCTCAGAAACATCTTCACCAACCTCAAAGTCAGGTTCTATCTTTCTAGCCTCGGTCAATGAAATTTCTTCATTGGGTTCCTCAACCATACCATCTTCTACAACGATGCGGTTTCTCCAAATTTCTAAATCTCCTTTATCGGGATTAATAATGATATCAAAGTTTTCGTCTGAACCAAATTTTTTCTTCAATGCATTTCGAAATACATCTTCTAAAATAGCCATTAGCGTTACTCTGTCAATAAACTTGTCGTCTTTAAACTCCGAAAAAGACTCAATTAAAGCTAGATTTTCCATTTAGTCATTTATCATTAAAAAGTGATGAGCACTTTCGCTTTTTCAATGTGCTCAAATTCTATTTTTTTTTGTTGCGTTACTGTTCTCTTCCCTTTTCCGATTTCTTTAGGCACCCTTTCATTCCATTCAAGGGTGATTTCATCTTCTTGGGCCTCAATTAGTTTTCCTTTGTACTCCTCACCTGCCGTTTTGACTTCGAGTTTTCGCCCAATATGTTTGGGGTACTGACGAAATTTGACTAATGGTGACGTCGCACCACAAGATGATACTTGAAGCGAAAAATCTTCCTCTTCACGATCTAAATTGTGTTCAATTGCTCGGCTGATGTCTATACAATCTTGAACAGAAACTAAAGTATCCCCATCCAACGTAATATGTATGTGATGATCTGCACCCACAGAAAAGTCTACCACAAATAAGTCAGAACGCTCAGTGAGCGCCTTCTCTAACAAATCATCAACCTTCTGCTTGAGCAACATATAATTTAATAAAAGAGGGGACCGCAGTCCCCTCATCATTTTTCGAATTACGTTGTAAATGTACACAATTTAATTCATCTGTTGGCCTACAAGGACTCGAACCTTGAACGACTGAACCAAAATCAGCTGTGTTACCAATTACACCATAGGCCAGCACCATAATGCGGCTGCAAATTTAAACTATTCTTATAATTTCCAAAAACTATTTTTTGGTATTTTCGCCAATGGTCTTTTAACTCATGACAAATGATTGGAAATTTTGGAACATTAGAGAAGTATAGCGCATGGTTTGCCTTTGGAATTGCACTAATTTGTTTTAGTCTAACGGTAGAACCAACAGGAAGCTTTTGGGATGCAGGCGAATACATCTCTACCTCAGCCAAACTCCAAGTTGGGCATCCACCAGGAGCACCACTGTTCCAAATGATCGGTGCTTTTTTTGCCACTTTTGCCTTTGGAGCATCCACCAAAATAGCGCTTATGGTAAATATGGTCTCTGTATTTTCAAGCGCATTTACTGTATTCTTTACTTTTTTAATCGCTTCTAACCTCATACAAAAACTATGGCAAGAAGAGGAGACGAGTGTAGAATCTTATTCTCTAACAAAGACCATTGTTGTTTTAAGTGGCGCATTAGTAGCAGCCTTGAGCTTGTGCTTCTCGGATAGTTTTTGGTTTAATGCTGTAGAGACCGAAGTCTACGCTATGGCGAGTTTGGTCATGTCTCTATTGTTGTGGTTAGGTCTAAAATGGTCTGATGAACTCGATAGTGAGAGAGGACACAAATGGCTAATGCTCATCGCCTTTGTGGTGGGACTGGTATTTGGAATCCAGTTTATGGGCTTTTTAGCCATACCCTCAATCGGTTTACTTTTTGCCTTTAGGAGGTATAAAAATCTGGATTGGAAAAAGTTCGTTCTAATTAATATCGCAGTAATCGCACTTCTTTTTTTAGTTTTTAAATATTCCTTGACCTATGTGTTGAGCCTTTTTGGAGTGACTGAAGTATTTTTTGTCAATCAGCTCGGTATGCCTTTTAATTCAGGTACCATATTTATGTTACTGCTGCTAGGCGCCTTGTTTTTCTATGCGATCAAAGAGACAAAAAAGAGAGATTGGCCCACAGCTTATCTCATTGTGCATTGTACGCTTTTTATGTTTATAGGATTTTCGACTTGGTTTATGCTACCCATAAGAGCCAATGCGCAAACGGTTGTGAATGAAAACAATCCTGAAGATGCGAGGTCACTTCTCGCCTACTACAATCGAGAGCAGTACCCAAGTGTTGAGAGTCCATTTTACGGCGCGTATTATTCGGATCAATTCGGACCAGCAGGCCCTCCAAAGGATGACAAACCAAAATACGAGAAAGATCTCAAGCTTAGAAAATATGTAATTGTCAATAATTACAAAAATGCCCTTCAGCACCCTGACCCCGGACATGTAGGCCTGTTACCCAGAATGTGGAGCGCTCAAAACACAGAAAATTACATGAAATACTACGGGGCCTTAGCCTTTAGTATCAAACCTGAATACTATGCAAATGCAGAATTGAGAAACGCAGTTAATCGCTTTCAAACCCTCAATCAAGAGGGACAGGTAGACACTGCACAGTACATTGATTTTTTGCGCAACTTTTCAGAATATATAGATGTTAAACCTCCCACTTTATGGCAAAACATCAATTATATGTTCGACTTTCAGTTCGGCTATATGTACATGCGTTACCTCTTTTGGAATTTTGTAGGAAGACAGAACGACGCTCAAGGACGGTATAACGGCGACGGAGAATGGCTTAGCGGCATTTCATTTATAGATGCTGCCCGCCTGGGAAGTCAAAAAGACCTGCCTAAAGACCTTAAAAACAACAAAGCAAGAAATACCTATTTCTTTTTACCCCTCCTTTTAGGACTGATCGGAATGATTTATCAGGCAAAGCGAAATTGGAAACAATTCTGGGTGCTTATGGTCTTTTTCCTCCTAACCGGAATCGGTATACAGTTTTACACCAACCCAGGTATTTTTCAACCCAGAGAACGAGACTATTCTTTGGTCGGATCCTTTTTTATATTCACCCTTTGGATTGGTATTGGAGTTAGTGCCTTGTACAAAGAGCTTGAAAAATTCGTCCAGAAAGAAAAAACAAAATTGGCCATTGCGGTAGGTGCGCTGAGCTTTTTATGCGTTCCTGTATTAATGGCAGCTCAAAACTGGGATGACCACGACCGCTCAGGTCGCGAAACAGCGCGATCAACGGCTATGTCATACTTAAGTTCATGCCAAGAGGATGCAGGAGCCATGATTTTTACCATAGGTGATAACGACACTTTTCCACTTTGGTATGTTCAGGAAATTGAAAATTACCGAACCGATGTTCGGGTGATTAACTCCTCCTTGTTTGCCACGGATTGGTATATCGACCAAATGAAACGAAAGGCTTATGAGAGCGATCCCATTCCATCACAACTCTCTCATGACAAATACAAATTCGGAACCAGAGATGTAGTGTACTACCAAGCCATTCCGCAATACCAAGAACAAAGATGGGACATCAACAAGTTCATGGATTGGATAGGCAGTGATCGAGAAGAAACAAAATTGCGCTACTTACTCAAACAGCAAGGAAGGGATTTGAGCGCCTACGAAGAAGGCAACCTCAACATCGTCTATTATCCGACCAACAAAATCAGAGTTCCAGTTGACAAGGAAAAAGTCTTGGCAAACGGTCTAGTCAAAGCCAAAGACAGCGCTTTAATTGTCGACTATATCGACATCGATTTACCGAGCGTACTTCCGAAAAACAGAATGATGATGCTCGATATTTTGGCCAACAATAAATGGGAAAGACCTATTTATTTTTCTGGAGGAAGTTTAGATCCGGGAGAGTACATTTACTTAAAGGATTACCTTCAACTCGATGGACTTATCTATAAACTCGTCCCAATTTTAACAGAAGATCAAGGTGGGTTCGACATGGGTCGAATTGATTCAGACCTGATGTTCGATATTGTCACCAATTGGGAATGGGGAAATGCAGAAGATCCAGATGTCTACATCGACCCTCAATCGAAATCACAAGGACTCTCATATCGCTCAAACCTCGCGAGACTAACGGAGCAGCTCATCGCTGAAGAAAAATTTGAGAAGGCAGAAACCATAATGGATTTGGCTGTAAAGTACACCCCTATGGATCGCTTCGGATTTTACACCTTTATGGAGCCATTTGCAGAAGGTTATTATCAAATCGGCAAACCGGAAAAAGCTCAGGCTATACTCAGCGAATTATTTGAAATCTACGTTGATCATCTCAACTATTATGAAGGCTTGACTCTAAATGAAAACTTCACTCAAATCGATAGAATTTACAGCGATTTAGAAGCATTCCGACGCTGTTTAGACATAGCCGTTGGGGCTGAAGATGTGGAATTCATTCAAGAACCCTCAGCACAATTCAACACTCTAATCGAAAGCTTTATGAGCCTGTTCGGTCAAGCCGAGGAGGGCTCAGATGTTACTGAATTGGAATAATAGAAAATGTAATTTGAGAAGATACGTTTAAGCGTATTGATTCACTAAATTAATCAAGGTATTTGCGTCGAGCTCGCCACTTTGGCGCCAAAGCATTTCGCCTTGCTTATAAATCATTAGGGTAGGAAGACCTTTTATTTTAAGGGCTTGTGCTAGCTCCTGGTTCTTTTCTACATCAATTTTAATGACTTTACCTTTGTCTCCAACTGCTGCGGCCACATCGTTAAGCACGGGTTCCATTTGTGTTGAAGCTTCGTTCCATTCGGCATAAAAGTCAAATAAAACTGGAATATTTAAGTCAATTAAATCACCAAACTTAGACATAGGTTGTGCTAATTAAATTCATTGCAAGTTATAAAAAAATCAAATTATCAACTTAGGAAAGTTTTGATTTTAGCGTGATTAGACCAATTTCTGGCCAAATGCCGTATCGCCCTGGATATCCCAAATGTCCAAATCCCCTATTTACGATGAGGTGTTCTTCATCGCTGATGTACAAACCAGCCCATTGCTTGTAGCGGTATTGAATTGGACTCCACTTAAGCCCAGGAATTTCTATTCCTATTTGAAATCCATGCGTATGACCACTGAGGGTGAGCTGAAATTTCTTTTGATCTTTTAAAACTTCTGCTTCCCAGTGGGATGGGTCGTGACTCATCAAAATCTTAAAGTCATGATCGCCGGTTTGCGCACTGGCTTTTTGTAAATCTCCCTTTTTTGGAAACCTTCCCGTTCCCCAATTTTGAACACCTACAATGTGGATTTTTTCTTGCTCTTTTTCAAAGGTTATGGTCTCGTCTAACAAGACTTTAAAGCCCATTCTAGATTGAAAGTCAATAAGCTGATCGACATCTTGCTGCTGTAAATCATCTGTGTCATGGGGGTAATAGTCACCGTAATCGTGATTGCCAAGCACAGAAAACTTGCCGTATTTGGCGCTTACTCTAGAAAACATATCAATGTATTGTTCGGCCTCATCTGATAAGTTATTGACCATATCACCCGTAAATAACACAGTATCAGCTTGAAGTTCTTGAACGAGTTGAAGACCGCGCTCGACCTCAGCAGGGTCGTCAAAGCTACCCGCGTGAAAGTCAGAAATATGGGCGATTTTGAATTGATCAAAGGCCTTGGGAAGATCTGAAAATTCCAGATCGTAAATGTGTACCTTAAAGTTGTACTTAGAAGATTTTTTTAAACCCAGCATCATGGCCGAAAAAGGAGCAAAAGAAGTGGCTATTGCAACCCCTGCTAAAAACCTTCTGCGTTCTGGATAGTAAGGCGTTGGATTTACTTTGCGATTTAAAAACCAATTTCTAAGCAAGAGAAAAAGTCGATAGATGTCATCGATTAGCGAAAAACAAGATGCGATAAAAACCAAAACAAAAAAACTCCCTAAAACTCCAAGTGACAAATCGTAATTCAAGGGTTTTACGCCATCTATATATTGACGTTGTTGCAGCATCCAAAAAACCCAAGCAGAAAAGACCGAAAAAAAGTAAAGAACCCTTGTCAAGGGATTGTAAAGTATTCTCTTATAGACCTGAAAGGCATATATAGCCAATCCGAAATAGACGACTACAAAAATAATCTGAGCAGTACTCATCAATTAAACTTCTTTTTCTTTTGCAATTTTTACGACTTCGGTAAGCTTGTCTAACTGTAACCTTCTCATTTCAAAATCTAAAGGATTTGACAGCACTGACATTTTGGGCTTACTCACACCGATCTTAGTCCCTTCAAAAGTTGTACCAGAAAGGTGTATGGCTTCAAAGTTATACCTTTTAAACAAAGCAGCCTCATGTTTTCCAATTCCACTTCCAGGCATAAGAGTTATATGCTCAGCCTTAGTTTTGAGTTGCAGCAATAAATCAAGGCCTAAGGCCGCCTTGTCTTTTAGACCTGAGGTCAGTAAGGTATCCACTCCTGCCCTATCCAATACCGACAGTGCTTCCACAGGATCATCTACCCAATCAAAGGCGCGATGAAAAGTAACCTTTAAACCCTCAGAGGCCTCAAGTAAAAAATCAAGCGCTTGTACGTCTATTTTGTTATCGGCAGTTAAGCATCCGAAAACGACTCCCTCAACACCAAGTGTTTTAAAAACTCTGATATCACTCTTCATCGTATTCAGTTCAGCATCTGAATAGGTAAAATGGCCACGTCTGGGTCGAATCATAACTCGAATAGGAATTTCGAGCTCACTCAAGAAAGCCTCCGTAACACCCAAAGAGGGAGTTAATCCTCCCAACTCCAGTGCAGAACACAATTCGACTCTATTGGCCTGACTTTGTTTAATTCCGTCTATAGCGTTGATATCATCTGTGCATACTTCTACAATCATGTGTGCTTATATTGTATATTTAGTTCCTCGAAAAAGCCCCCTAATGAAAAGACGAAAGTTCATAAAAAAATCTGGTTTAAGTGTTGGCGGAATGTTAACATTTGCTCAAGTTAAAGCAAACACAGGTATTCTTCGCACAGATAATCAGACCATTAAATCTCCTGTTTGTATCGCCACATGGAATGTTGAAAATGCAACTCGAGCAGCATGGTCAGTTTTAAAAGAAGATGGCAGTGCTTTAGATGCCGTTGAAACTGGCGCAAAAATAGAAGAAGCGGATGTTAACAATCAAACCGTTGGAAAAGGCGGTCGCCCTGACCGAGAAGGAAATGTCACTCTTGATGCAAGCATTATGGATCACCAAGGCAATTGCGGGTCTGTAGTTTGCATGCAAAACATAACCCATGCGATTTCTGTAGCACGCAAAGTGATGGAAGATACTCCTCATGTGATGCTCGCTGGTAAAGGGGCTGAGCAATTTGCACTCGAACAAGGCTTTCAAGCTGAAGATCTACTGACCTCAAAATCTGCTGAAGACTATCAAAAATGGTTGGAGACCTCTAACTATGAACCCGTTATTAATATCGAAAATCACGACACCATTGGCATACTCGCTCTTGATGCTCAGGGCAATTTAGCTGGAGGATGCACCACAAGTGGCATGGCCTATAAAATGGCTGGTCGTGTGGGGGACTCGCCCATCATTGGCGCGGGACTTTTTGTCGATCAGAAAGTTGGTGCCGCCACTGCCACAGGTATGGGAGAAGAAGTGGTAAAAACCGTTGGGAGTTTTTTAGTGGTCGAATTGATGAGACAGGGACATTCTCCTGATGAAGCTTGTCAAATGGCCGTCGAGCGAATCGTTGAGAACAATCCTGAATACCAAAAAATTCAAATCGGTTATATCGCACTAGATAAATATGGAAACAGCGGTGCCTATTGTATACATCCTGGATTTAATTACAGAAGATACGACAACAAAGGACATCAACTCATCACACCCGGAAGTCACCTCTAAACTCATTGCCATGCAAACGGAACAATCCACCAAAAAAAGACTCTTTTTATTAGATGCTTATGCATTGATTTTTAGAGGATATTATGCCTTGATTAAAAACCCTAGAGTCAATTCAAAGGGCCTTGACACTTCAGCCATAATGGGTTTTGTCAATGCGCTCTTCGACGTGATTAACAAAGAAAAACCAGAGCTTCTAGGCGTGTGTTTTGACAAGGGAGGTAGTGTTGAACGAACCGAATTATTTTCTGAATACAAAGCCAATAGACTTGAAACTCCAGAGGCCATTAAAATAGCGGTTCCTTACATTGAAAAAATCCTCAACGGATTAAATATCCCTGTGGTTGTAAAGGAGGGATACGAAGCAGACGACCTTATTGGAACCTTGGCCAAGAAAGCCGAAAAAGAAGATTTCACCGTTTATATGGTTACCCCTGATAAGGATTTCGGACAACTCGTTTCAGATAATGTTTTTATGTATAGACCTGGTAAAGGAGGTTCGGGTCCAGAGGTTTGGGGAGTTCCGCAAATTCAAGAGCGTTTCGGCGTTAAGCGTCCTGAACAGGTTATTGATTATTTGGGAATGATGGGTGATGCAAGTGACAATATCCCAGGTTTACCTGGAGTTGGAGACAAAACAGCAAAAAAACTATTAGAAGAATTTGATTCCTTAGAAAACCTTTTAGAAAACACGCATTTACTCAAGGGAAAAATGAAAGAAAAAATAGAAGCAAATGCAGAATTGGGTAAGCTGTCAAAAGTATTAGCAACCATAAAGATAGATTGCGATATAGACTTTGACCCCAAAGCCTTTGAGTTAGAAAAGCCAGAGCTTTCATCCGTTTATGAGGTATTTGACGAACTGGAGTTTAGAAGGGCAAAAACAACCCTGACCAAACTCTTTGGTGACGGAACTGAAACTCAGCCCGCTACTTCAGACACTACAGCTACTTCAAACGCACCAGGAGAAGGACAGTTTAGTCTATTTGACGGTCCGGCAGAACAGCAAGAAAACGGAAGGTCAGACGCCAAAAAAATAGCTCATCTCTACCAATGTATTAATGATCCTGTACTCTTCGAGTATTTCTTGTCAGAGCTCGACAAACAAAGCGCGGTCAGTTTTGATACAGAAACGACATCACTAAATCCTCTAGAGGCCGAGCTTGTAGGTATATCTTTTTCTTGGGGTGCACACAAAGCCTATTATTTACACTTAGCTGATCAAGAAATAGAAACTTCTGTATGGTTAGAAAAACTCAAACCATTCTTTGAAAATTCAGCAGTAGTCAAAATTGGACAAAACTTAAAGTACGATATCAAAGTACTTCGTAAATATGGAATAAGTATTAAAGGAGGTTTATTCGATACCATGTTGGCGCATTATTTGATCAATCCCGATATGCGTCACAATATGACCGTGCTATCAGAGACCTATCTCAATTACAGCCCTATTGAAATCACCCAGCTCATAGGAAAAAAAGGTAAAGGTCAAAAAAGTATGCGTGAGGTTCCTTTAGCGCAACTCACAGAATACGCAGCTGAAGATGCTGATATTACCTTTCAACTCTATGCGCTTTTCAAAGAAGAATTGAAAACAGCAAATCTCGATAAGCTTTTTAATGCTCTTGAAGTTCCATTACTAAACGTTTTGGCGGATATGGAACTCGAAGGTATCAATCTCGACACTTCTTATCTCGAAGGACTGAACCACGAGCTAACTACAGATATAGACAACCTAGAGCAGGCAATTTATCAACAAGCGGGTCGTGAGTTTAACATCGCTTCACCCAAACAACTTGGAGTGGTGCTTTTTGAAGACATGAAGCTCGTCGACAAACCCAAGAAAACCAAGACTGGTCAGTACGCTACCTCTGAAGACATCTTGGTCGAATTGGCCAAATCGCACGAAATCGCCTCGAATATTTTGGAATACAGAGGACTAGCTAAACTCAAAAGCACCTATGTAGAAGCCCTTCCACAGCAATTGAATCTGGAAACAAAACGAATTCATACAGAGTACATGCAAACGGTCGCAGCAACGGGGCGTTTGAGCAGCAACAATCCCAATCTTCAGAACATCCCCATTCGTACAGAGCGAGGTAAAGCCGTTCGTAAAGCATTTGTTCCGAAGGACGAGAATTACGTTTTAATGGCCGCGGATTATTCCCAAATTGAATTGAGAATTATTGCCGCTTTAGCCAAAGAAGAAAACATGATTAAAGCCTTTCAAAATGACTTTGATATTCACGCCGATACTGCTTCAAAGGTTTTTAACGTGCCGATAGAAGAGGTCAGTCGCACACAAAGAAGCCATGCGAAGACCGTGAATTTCGGAATTATCTATGGGGTATCTGCCTTTGGTTTGAGCAATCAAACTGATTTGAGTAGAAAAGAGGCCAAAGAATTGATTGACACCTATTACGAAACCTATCCGAAGTTGAGAGCCTATATGCAAAACCAAGTCAATTCGGCTAGAGAAAATGGCTATGTTGAAACCGTATTGGGTCGAAGAAGATACCTTAAGGATATCAACTCGAGAAATGCCATTGTGCGAGGGGCAGCAGAGCGCAATGCCGTTAATGCTCCTATACAAGGATCCGCCGCAGACATCATTAAACTGGCAATGATTGAAATCCACAAGCAGTTGAAAGCTAAAAACTTCAAGAGTAAAATGCTGCTTCAAGTGCACGATGAACTGGTGTTTGACGCGCACAAAGACGAACTAGAATCACTTCAAAATTTAATCGTGAGCGCTATGGAAAATGCTTATACTTTTGAGGTTCCCCTAAAGGTGGATGTTGGTTTGGGCAGTGATTGGTTGGAGGCGCATTAAAAGGCTTGGAGTTATTGCTTTTAAAAGGCCTTTCAAAAAAAGAGTAAAGCATTTGTAAATCAACAAAGTTATTGTACATTTGCAGCCCGTAAATTATCGGATTAATTTAATACACTTTTAAAGCGTGGACACATTAAGTTACAAGACAATATCAGCAAAAGCTACAACTGTAGACAAACAGTGGTTGCTCGTTAATGCCGAAGGAGAAACATTAGGTAGATTGGCATCTAAAGTGGCTAAACTACTAAGAGGCAAGCACAAGCCTAACTTCACACCTCATGTAGATTGTGGAGACAACGTTGTTATCATCAACGCTGAAAAAATCGTTTTAAAAGGTAAGAAAGCAACAGATAAAGTTTACGTAAGACACACTGGATATCCTGGTGGTCAAAGAACAACAACTTCTCAAGCGCTTTTCCAGCAGCAACCTGAACGCATTATTGAAAGTGCTGTCAAAGGGATGCTTCCTAAAAACAGATTAGGGGCTGAGTTGTTTAGAAACCTAAGAGTTTATGCAGGTGATCAGCACCAACAAGAAGCTCAAAAACCTGTAGAAATTAACTTAAACGAATTCAATTAGAATGGATATTATTCACAAAATTGGAAGAAGAAAAACAGCTGTTGCGAGAATATACCTAAGCGAAGGTAAAGGAGAGGTAACAGTAAACAAACGCCCTCTAGAAGAATACTTCACAACGGGAACCTTACAGTATAAAGTAAACCAACCTTTCGAATTAACAGAAACTGCTGGTAAATACAATGTAAACGTTAACGTAACCGGAGGAGGAATTACAGGACAAGCAGAAGCAATACGCTTAGCAATTTCAAGAGCGCTATGCGAAATAGACGAAGAAAACAGAAGCGCATTAAAACCAGAAGGTTTACTCACGAGAGACCCAAGAATGGTTGAGCGTAAAAAATTCGGACAGAAAAAAGCGAGAAAGAAGTTCCAGTTCTCGAAAAGATAATTTTAGAGGAACACTAATAATTAATTTGTTCATTGAAAGCTCTTACGCACAAACCTAAGTCTTGATAAGACAGGTTTAGTTTAGTATCTAAACGATAAAGGCGATTTTTTAAAAATGACCACTCTATCGTTGCTCATTCAAGAACGTAAACTAAAACAAAATGGCAAAAATCGACGTTAAAGGTCTATTAGACGCTGGTGTACATTTCGGACACCTCACAAGAAAGTGGAATCCAAACATGGCTCCTTACATTTATATGGAGCGAAACGGAATTCACGTAATCAATCTCTACAAAACTGCTGCAAAATTAAATGAAGCCAACGAAGCATTGAAGAAAATTGCTGCGTCAGGGAGAAAAATCTTATTTGTAGCTACTAAAAAACAAGCAAAAGATATCGTTGCTGAAAAAGTTTCGAACATCAATATGCCTTACATCACTGAAAGATGGCCAGGTGGTATGTTGACAAACTTCGTAACCATTAGAAAAGCGATTAAGAAAATGTCTGCTATCGATCGTATGAAGAAAGATGGGACATTTAATACCCTTTCTAAAAAAGAAAGACTTCAAGTTGACCGACTTAGAACCAAACTCGAAAAGAACCTTGGTTCAATTGCAGATATGACAAGACTCCCTGGAGCACTATTTATTGTAGATACCATGAGAGAGCACATTGCTGTTAAGGAAGCTCAACGCTTGAACATTCCAATCTTTGCAATGGTAGATACCAATTGTGATCCAAATCCAATTGATTTTGTTATTCCAGCCAATGATGATGCCGGTAAATCGATCAATGCAATTTTAACTGAGGTGACAAACGCTATCGCAGAAGGACTTGCAGAACGCAAATCTGAAAAGCAAGACAAGAAAGAAGGAGAACAAGAAGAGGCAAAAGCTGAAGTTGAAGTAAAAGAAGAAGCAAAAGCTGAAGTTGCTCAGGCTGAAGAAGCAAAAGCTGAACCAGCGGCTGAAGAGGCTCAAGAAAGTATAGAAGCTGCTGCTCAAGAGACTGCTGCTGAAGAAAGTAGTGAGGAAGCTGCTGCTGAAGAAAGTTCAAAAGAATAAATCAATCACAAACAATTAAATAGAATATGGCAAAGATTACAGCTGCTGAAGTAAATCAGCTAAGAAAAACAACTGGAGCCGGAATGATGGATTGTAAAAAAGCTTTAGTTGAATCTGAAGGAGACTTTGACAAAGCAATTGAAATCCTCCGTAAAAAAGGACAGAAAGTAGCCGCAAAAAGAGCTGATCGTGATTCTTCTGAAGGTGCCGCTATTGCTAAAGTGAATGCTGACGCCAATGCTGGGGTAATCATCTCGCTTAACTGCGAAACTGACTTTGTTGCTAAGAATGAGTCTTTTGTGGCTCTTGCAAACGCCATGGCTGAGCTCGCTCTTAATTGTGGTTCAAAAGAAGAGTTATTAAGTGCTTCTATTAACGGCATGAGTGTTCAAGATAAACTTGTAGAGCAAACAGGAGTTATAGGTGAAAAAATTGAGATCGGTGGTTTTGCACGTGTTGAATCTGCTTTCGTAGGTTCATACATACACGCAGGTAATAAAATAGCTACTTTGGTAGGTTTATCTAAAAATGTTGAAGGTGCGCAAGAGTGTGCAAAAAACGTTGCGATGCAAGCAGCTGCCATGAACCCTATCGCACTTAACGAAGACGGTGTAGACCAATCGACAATTGACAAAGAAATCGAGATAGCCAAAGATCAATTGCGTGCTGAAGGAAAGCCTGAGGCCATGCTAGACAATATCGCTAAAGGTAAAATCAAGCGTTTCTTTAAAGACAACACACTAGTCAACCAGGATTATATTAAAGATTCTAAAGTAAGTGTTGCTAATTACGTAAAATCTATAGACGCTGAATTAACAGTTGTAGATTTTAAAAGAGTAGCATTAGGTTAATCTTTAAGATTGAGAATAGTTTTAAAAGCCATCTTAACAGATGGCTTTTTTCATTATTTTTGCCACGTTAGCTTTCCGACATGCAATACAAGAGAATACTACTAAAATTAAGCGGTGAAGCCCTAATGGGGCAACAGAATTACGGCATAGATTCCTCTCGTTTGAAGGAATATGCGCTAGAGATTAAAAAAGTTCAAGAAGAAAACGTAGAAATTGCCATTGTAATTGGCGGTGGAAACATCTTTAGAGGATTGGCAGCCGCAGGACAAGGAATGGACCGAGTTCAAGGCGATCATATGGGTATGCTCGCTACGGTGATCAATGCATTAGCCCTGCAAAGTGCTTTAGAAAACGAAGGCGTAAGTACAAGAGTTCAAACTGCTATCAAAATCGATGAAGTTGCTGAACCCTTTATTCGTCGAAGAGCCATTCGTCATCTTGAAAAGGGTCGAGTGGTCATTTTTGGAGCTGGAACTGGAAATCCCTATTTCACCACTGACTCAGCAGCGGTGCTAAGAGCCATTGAAATTGATGCAGATGTTATTTTAAAAGGTACTCGCGTCGATGGAATTTACAATGCTGATCCAGAAAAAGATGAGCACGCCAAAAAATACAACAACATTACTTTTGAAGACGTACTCTCTAAAGGCTTAAAAGTAATGGATACTACGGCCTTTACTTTGAGTCAAGAAAATAATTTACCGATAGTAGTCTTTGACATGAACACCAAAAACAACCTCTTTAAAGTTGTCTCCGGTGAACCTATTGGAACCACAGTTAACGTGTAAGAGAACAAATTAAAATGATATAGTCTTATGGAAGAAGAATTAGAATTCATTTTAGACAGTGCAAAAGAAAGCATGGATAAAGCCATCAACCACCTAGAGAAGGCTTTTTTAAAGATTAGAGCAGGTAAAGCAAGCCCTGTAATGCTTTCTTCGGTAATGGTAGAATACTACGGAAGTCAAACCCCTTTATCTCAAGTTTCGAATATCAATACGCCAGATGCGCGCACAATTACAGTTCAGGCATGGGAAAAAGATTTACTACCTGAGATTGAAAAAGCCATTCAGAATGCAAATTTAGGATTCAATCCTATGAACAATGGAGAACAACTGATCATCAGTGTTCCCCCGCTCACTGAAGAAAGGCGTATTCAGCTTGTCAAACAAGCCAAATCTGAATCTGAGGACGCCAAAGTAGGGATTCGCTCAGCTCGCCAAGAAGCAAATAAGGAGTTGAAAAAACTAGACATTTCAGAAGATGTTTTAAAAAACAATGAAACGGATGTCCAAGAATTAACCGATCGTTACACTAAAAAAGTTGAACAGGCTTTTCAATCCAAGGAAAGTGAAATCATGAAAGTGTAACTACAAGTGAATCACGGTAAATGTTGCTAGATATTTTTAATGGCTTTTGGGCAGGTGTCGCTAGATTAATACTTCGCAACAGAATATTGTGGTTGAGTTTAATTGTTCTTCTCACCGGATTTTTTGCTTCACAATTTTCAAAAATTCAATTTTCAAATTCAGAGGTATCTGTTCTTCCTAACGATCACCCTGATATTATTAGGTACAATCAGTTTCTCGAACAATTTGGACAGGAGGACAACGCCATTGTCATAGGTCTTGAGTTGGATAAACTCAAGGAGCCCCAGGTTCTTAAGGCGTGGAATCGAATGAATAAAAAACTTCAGGCCTCTCCTGAAATCACTCAAATTATTTCACTCGAAAATCTACAACTTCTCTATAGAAACGAAGACAATAAAATTGTTAGTACTTCGCTTGAGATTTCAGAAAAATCTGAAGCTTACCCAGAGAATGTACTAATCAAACTAACTGACAGCCTCCCCTTTTACAACAACTTAATCTACAATAAAGAATCCAACGCTATACGCACTGTAGCTTATATGGATGCAGATTTAGTTGATACCGCCGTTCGAAACACCTTTATTGTCAATGATTTTATTCCGATCGTAAACGAGTTCGAGGAGATTTCTGGCATTGACGCAAAAATCTCTGGAATGCCATACATCAGAACGATGAATGCGGAACAGCTCAAAACAGAAATGATCATTTTTGTTATCGCAGCACTCCTTATTACCGCATTAATTTTCTTTTTGTTCTTTAGAAGTTATCGCGCAACCTTTATTTCGATGTTGGTGGTTTTGATAGGTGTCTTATGGTCATTCGGAACGCTGGCCATATTGCAATACGAGATTACGGTATTAACGGCACTCATCCCTCCACTGATTATCGTCATTGGAATTCCGAATTGTATTTTCCTGATCAACAAATACCAGCAAGAGATCAAAAAACATGGAATTCAGGCCTTATCTCTTATAAGAGTTATTGAGAAAATAGGAAATGCCACCTTGATGACCAATATGACCACAGCGCTGGGATTTGCGACATTTATCATATTAGACAGTAGACTCTTGGTCGAATTTGGAGTTGTTGCTGCCTCCAACATCATAGGGATTTTTATTCTTTCCTTACTTATTATTCCTATTATTTACAGTTATATGCGTGTGCCTAACAAGCAGCACTTAGAACATCTCAATCAACCCTGGATTTACAAATTGATTGAAGCCATGAAAAAAACCGTAAAAGAGCATAAAAAATGGGTTTATGTCGTCACTATTATTGTTTTGGTTTTTAGCATTGTTGGAATTTTTCAAATCAAAATCACCGGGAGTAGAATTGAAGATCTTCCTAAGAAAACTAAATTCTATGAAGACATCATGTTTTTTGAGGACAACTTCAATGGCATATTACCCCTGGAAATTGTTGTAGATACAAAATCTGAAAAAGGAGTGTTGAGAAATGCCAATCTTAGAAGAATTAACCGCTTAGGGGATAGTCTTATCATACAAGAAAGTCTTTCACCACCTTTTTCGGTAGTTAATTTGGTGAAGTACCTCAAACAGGCGTATTACAAAGGACTTCCTAAATATTACGACTTGCCTAGCAATCAAGAACGCAACTTTATTTTAGATGCCCTTGATGAAGGGACCGATGAAGACATCATTCAAAACTACGTCGATTCTACAGGTCAAACCGCTAGAGTTACGGTATACATGAAAGACGTTAAAACGGATGAAATGGAGCAAATTCAAAGTAATCTAAAAACGCAAATTGACGACATATTTCCAGAGAACCGATTTGATGTTTACCTCACAGGAAAAGCACTATTATTCTTAAAAGGAACCAAGTATTTGGTTCAAAACTTATTGCTGTCACTTGGTTTGGCCATACTGCTTATCTCCTTGTTTATGGCTTATTTATTTAGATCGGCTAAGATGATTTTAATTTCACTTGTGCCCAATCTTCTTCCCTTAATCATTACAGGTGGGCTCATGGGGTTTTTAGGCATTCCTATAAAGCCTTCTACTATACTCATATTTAGTATTGCCTTTGGAATTTCTGTAGACGACACCATTCACTTTTTAGCCAAGTACCGGCAAGAACTCATCGCCTCAAGATGGTCGATCAAAAAATCTGTTTACAATGCCTTGACCGAAACTGGAGTAAGCATGTTTTATACCTCTGTGGTTTTGTTTTTCGGCTTTTCAGTATTTATAATCTCCAGCTATGGAGGAACTAAAGCCTTAGGCGGTTTAGTCTCATTGACCTTGTTATTCGCCATGCTGTCTAATCTGATTTTATTGCCCTCTTTACTGCTTACACTCGAGCGAAGTATTGCCAATAAAAAGGTTTTAAAAGAACCACAAATCGATATTCTTCCCAAGGAAAGCAAATCTTAAAATTTTCCTTTAAAAACTTATCTTTGCGGTGAAAACCTAGTGGGATGAGACATCAAACAATAAAAGAACTTCTTTCGAATCATAAATTAGACGAAACTACCGAACTTAACGGTTGGGTAAAAACTTTTAGAAGCAATCGGTTCATCGCCTTGAACGACGGTTCAACATTACAGAATCTTCAATGCGTCATCGACTTTGAAAGTCTTGAGGAGTCTTTGATTAAAAAGATTACTACGGGAGCGGCCATTCATGTGAAAGGCCCTCTAGTTGAGAGTCAAGGTAAGGGACAATCTGTCGAACTTCAAGTAGAAGAAATAACGATTTTAGGAGAGGCTGATGCAGAAACTTATCCCATTCAACCCAAAAAACACAGCCTTGAATTTTTGAGAGAAAAGGCGCATCTGCGGGTGAGAACCAACACTTTCGCTGCTATTATGCGCGTTCGTTCTGCTTTGGCTTTTGCGGTTCACGATTACTTTCAAAAGGAAGGTTTCTACTATATGAACACGCCAATTATCACCGCAAGTGATGCAGAAGGCGCAGGAGAAACTTTTAACGTGAGTACCTTAGAAAAAAAGAATCCCCCACTAAACGAAGAAGGTGAAATAAATTTTAAAGAAGACTTTTTCGGCAAAGAGACAAACCTCACTGTTTCAGGTCAATTAGAAGCTGAGACCTTCGCTATGGGACTTGGAAAAGTTTACACCTTTGGACCTACATTTAGAGCAGAGAACTCGAACACCTCAAGACACCTTGCAGAATTTTGGATGATCGAACCCGAAATGGCTTTTTACGATCTCGATGACAATATGGATTTAGCTGAGGACTTTATCAAATACACCATTTCATATGTTCTCGAGCACTGTAAAGAAGATTTGAACTTCCTTGATAAGCGCATGGCCGACGAGGAAAAACAAAAGCCACAAATAGAGCGCAGTGATATGTCTCTTATGGAACGCTTAAACTTCGTGATCTCTAATGAATTTAAGCGCGTTAGTTATACGGAGGCCATTGATATTTTAAAAAATAGCAAGCCTAATAAAAAGAAGAAATTCAAATTCCCTGTCAATGAATGGGGTGTGGACCTGCAAAGCGAACACGAGAGATATTTGGTAGAAAAACATTTTAAATGTCCTGTAATTTTATTTGATTATCCCGCCAATATCAAGGCCTTTTACATGCGTCTCAATGAAGATGAAAAGACCGTACGCGCGATGGACATTCTCTTTCCTGGAATAGGTGAAATAGTTGGAGGGTCTCAGCGTGAGGAACGCTATGATGTCTTGGTTGAAAAAATGAAACAACTCGGAATTGAAGAAGATGAACTCTGGTGGTATCTCGATTTGAGAAAATTCGGTACGGCAGTACACAGCGGATTTGGTCTCGGTTTCGAACGCCTGGTATTGTTTGTTACAGGTATGGGGAACATCCGTGATGTTATTCCTTATCCGAGAACACCACAAAATGCTTCATTCTAATCTATGCTCAAACAAAATCTTCAATTAAAACTATCTCAAAAGCTATCGCCACAGCAGATTCAATTGATGAAATTGATTCAACTGCCCACCTTAGCCTTTGAAAACAGAATTAAACAAGAAATTGAAGAAAATCCAGCCTTAGAAACTGGCAAAGAAGCTGCTGAGCACGATGAATACGGTTCTTCTGACGAGTTCGATCAGGACAATCAGGTCATAGATACTTCAGATATCGATATCGACTCTTATCTCAGTGATGACGAAATTCCCAACTATCGATTAAGCAGCAACAATTACTCGAATTCTGATGAAGACAAGCATATACCCTATGCCGCAGGTATCTCCTTTCACCAACAACTCTTGCAGCAATTAAACACCTTTACCCTCGAGGATAAATACTGGGAAATAGCTGAGTATCTCATTGGCAGCATAGACGAGACCGGATACATCAGACGCGAAATTGACGACATCATTGACGATCTCGCTTTCACCCGAAATATTTTTGCAGAAAACGAAGACATTCAAAATGTACTCGATCTCATTCAAACCTTTGATCCCGCTGGTATTGGAGCCCGAAATCTCGAAGAATGTTTACTCCTTCAACTCAAGAGAAAAGAGCAGACCACTGAAATTGCAAACGCCATAACGCTCATCGAAGAGCACTTTGATCAGTTCACTAAAAAACACTATCAAAAAATTATTGCAAGATTAAAGATCAGTGAAGAAGAATTAAAAGATGTTATTGCAGAAATTGAAAAGCTGAACCCTAAACCCGGAAGTTCTTTTGGTTCAAGCTCAAAGGTGGTTGAACAAATCATCCCTGATTTTAGCATTCGCATAATTGATGGTGATTTACAACTTCAATTAAACAATCGCAATATTCCAGATTTGCACGTCAGCCGAAACTACAGCGAAATGCTGCAAAGTTTTAAGGAAAGTAAAAGTAATGACAAGAAACAGCGAGATACTGTTCTTTTTATCAAACAAAAACTCGACGCAGCCAAGTGGTTTATAGATGCTATTAAACAGCGTTATCAGACCCTTTTTGTAACCATGAACGCGATAATGCATTATCAAGAGGAATATTTTTTGTCAGGGGATGAAAGTGATTTACGTCCCATGATCTTAAGAGATATAGCCGAAGAAATCGGCATGGACGTATCTACTGTTTCAAGGGTTGCCAACAGTAAATACGTAGACACGCCTTACGGTACTAAACTCATTAAAGCATTTTTTTCTGAATCTATGACCAATGAGTCAGGAGAAGAAATCTCTACCAAAGAGATCAAGAGTATTCTCAGCGAAGTCATAAGCAATGAAAGCAAAAAGAAACCGCTAACCGACGAGGTTTTAGCAGGTAAACTCAAAGAAAAAGGTTATCCCATCGCGAGAAGAACAGTTGCTAAATACCGCGAACAACTCGGCTACCCAGTGGCTCGACTTCGAAAAAAATTATAAAATATAAAAGACGAGGCCAATCTCGATTCTCTTTCCTTTTAAGGGTTCTGCGTTTAATACAGTGCCTTCTTTAAAAATACCGTTTAAATCGTAGTACAAACTTAAATTAAAGGTGTTAAAACCTAAACTCAATCCGCCGCTTACCATAAAGCTATTGAGGTCACCATTCATAAAACGCTCTTGTTCTGAAGCTCTTACCACCTTAGAAAAAGAATACGGGCTATAGCGCAGTAGTATTCCCGGATAAAACCGCCAGAAGCGATAAGAAGAAGGCGTAGAGTTTCTAAATCTCAATTCAAAAGGCACTTCAAGCCCAAATGAGCCAATTTTAGACCGTTTAAAGGCCAAATCGTCTGTAGTGTAAGCAATCATGTCATTAGTGCTTTGAGAAGCCACTAAATTGGTGTAAAGCGCGTTGGTAAATACACCTATACCCCATCCAACTCCAAAGGTTCTTTTTGAATTCAAGGGGATATCTTTGATAAAGCCCGCTCGAAAACCGTAGGATAGGTTTTGATTAATTACAGGAGCAGATTGAGCAGTGATAACGCCTATTTGAGTGGCCAAATAGAATTGATCCTCCAAATAAAGAGAATCTAAAGCTGTGGAATCTGTTGTTGGTGATTGTGCTTTGATCGACAACACTCCAAAGACTCCGAGAACGATTAAAAGTCGTATCCTACTCATTTGATAAAAAAAAACGCCCCTGCAAGGGGCGTTTGTTCAAGTCTAAAACTTATTACTGTAAATTGTTAAAAGCATCTCCCTCATAAGTGGTATAATTCACTTTTAAGGCATTTACTTTTCTCAATTCTTGTTTTATATCCATAATTAAACCCATGTTCGCACCGCGGTCAACCTTTAAGGCTGTGGTAAGAACATTTTGTAATTCTTGCGGCTTTTTAGCACGCTCTGCGAGAATATATGATCCGACCTCATCCACGTTTGCGAATTTATCGTTCAATTGAATCTTTGGTTCTTCACCAAAAACACTTACGTATTCTCTAGTGGGCTTACCTACATAAATATAAATTACACGATCTTTCTTTTCTAGTTTTTTAATCTGATTTGCGTTTGGCAACTGATTCTCTACTAGTAAAGAGCTGTCTTTCATCGTTGTTACTGTCATAAAGAAAAATAACAACATGAAAACGATATCAGGTAAAGAAGCTGTTGAAACAGCTGGTAAATCACCCTCTTTTTTCTTTGCAAATTTTGCCATGTCTTTTCTTTAATTTAGTTACTACTTGTTTCTGCCTCAGAAAGTTTCTGTGGAAACAGTTCCTGTACAGCTTTAACCTTATCCTTTAGTTCGTCTCTCACTGAAGAGGGCGTTTCAGGATTTAAATACTCAGCTTCCATCTCTGTAAAATCTCTTCTGTACAAGCGCTGAGCCTCTCTGTTTCGAAGCTCGTTGTATGCACCTACTAGTTCATTTTGAACTGTGATGTATGTCGAATATTTGGTTTCTCTATCGTTTTTCAGTGAAATAATCGCCTTTTGAGGGTTATCTGAAGAAGAAGCGTCTCTCGACCCTTTGCAATAGTTACAATACTCTGGACTTCCTGAAGGTGCACCTCCATTATCTAAAAAGTCCATTGCAGCTTCTTTTAAATCCTCAAGACTCATCAACTGTTCTTCGACGAGTAATTGTCCATTCTTGTTGATATTCACCGTAAAGATGTTCTTCTGCTTAATCACAACATCAGTATCTGGCGGTTCGATTGGAGGCAGCATACGATCTAGACCCGCATCTGTTTCAATCGTTGTTGTTACTAAGAAAAATATCAATAACAAAAACGCGATGTCGGCCATAGAACCTGCATTCACCTCTGGTGCTCCTTTTCTTCTAGGCATAATTTAAAGATTTAACGTCCTAATACTTTTTTAACTCCAGGAACAATCATCAATACGATTGCGATCACAACCATACCAAAGAATACGTTCAATAATGTTCCGATGGTCTTTACTGTTCCGACTGTAGTTTCTAGTCCTCTCTCAGAACTAACTGCATCAACAACTTCTTGTTCTCCAGAAGCCAATCCGTATCCGATTCCGGTAAGTACGAGTGCAGCTACAAGAGTTTTAACAACTTTCATCATACCTCCTGGCGCTGTAAGCATTTTAGAGACACCAAAAATCAATGATGATACTGTGGCTATGGCTAATAACAACCACATCACACTGAACATTCCGCTCATTGCTCCACTTTGAATTGCTTCTGATGGTGGCACCTCAGATCCTGGTAACATATACCATAGACCTGCTGAAAGCACACCTAAAGCAACAAGTGCTATTTTAACTATTCTGTGCATAATTAATTTCTTTTTAGTTCTTCAAATTCAGATTACTTGCTCTGTGCTGTTAACATGTCGATCAACGAGATAGATGAATCTTCCATGTCGTTTACAATTCCATCAATTTTTGCAATGATGTAGTTGTAGAAAATTTGAAGAATAATTGCAGTAATTAATCCAAATACTGTTGTCAATAAGGCTACCTGAATATCTCCTGCGATAAGCGAAGCACTTAAGTTACCAACAGCTGCAATTTTTTGGAAGGCCTGAATCATACCAATTACCGTACCCATGAATCCAAGCATCGGTGCGATAGCGATAAATAGAGATAACCAAGAAACGTTTTTCTCCAATTGACCCATTTGAACTCCACCATAAGCTACAACAGCTTTTTCAGCAGACTCTACTCCTTCACTTGCTCTATCAAGACCTTGATAGAAAATTGAAGCAACAGGACCTTTTGTGTTTCTACATAATTCTTTGGCTGCTTCTACACCGCCTGAAGCTAAAGCCTCTTCAACTTCTGTTCTCAGTTTAGCTGTGTTTGTAGTAGCCATATTCAAATAAATGATTCTTTCGATAGCTACAGCCAATCCTAAGATTAGACACAACAATACAATTCCCATGAACGCAGGTCCACCTTGAATAAATTGTTCTTTCAAAACTTGAGAGAACCCTTTAGCTGCTTGAGCTTCCTCTTGAAACATTGCCGCTGAAGAAGCGGTACCTAAAACAAACATTCCAGCAGTAGCCAGACCTAATGATATTTTTTTCATTTTTTTTAGACTTAAAATTTGTTAGTTAACGGTTTAAAGATATAAAAATTATTAAATCACAATCAAGAGAATTCTTTGTTTTACCACACAAATAAGAGGATTTGAATTTATCCGACTCTATTTTCCTTCTCTGAATTGGCTGAGCAAGAAACGAAAAAAAAGATTTTTATAAAACCAAAAGCTTATTTATTCGCTTATTTCTCCGCATAGAGATTGATGAAAAGCCCTTTCAAAATCATCTCTATTGAGGTTTTCAGCGAGCAGAAACATCGACTTGGTTATCGCTGATTCAGTAGTGATGTCTTTACCTGAAATTACTCCTAAGTCTTTCAAATACAAGCTGTTCTCATAGTATCCCATCATGACTCCACCACCGATACATTGGGTTACGTTTACGATGTGTATACCCGATTGAATTAAGGAGGCGATTTGATCTAAGAAATGCTTATCCCGTGGTGCGTTTCCTGAACCGAAAGTTTCTAATATCAAAACCTTGGGCTGGTAAGCTCCCAAATAACTTTCAAAATAATTAGGGTTAAATCCAGGAAATAATTTACACAGCACCACCTCATCGCACATTCGTTGTGTCACAGAAAAATGAGAATTTTCTTCCTTTTTTCTCCAAAGCGATTGATGATTAATTTTCATATGAAGACCTGAATCGACTAAAACGGGATAATTAGGTGACTCAAAAGCCTTGAAATGTTCTGTGTTTATTTTAGTCGTTCTGTTGGCGCGGTAAAGCTTGTATTCAAAATACAAACCCACTTCTTGAATAACTGGAACTCCATCTTTTTGCAATAGCGCCAATTGTATGGCAGATATTAAATTTTCTTTAGCATCGGTTCTCAAATCACCAATGGGAAGCTGTGACCCTGTGAAAATAACTGGTTTGTCGAGCTGCTGCAACAAAAACGACATGGCTGATGAAGAATAACTCATGGTATCACTGCCGTGTAAAACCACAAATCCATCAAATTGAGTGTAATTCGTCTCTATAATTTTTGACATTTCTAACCACTCATTAAGGCCGATATCAGATGAATCTTTTATAAGGCTTAGGGTAATGACTTTGAGTTCGCAGTCTAAATGAGATAGTTCGGGAATGTGTTCAATTAAATGCGCAAAGTCAAACGGCACCAAAGAACCACTGTCGTAGTCCTTTTTCATACCAATAGTTCCGCCCGTGTAAATGATCAGCACCTTCGACATAACATTCAATTCGATTTTCTGAATAGGGCTAAAGCCGTTGCCGCTGTTTTTTCGATGACCTCTTCTCGAGGAATATTGTAGAGTTCTGCAACTTTGTCTGCAACCAAGTTGATATAAGAAGGAATGTTGCGCTTACCTCTATATGGACTTGGTGCCAAGTAAGGAGCATCTGTTTCGAGTACTAAAGAATCCAAATCGAGTTGATTCAAGAACTGATCAATTTTACCGTTTTTAAAGGTCACCACACCTCCTATACCCAATTTAAATCCCAAGTCAATAGCTTTTTGAGCCTGCGCTAATGAACCTGAGAAACAATGAAAAATACCGTACAGGGGTTTTGATCTGTACGACTCCAAAACCTCAAATATCTCATCAAATGCTGCTCTGCAATGAATCACAATAGGCAAGTCAAATGCCAAAGCCCAATTGATTTGGGTTTCAAAACTCAGCGTTTGCTCTTTGACAAAAGTTTTATCCCAGTAGAGGTCAATTCCGATTTCGCCAACTGCAACATAATCTTCTGATGATTGAGTAAGTTCTTTATAAACGTGGTCTAATTCAGACTTATAGTTTTCGTTTACATGTGTAGGATGAAGGCCACTCATCAAAAAAACCTCATGGGGATACGCTTTTTGCAGAGCTTTCATTCGACCTGTGTAGGTCGAGTCAATGGCGGGTAGAAAAAAATGACTTACCCCTTCTGCTTTGGCCTTTTCTATTAGGTCTGATCGATCATCATCAAAAGCTTCACCATAGAGATGAATATGAGTGTCGACAATACCCATTTACAATTCAAGCGCCTTTTTGACGTCGTTTGACATTAAGTGTTCTTCTGGATTTTCGAGTGCCTCTTTAATGGCAACTAAAAATCCGACAGATTCTTTTCCGTCAATAATTCTGTGGTCGTAAGACAAGGCCAAATACATCACAGGTGCTATGGCAATCTCTCCGTTTTTGACTACAGGACGCTCTACGATATTATGCATTCCCAAAATAGCTGATTGGGGAGGATTAATAATTGGAGTCGAAAGCATAGAACCAAAGACCCCTCCGTTAGAAATGGTGAAGGTTCCTCCGGTCATTTCATCAACGGTTATCTGTCCATCTCTAGCCCTAATGGCTAATCTCTTAACTTCAGATTCTACACCTTTAAATGTCAATTCTTCAGCATTTCGAATGACGGGAACCATCAGTCCTTTTGGTCCGGAAACCGCAATACTGATGTCGCAAAAATCATAGGTAATCATTTCTTTTCCGTCGATCATTGAATTCACGGCTGGAAATAATTTTAAGGCTCGAATACAGGCCAAGGTAAAGAATGACATAAAGCCAAGTGAAACACCATGCTTTTCTTTAAAAGTTTCTTTATGTGCCTTTCTAAGTTCAAAAATGGCAGACATATCGACCTCGTTAAAAGTGGTTAACATGGCCGTTTCGTTTTTAGCCGAAACCAAGCGCTCTGCTACCTTTCTTCTCAACATGGATAATTTGGTTCTCGAGTGACCTCGGTTTGCGCTCTCAGGAGTGTTACCCATGGAAACATTTGCCTCTAAAACATCGGCTTTTGTAATTCGACCGTCCCTACCACTACCTTGGACTTGAGAGGCATCGATGCCTTTTTCGTCAAGCATTTTTTTAGCTGCTGGGGATGGTGTTCCTGTAGCGTAATTCTCTACAACTGGGGCTTCTGCTTTCACTTCAGCCTTGGATTCTTCTTTTTTGACGGATGCCGGTGCATCTTTTTTAGCACTTGCTCCACTCGGTGCAGCGGCACTTGTATCGATATGACACACCACCTGACCGACAGCAACAGCATCTCCTTCTTCAGCCTTTAGGGTAATTATTCCACTGGCCTCTGCAGGTAATTCGAGGGTTGCCTTATCCGAATCTACCTCTGCGATAGCCTGGTCTTTTTCAACATAATCTCCATCTTGAACTAACCATTCTGCGATTTCGACCTCTGTTATAGATTCCCCTGGAGAAGGGACTTTCATTTCTAGTACCATGGATGCTTTATTTCTAATAGGTTATTTTATCTAAATCTTTATTATTTCTGGTCTTATCAAAGACATATGCGATGACTTGTTGGTGTCTTCGCATTGAACGAACCGCACTTCCGGCTGCGGGAGCACCGTAAAATCTTCTCGAGGCAACTCTAAATTTTCTCGCCTTGTCATAATGCATAAGCAAGTGACCCCAGGCACCCATATTTCGTGGTTCTTCTTGTGCCCACACCAAATCATGAGCGTTTGGATAACGCGATATAATCTGATTGATTTCAGCCTCAGGCAGTGGAAAGAGTTGTTCTAAACGCACTATGGCTACATCTTTTCTGTTCTTGTTCTCTTTCTCTTCTAAAAGATCGTAGTAGAATTTCCCTGTACACAACACCAGTGTAGTGATACGTTCTTTGTGTGGGGTAGCATCATCAATAACCGGCATAAATGATCCGCTGGCAAGCTCTTCTTTGGTAGAGACCACCTTTGGATGCCTCAACAGACTCTTTGGAGTAAATACCACTAGAGGCTTTCTGTATCCTGCTTTGAGTTGTCTTCTAAGCAAATGAAAAAGATTGGCCGGTGTTGTGACGTCTGCGACGAACATATTGTCTTTTGCACAGAGTTGAAGGTAACGCTCCATTCTTGCTGAAGAGTGTTCTGCACCCTGCCCCTCGTATCCGTGTGGTAAAAAGAGTACCAATCCATTTTGCATCTTCCATTTGTCTTCGGCTGAAGACAAGTATTGGTCAATGACTATTTGTGCTCCATTACTGAAATCTCCAAACTGAGCTTCCCAAATACAGAGCGTGTTTGGGCTTGCCATGGCATATCCATAGTCAAAGGCCATTGCGGCGTACTCTGACAAGAGGGAGTTGTATATTTGAAACTTTCCGTTTTGTTGCGCTCCAAGTTCATTTAAAAGCACGACTTCTTCTTCGTGCATTTCAGTTTTGGTCACTGCATGTCGGTGCGAAAAAGTACCACGCTCTACATCTTGCCCTGCTATTCGAACGCTGTATCCTTCATCGATCAAACTTCCATAGGCCAATAGTTCTCCCATAGCCCAGTCTAGTGCGTTGCGCTCAAAGTACATTTCGTTTCGAGCGGCAATAAGTCGTTCGATTTTTCTCAAAAACTTTTTATCCGCAGGAAGCTTGGTGATTTTTTCCGCTAAAGAATCCAATTTTTCTATGGGATAGGTAGTGTCAATTCGCTTCATCATTTGGTATTGATCCGCGAGCTGCGAAAATCCTTTCCACTCATCTTGCATAAAAGGGGTAATGACCGTTTTTTCAATCTTTCGACTGTCGATCAAATCCTCTTCGAGCATGTTTTTGTATTCTTCTTCAAGCCTATTTACCTCCCCTTCTTCTATGATTCCCTCAGCGATAAGTTGATCTGCATAAAGGTCTCTTGGGTTTTTGTGCTTGGCAATTTTACTGTACAGTACAGGCTGTGTGAACTTAGGTTCATCTCCTTCGTTGTGTCCGTATTTTCGGTATCCCAAAAGATCGATAAAAATATCCCTGTGATAGCGCATGCGGTACTCCAGCGCTATAGTGGTCGCGTGTACAACGGCTTCTACATCATCAGCGTTTACGTGCAATACTGGAGAGAGGGTAACCTTAGCAACATCCGTACAATAGGTTGAAGAACGCCCGTCTAAGTAGTTGGTCGTAAATCCAATTTGGTTGTTGACCACAATATGTATTGTTCCGCCTGTTTTATAAGCTTCTAAACGTGCCATTTGAATGCACTCATAAACCACTCCTTGTCCAGAAAAAGCGGCATCACCATGCATTAAAATAGGCAGAATTTCCGTGGTATCACCTGAGGTATTATGCTCTTGTTTCGCTCGAACAATACCTTCTACAATTCCGTTGACGGTTTCTAAATGAGAAGGGTTAGGCGCAATATTGAGGTTGACCACCTTACCGTTGTCTGTCTCTCTTTTAGAAGTCCAACCTAAGTGATACTTTACATCACCATCAAAGATGGCTTCTTCGTAATCTTTGCCGTCAAATTCTGAAAAGATTTGTTTGGGTGATTTTCCAAAAATGTTAGTTAGTACATTTAATCTCCCTCTATGGGCCATACCCATTACAAATTCTTTGACCCCTATTTCAGCTCCTTTTTCGATTAAGGCATCAAGGGCAGGTATGAGTGATTCATTTCCCTCGAGTGAAAATCGCTTTTGGCCTACATACTTGGTGTGTAAAAAGCGCTCGAAAGAAACCGCTTGATTTAATTTTTTGAGCAAGTATTTTTTTTGATCCGCAGAAAATGAGGGTCTGTTGTCGTTCTCGTTGAGTTTGCCTTGAAACCATGCGATACGCTCAGGAGTTCGAATGTACATGTACTCCACTCCTATCGAGTGACAGTAAATCTTTTCTAAATGAGAAATGATATCTCTCAACTTCGCTGGACCTATTCCAATAACTTCTCCAGCATTGAAGACCTCATCGAGATCTGAAGAAGACAATCCGAAATTCGATAAATCTAAATTGGGTACATAAGTTCGTCGCTCTCGCACGGGGTTCGTCTTGGTGAAAAGGTGACCTCGAGTGCGGTAGCCGTCTATGAGTTTGAGCACCTTAAATTCTCGCTGCATTGATTCAGGAGCTTTGTTCACCCCATTAGATGCGGTCACGGTTCCTTGATCGGCGATTTCAATATCCCAATCTTCTAAAACACTTTCTGCTCCGAAGTCGAATCCTTGAAAAAAAGCTTTCCAACTGGGTTCTAAGGCATCAGGATTTTTGAGATACTCCTGATAGAGCGTCTCAAAATACGACGTATGCGCAGCGTTTAAAAAAGAGAATTTGTTCATTTATGGTGGGTTCAACCCTTGTTTAGGCTGTAAATTTACATTAATTGCATATTTCAGTACTAGTCCAAATCGACAATATTTCCATCTTTCATGACAAAAATTGGAGATTGTAATATTTTGACCTCCTTTTCAGGGTTTTTCGCCACTGCAACAAGGTCAGCACTGTATCCTGCTTGAAGACGACCTAAGGTGTCATCAACTCCGAGAAGTGATGCGTTTACGACAGTTGCGATATGTAGCGCTTCATTTACTGGCATTCCGGCTTCGTGCATATAGAAAAACTCTCTTGCGTTTTCACCGTGTTTGAACACTCCAGCATCCGAACCAAAGGCTATAGGCACACCTCTTTTGTAGGCCTTTGCGAATGTAGCTTGTACTTTTTCGCCTCCGATTTCTTTTGCTTTGGCAGCTACCATTGGCGGATAATAACCTGGAATCTCAGCGTTGATAGAAACCTGTTTGCCCGCTGTAATGGTCGGCACTAAATAGGCGTTTTTTTCAATCATGAGGTCCATGGTGTTTTCACTCATCAAGGTTCCGTGCTCAATGGTTTTTATACCTGCTCTAACCGCACGTTGCATCCCTTCATCACCGTGTGCGTGTGCTGCAGTCAACATTCCATAATCTGCTGCTGTTTCGACTATAGTTCTGATTTCTTCTTCAGTGAATTGTGCGTTTTTACCATTCTTTGTGGTCGAAGTAACACCCCCCGTAGCCGCTATCTTAATCACATTGGCACCGTTTTTATAGCGCTGTCGAACTGCTTTACGCGCCTCATCCGCTGAATTCACAACACCGAGTTCTGGACCTGGATTTCCCATCAAGGCGGCACTGTAACCAGATGTAGGGTCCAAATGTCCACCTGTTGAACTGATACCTCGTCCCGTAGTAAAAATTCGAGGACCCTCAACGTAACCTCTTTCGATAGCTTTCTTTAGGGCGATATTCGCTCCTGAACCTCCTAAGTCTCTTACAGTTGTGAAACCGGCTTGCAGTGTTCTCTTGGCGTAAACCGTTGCTCTAAGTGCTACATCCTCTGGATTCAAAACAAAGCGCTCAACCTGCCTTGAAGGTGACGACTCTCCTTCAATATGTACGTGCATATCAATAAAGCCTGGCATCACATAAGATTTGGTGAGGTCGATGACGCTGTCTTTTTTTCCAGCCTTTACAAAACCTGATTGAACAGCTATAATTTTATCGTTTTCAATAATCACAGTTTGCTCCGTATTCCACGTTTTTGAGGCTGAGTCAAAAAGAGATCCGCAATGCACATAGATTTGCTGTGCGCTGCACAAAGAAACTGAAAGCACTGTACAAAAAAGCACCGATATTGTTCGAATGATATTCATAAGTCGTTGTTTATTTTTTAATTTTTTTCTCCCACTGCAAAGCGGTTAGTAAGGCTTCATCTAAGGAAGTCTCGCTCGACCATTGCAGTTCTTCATTCGCCTTTTTCGTATCCGCGAAAGCTTTAACTACATCACCTTCACGTCTTGAAGCGATTCTATAGGGAAGTTTTTGTTCAGAAATACGCTCAAAGCTACGAATCACATCTAGCACAGAACTACCTTTACCTGTTCCTAAGTTAAAAACCTCATAATTGGTACTAGCTTTTTGGTTCATTAAGCGCTCTAAAGCCTTAACATGAGCCTTAGCTAAATCTACCACGTAGATATAGTCTCTAATACAAGTACCATCTTCGGTAGGGTAATCGTCACCAAAAACCGAGAGCTCACTGCGTAAACCTACTGCAGTTTGGGTAATAAAAGGAACGAGGTTTTGCGGAACACCCAAGGGTAATTCACCGATTAAAGCCGAAGGGTGCGCTCCAATTGGATTGAAATATCTCAAAGATATGGCGTTGAGATTCGGATGTGCTTTACAGGAATCTTTGATGATTTCTTCACCGATTTGTTTGGTGTTTCCATAGGGCGAAAGGGCAGGCTTAATCTCAGCTTCTTCGGTAATCGGAACTTGATCTGCCTCGCCGTAAACTGTACAAGAAGAACTGAAAATGAAATTGGCCTTTCCTAAAAGAAGTAATTCTTTCAGGAGATACACTAAACTCGATAGGTTATTTTCGTAATAAAGGAGCGGATTTTCTGCGCTCTCGCCCACAGCCTTTGATGCCGCAAAATGTATGACACCTTGAATGTCGGAATGCTTAGTAAAAAAATCAGCAACGGCCATTCGGTCTTTGAGGTCAATTTTTTCAAACTGAACCTCTTTGGCAGTGATTTGTTTGATGCCCTCTAAGACTTTTTCGTCTGAATTACTGAGATTGTCAATAATGACTACTTCATAATTTTTTTCAAGGAGTTCAACCACGGTGTGAGAACCTATAAAGCCGAGTCCCCCTGTGACTAAAATTTTCATTGTTGTTATTTAGGTTTGGTTTATATAATCCAACACCGTTTTGGCGATGAATTCGATTTGGTCGTCTTCTAATTCTGAATGCATTGGCAAAGAGATCACCTCTTCAACCAATTGATTGGTTACACTAAAATCTTCTTCCTTGTATCTGGCATCCACATAAGCTTTTTGTCGGTGTAAAGGTATAGGATAGTAAATGCCAAAAGGAATTTGCATGGCTTTTAAGTGTTCTGCGAGTCCGTCTCTTTTGCCGTCTTTGACGCGAAGTGTGTATTGATGAAACACGTGACACGCACATTGCTCACATATTCCTTCACAACCACTTACCGTAAGCGGCGTAATGAGGTAAGGATTATTTTGAAAATACCTGTTATACTGAATTGCTGCCTGTCTTCTCTTGGCGTTATAACCATCTAAATGAGGAAGTTTAGCAGCTAAAACCGCTGCTTGTAGCGAATCAAGTCTTGAATTCACACCTACTACATCGTGATGGTAGCGCTCGTACATTCCATGGTTGACAATTCCCCTTAAGGTATGTGCCAATTCATCATTGTTGGTCATCAAAGCTCCACCGTCTCCGTAGGCGCCCAGATTTTTCGAAGGAAAAAATGAGGTTGCAGAAACATCCCCAATAGTTCCTGCCTTGTGTTTTTTATGATTGGCATCGATATAATGTGTTCCTATTCCTTGGGCATTATCTTCGATGACATACAGATTGTGTTTTTTCGCCAGTGCATTAATTTCATCCATGGGTGCACTTTGTCCGAATAGATGAACAGGTACGATGGCCTTGGTTTTTGGTGTAATTGCCTTTTCAACTGCTTCGACGTCTATAACAAAAGTTCTTGGGTCAACATCTACTAAAACTGGAGTGAGTCCTAGTAAGGCAATGACCTCAACAGTTGCGGCGAATGTAAAATCTGCGGTGATTACCTCATCACCAGGCTGCAATCCAAGACCCATCATAGCAATTTGAAGGGCGTCAGTTCCATTAGCACAAGGAATCACGTGTTTAACACCCATATAAGCTTCTAAGTCTGCCTGAAATTTGCGGACCTGCGGACCATTTATAAAAGAAGCTTCTTCGAGTATTTGTTCAAAAGAAGATAAAATCTCATTTTTAATGGGTTCGAGTTGACTCACCAGGTCAACCATTTGTATCTTTTTCATCGGGATTTAATTACTTCAAAGGTAGTAATTCGCGATTTGAATTTTTAATATTGTCTAATATTTACACCTCGATGTCATACGTTTACAATTTCCTCATTGAATCGGTCCAATTTTTTGGTGGATTTTCAAGTCTCATGTCAGAGAAAATGAGACTTTTTTACAAGGGGAGAAAAGGCGTACTTCAAGCCATGGATGATTGGAATCCTGGCAAAAAGGTCATTTGGATGCACGTGGCCTCTTTGGGCGAATACGAACAGGGGCAACCACTGCTCGAAGAGCTCAAATCTCATTTTAGTGACTACGCCATATTATTGAGCTTTTTCTCGCCATCGGGCTATGAAATTAAAAAAAACAATACCCTGGCAGATAAAACAATTTATTTGCCTTTGGACACTAAGGGCAATGCCAGGCGATTTCTAAAAAGTCAAGACTTTGCGATGGCTATTTTCGTCAAGTACGAGCTTTGGCCGAATTTCATGTTCGCACTTAAAGCACAAAAAATACCAGCATTACTCATTTCAGCCCGATTTTATCAAAAGCACATCCTTTTTAAGCCGCATGGCTCTCTGCTTCGTAAGGCCATAGGTTGTTTTGATACTATTTTTACCCAAGACGAAAACTCTCAAAAGCAGCTTAAAAACTTTTTACCGCACCTAAATGCCGTTCAAAGTTCAGATACCCGATATGATCGTGTGGTAGAAATTGCCGCTAAACGAAAAGAATTGCCATGGGCTCAAAACTTTGCTCAAGACAATTTCACCATGATTGTCGGAAGTTCTTGGCCTGAAGAAGAAGAACTCCTTCTCACTTTATTGGCAAGCACAAAACTGAAACTCATTATTGCGCCTCACCAAGTCAACGCTAAAAATATCAATCGCATCACAGCACTTTTTGAAGCCTATAAAGTGCAATGCCTTTCAAACTACAAAGCAGATGAAGAGACCCGAGTGCTTGTTGTAGATGAAATAGGTCTACTCAGCAGCCTATATTTTTATGGAAACTGCGCCTTTATAGGGGGTGGATTTAAAACGGGCCTCCACAATACACTAGAGGCAGCCGTTTACGCAAAACCTATACTTATAGGCCCTAATTATACTGCTTTTCCAGAAGTTGTCGATTTAGTTCAAAATGGTGGAGTACAAATCGTGAATAACGCTAAAGAACTCGAAAATAGCATTAGGCAGTGGATGAGCGATATCAAAACAACTGAGTATTTAGGTGCAAAAAACTACGACCGAATTCAAGCCAAAAAAGGTGCTACATTGCAAATTCTTGAAAAAATTAAAAATACACTAGACCACTAACACTAACCACTATGAACAGAATATTTAATATCGCGCTCACCGCAGCCTTAGCTGGATTTTTATTCGGCTTTGACACTGTTGTGATCAGTGGCGCCAATCTGCCGATTAAAGCACTTTGGAACACCACTCCTTTGTTTCACGGATTTTTTATCATGTCAATGGCCCTTTGGGGAACGGTCCTTGGGAGTATTTTTGGAGGAATTCCCTGCGATCGGTTCGGCAGAAAAAACACCCTAATCGGAATTGGTATACTTTATACCCTATCAGCCATTGGATCAGCCATGGCTACTAATCCTATTTTATTCTCTGCATTTCGCTTTATTGGAGGTGTTGGTGTCGGTATTTCATCAGTTGCCGCGCCCATTTACATTTCTGAAATTACGTCGGCTCAAAACAGAGGTAAACTCGGAGCGCTGTATCAATTCAATATTGTTTTTGGTATTCTAATCGCATTTCTGTCAAACTACCTTTTAAAAGGCTTTCAAGGAGGAGAAGATTGGAGATGGATGTTAGGGGTAGAAGCCTTACCAGCAATAATCTATACCCTTTTGGCACTAAAGTTACCCCAATCTCCTCGTTGGCTTATCAGCAAACACAACGACATTGAAGGGGCGCGAACTATTTTGGGCAAGCTCTATGATCAGCAGGCCGTTGATACAGCTATTGCTGGCATTCAAGAAGAGAAGGAACTTTCTGCTAATAAAAAGACTAAGCTGTTCTCCTCTACCTACAAAAAACCTTTGTTTTTAGCTTTTGTGATTGCATTTTTCAATCAGCTCTCTGGAATCAATTTCGTGTTGTACTACGCCCCTGAAATTCTTCAAAAGGCAGGTTTAGCCAGTTCTGAATCCTTGTTTAGTTCTATTTCGATAGGATTAGTAAATCTCGTATTTACCTACGTAGGTGTTCGATTAATCGATCGATTAGGGCGAAGAGCATTACTCAAAATTGGTTCATGGGGCTATATTGTTTCGCTGGGGATGGTGGCCTATGCTTTTTACGCCTCTTTATCTGCTGGATTTTTAATCAGCTTTATCTTGCTCTTTATCGCCTCTCATGCGATGGGTCAAGGGGCAGTCATCTGGGTTTTTATCTCTGAAATATTTCCAAATAAAATCAGGTCTTATGGACAGTCTTGGGGTGCTAGTACGCACTGGGTATTTGCTGCGATAATAACCCTAATCACTCCGGTTTTTCTAGACGAAGAAAGTGGAATTTTTGGACAAAATCCATGGCCTATTTTCGCCTTTTTCATGATAGTGATGTGCGTTCAGCTTTTCTGGGTAATCAGAATTATGCCTGAAACAAAAGGTATAAGTCTTGAAGAACTCGAAAAACAGATGTAATTATTGCAGTATGGTTATTGGAGTGTCTTTATCCTTGAGGTAGAAGACTACAATTTCGATATCCTCCTCACCGACATTAATACCTCTGTGCCATTGTTCATTCAATTCAACTAGCGATTCTCCGGCTTTCATCAAAAGAGTCTCTCCTTTTTGTGTCTCTACCTTGAGCTCTCCTTTTAAGAGATAACCCACATTGAAATAAGGGTGTTGGTGCCAGGCTAAGGTATCCTTTGCGGGGATTTTAATTTTCAGTACCAAAACAGAGGGGTCATCTGGAATTTTGTATGAGGTTCCGTTCCAGGCCGTAGTAGTTTCCAACACAGTCTCGGCTTTGGCCTGCGCAAACAGACTAGAGCAAATACCGAAACAGAGCAAAATAATAAGGTTTCTCATCAGAAGATGGCTTTTGCAATTTTATGGATGTTCTCGCTTCGACTCATGGTGTAGTAATGTAAAACAGGAACGCCAGCTTCAATAAGCTCTTGGCTTTGTGCAATGCACCATTCAACTCCTACTTCTTTAACTTGTGCATTTGAAGAACAGGCTTCTACGGCTTGTATCAAATCTTGAGGAAGGTCGACATGAAATCGGTGGGGAAGCAATGACAATTGTTTGATGGTCGAAATCGGTTTTAATCCTGGAATGATGGGGCAGTTGATTCCTTCTTCTCTACAGCGCTTAACGAACTCGAAATACTTTTGATTGTCAAAGAACATCTGAGTGATGATGTAATCTGCTCCTGCCTCTACTTTCTGTTTTAAAAAAGCGATGTCTTTTTCTAGGCTTGGCGCCTCCATGTGCTTTTCTGGATATCCCCCCACTCCAATACAAAAATCTGTAGTGTGTGAATGCTTCAATTCTTCATCGAGATAATGACCTTTGTTGAGCCCGTTTATTTGCGCTACGAGTTCACTGGCATAAGAGTGCCCTTGTTTTTCTGGCTTAAAATACACCTCAGTAGGTACGGCGTCTCCACGTAAGGCCACCACATTGTTGATTCCCAAAAAATCCAAATCGATCAAAAAGTTTTCTGTGTCTTCTTTGGTGAATCCACCACAAAGAACGTGAGGCACCATATCGATATCGTATTTTGATTGAAGAGCAGCACAAATGCCCAAGGTACCAGGTCGTTTGCGAACCACTCTTTTTTCTAAGAGTCCACCGGCTTTTTCGACATATTGGTATTCTTCTCTGTGGTAAGTCACATCGATGAATGGAGGGTTAAATTCCAACAAATTTTCAACGGTGTGGTAGATTGCATTGATATCCTGCCCTTTTAAGGGCGGAAGTATTTCAAATGAAAACAAGCATTGCTCTGCTTGTGCTATGTGTTCTGTTACTTTCATTTAGCTCACAGTCATGTTCGGCGCTAACCATTTTTTTGCTTTCTCCAAGGAAATTCCTTTGCGCTTTGCAAAATTAGCAACTTGTTCTTCAGTAATTTGTCCTAATCCGAAATATCTCGCTTCGGGATGTGCAAAGTAATATCCGCTTACCGATGAGGCTGGCCACATGGCCAAACTCTCCGTAAGACGAACATCAATGTTTTTTTCAACCTCTAAAAGTTCCCAAATGGTTTCTTTTTCAAGGTGATCAGGGCAGGCCGGATAGCCTGGAGCTGGACGTATGCCCTTGTATTTTTCAGCGATGAGCTCGTCAGTATTCAAGTTTTCTTGTGAGGCATATCCCCAATATTCTTTTCTTACTTTGAGATGCAGAAACTCTGCAAGTGCTTCAGCCCATCGATCTGCCAAGGCTTTAACCATGATGGCGTTATAGTCATCCCCGTCTTTTTCATAAGACGATGCCAGCTCTTCGATATGATGTCCAGCGGTCACACAAAAACAACCGATGTGATCTTCTTTCTGTTCTGATTTTGGACATATAAAATCAGAAAGTGCTATTTGAGGTTTTCCGGGTGCCTTTTCAGACTGTTGCCTTAAGGTTCTAAAGTGCTTTGTTTTGCCCTCTGTGGTATAAACCTCAATGTCGTCTTCGACTGCATTTGCCTTGAAAATACCAAAAACAGCTCGACCAAAATACCTCTCAGAGGCGATGAGTTGTGACTGCATATTAAGGGCATCTTCAAATAATTCAGTAGCCTCCTTTCCTACAATTTCATCTTTTAAAATAGCCGGAAATTTTCCGTGCAAATCCCAGGTTCTAAAAAAAGGTGTCCAATCAATAAAAGGAATCAAATCTTCAATGGGAATCTCATCAATAACTCGAACTCCAATGAAATTGGGGGTGTTAGACACAAAATCATTCCAATTAATGCGGTATTTTAGTTGACGTGCCTGATCCAGTGCCAAATAATTCTTTTGCCTTTTACGACCGATAAAGTTAGTCTTGAATTCGGCGTAGTCTTCTTTGATTTGGCGTTGATAAGCTGCTCCTGTTTTTTGGTTGAGTAAATCTCCCACTACGGTTACAGCTCTCGATGCGTCAGTGACGTGTACTACACAATTATCGTATTGGTCGGCTATTTTAACAGCCGTATGTGCTTTTGAGGTGGTAGCCCCACCAATCAGTAATGGAATATTGAAATTTTGACGTTGCATTTCTTTGGCAACAAAAACCATCTCATCCAGTGAAGGCGTGATTAATCCACTTAATCCAATGGCATCTACTTCATTTTTTCGAGCTTCTTCTAAGATTTTTTCTGGAGGTACCATCACACCCAAATCGATGATTTCGTAGTTATTACACGCAAGTACTACACTCACAATGTTTTTACCGATATCGTGAACATCGCCCTTGACAGTGGCCATTAAGATTTTACCAGCTGACCGGGCATCTTCATCTTTGTGCTCTTCAATAAAAGGCTGTAGATAGGCTACGGCTTTTTTCATGACTCTGGCGGACTTTACCACTTGAGGTAAAAACATTTTTCCTTCTCCAAATAAATCCCCGACCACATTCATACCTGTCATCAGCGGTCCTTCGATAACCTCCAAAGGCAGAGTACTCGAAAGCCTTGCCTCTTCTGTATCTTCAATGATATAGGTGTCAATTCCTTTGATGAGTGCATGGGTGATGCGCTCTTGAAGTGAGGTTTTGCGCCACGACAGGTCTAATTCTTTTTTACTTGAACTCGACTTGACCTGTTCAGCAAAAGCCAATAAACGCTCGGTGGCGTCTTCTTTTCGATCGAGTAAGACATCTTCGACACGCTCTAATAATTCTTTTGGAATGTCATCGTAAACCTCTAAAAGTGAAGGATTGACAATTCCAATATTCATACCCGCTTTAATCGCATGGTATAAAAAAGCCGAATGCATGGCTTCACGAACGCGGTTGTTTCCTCTAAAAGAAAACGACACATTACTGACCCCACCACTACAGCTGCAATGCGGCAAATTTTCACGCACCCATCGCACGCCCTCTATAAAATCAATGGCATTTTTTCGATGTTCTTGCATTCCTGTACCCACAGGAAAAATATTCAAATCAAAAATGATGTCTTCAGGAGGAAATTGCACCTTGTTAACCAGCAGCTCGTAAGATCGTTGCGCAATTTCAATACGTCTTTGGTAGTTGTCGGCTTGCCCTACCTCATCAAAAGCCATTACAATTACAGCAGCCCCGTATCTCTTGATTTTTTTGGCTTGAGCGATAAAGATTTCTTCACCTTCTTTTAGACTGATAGAATTGACCACACATTTGCCTTGAACCACTCGTAAACCCGCCTCAATGATCTCCCATTTAGAAGAGTCAATCATAATGGGAACCCTTGCAATTTCTGGTTCAGCCATAATGAGGTTTAAAAAAGTAACCATGGCCTCTTTTCCATCAATTAAGCCATCATCCATATTGATGTCGATGATTTGGGCGCCGCCTTCTACCTGTTCTCTTGCAATATCAATGGCTTCTTCAAAGGCTTCTTCTTTAATGAGTCGAAGAAATTTTTTTGATCCAGCGACATTGGTGCGTTCACCAACATTGACAAAGTTGGATTCCTTCGAAATGATTAAAGGTTCAAGACCAGCTAGTTTCAATCTGCGCTCTTCCATACTCTGGGCTTATAGGTTGAAGTGAGTCTCGCGATTGAAGCGATGTGATCAGGTGTGGTACCGCAGCAACCTCCAACAATGTTAATCAGATCTTTTTGAAGGTATTCTTCAATATGTAAAGTCATTTCTTCAGGCGTTTGATCGTATTCTCCAAAAGCATTGGGAAGGCCTGCGTTGGGATGGGCCGAAATAGCAAAATCAGAACGAGAAGATATAGATTCGAGGTAAGGGGTTAATTGATCAGCCCCAAGGGCACAATTAAAACCAATACTGAGTAGATTGGCGTGCTGCATCGAAATCAAAAAGGCTTCTGCAGTTTGCCCAGACAAGGTTCTACCTGATGCGTCGGTAATCGTTCCACTGAGCATTGTAGGAATGTGCATTCCCAAATCTTCTTGCAATTCATCTATGGCGAACAAAGCGGCCTTGGCATTCAAAGTGTCAAAAACAGTTTCGACCAACAAAAGGTCTGCCCCACCTTCAATAAGTGCCTTTGACTGTTGATAATAGGCCTTTCTAAGGGTTTCAAAATCAATGGCTCTATACCCTGGATTATTCACGTCGGGTGACATCGAAGCTGTTTTATTGGTCGGTCCCAAAGAACCGGCTACGTAAATGGGTTTATCTGGATTTTTTTTAGTGGCCTTGGCGGCTACCTTAGCTGCAATCTCCGCAGACTTAAAATTCAATTCTTCTACCAAATCTTGCATTTGATAGTCTTCCATGGCTATAGTAGTCGAAGAAAAAGTATTGGTTTCTATAATATCTGCACCGGCATCTACATAGCTTTGGTGAATTGATTCGATACAAGCTTCCTGGGTAATCGATAAGAGATCGTTATTTCCTTTCAATGCACAGGGCCAGTCGGAAAAGCGATTTCCTCTATAGTCTTCTTCTTCAAATCGGTACTGCTGAATCATAGTACCCATGGCACCGTCTAAAACCAAAATTCGTTCTTTTAATTGGCTCTTGATATCAGGCTTTTCTTCATTCATGCGTCTAGGGCTCTTGTCAAATCTTTCGCAATATCATCAATATGTTCCAAACCAACAGAAATTCGAATCAATCCTGGTGTAATTCCCACCGCTTTTTGCTGTTCTTCTGAGAGTTTTGCATGAGTCGTCGAGGCCGGATGAGTTACTATGGTTCTCGTATCTCCTAGGTTGGCCGATCTCGAACAAAGTTGTATAGCGTCTATAAAACGCTTTCCGCTTGAAAGCCCACCTTTAAGTTCAAAAGCGATGATTGTTCCTCCTAATTTCATCTGTTTTTTAGCGATATCGTATTGGGGATGGCTTTTTAAAAAAGGATATTTTACAAATTCAATCGCCTGATGCGCTGACAATCGTTCGGCGAGCTTTAGTGCATTTTCACATTGCTTTTCGACTCTTATCGATAAAGTTTCCAGACTTTTTGAAAGAATCCAAGCATTAAAAGGCGAAATGGCAGGACCGGTATTTCTCGAAAAGAGGTAGAGTTCACGAATCAATTCCGAAGAGCCAACTGTAATTCCTCCTAAGACTCGACCTTGTCCATCCATTAGTTTGGTAGCTGAGTGTATGACCAAGTCAGCGCCGTATTTAATCGGTTGTTGCAGGTATGGAGTGGCGAAGCAATTATCAATAATGAGCAGAATATTGTGTTTTTTAGCAATTTGGCCTAAAAGCTCAAGGTCTATCAAATCGACTCCTGGATTGGTCGGTGTTTCAGCGTAGATCAGTTTGGTGTTTTCTTTGATCAAGCCTTCGATTTGCTCGAGATTTTTAACATCAAAATAAGAGTGTTCGATATTCCACTTCGGAAAGTAGTTTTGAAATAAGCTATGCGTAGATCCAAAAATGGAACGTGCAGAAATTAAATGATCACCCGCATTTAAAAAAGTGGCTAGGGTATTGAAAACGGCTGCCATTCCACTTGCAAAGGCAAAGCCATCTTCTGCCCCCTCCATTTGTGCAACTTTGGCAATGAATTCGGAGCTGTTCGGGTTCGAATACCTGCTGTAAATCGAGTGTTCAACCTCTTCTTGAAAGGCTGCTCTCATGTGCTCAGCACTGTCAAAAACATAACTTGAAGTCAGATAAAGCGGAACAGAGTGTTCTTGATGTGAGGTACGCTCTAGTTGATTTCGAATCAATTGCGTCTCAATGTGAAGGTTTTCTTTTTCGTTCAATGCTTAAATTATTTTTTGGAGGATTTTAGACAGTTTTGGGTATTCAATTAAAATGGCATCGTGTCCGTGTATCGATTCAATTTCATGATAATACACCTCTTTTTTTTGTCCTTTCAGTTCTTGATAATTCAAATGACTTTGATGGGCCGTAAATAAGAGGTCAGAATCTACAGTTACAATGTGTATTTCTGATGTAATAGAAGCGGCGACCTCAACAGCGGATAATTCTTCTGTACTTATATCGACTGTTGAGAGTAAATGATTCATGAGTTTATAAGCCGACAATTGAAATCGTTTTTCAAGGGCGCATCCGTGGTAGTTTAGCCAGTCTTCTACCATGAATGAATCTGAACCTTGTGTTTTCTTATTTTGAAATTTGTGATTTAAACCCTCTGGACATCTGTAAAACGTCATTCCGTGTTGTCGCGCCAAATGCATCCCTCGCTCATCATCTTGCAATAAGTCATCTTGTATTTTGCAAAGGGCTCTTAGCCAATCTGTAGCTTTAAAATCACATCCTACAGGTATGATTTTTTCAAAAAAATGAGGTCTGATGGCGGCCATATGCCACAACAAAGCGCCACCTACTGAACCACCAATACCGCAATAAACCTGTTCAACACCTAATGAATCTAATCCCTCAAAAAGAATATTCGCAATAGCATTGAGATCGAAATCTTTATAATTGTGAATTAAATTTTCAGGTTTCTGGTCAAAACCATTTCCTGGAAAATTAAAAGCGAGTACCGTAAATCTGGTGGTGTCTATAGGCTTATCATCGCCAATAACCGACTTCCACCAACCATTATCACCAGCCACTTCAGAGTTCCCTGTAAGTGCATGGTTAACCAAAACCACTGGCGCAGTTCCCAAAGCCTTTCCGAAAATGTGATACGAAAGGTTTATTCGGGCCTCAACGCCAGTGGCAGTTGTGAAATTGGTCGATACCAGTTCTTTTAATTCAGACATGCATTGAACTATTACACGGTTTCAAAGGTTTCTTGATCTATTAATTCAAATACCTCTCTTAAATCAGACTTGAGATCTTCAACACTCTCAAGACCCACGGATAAACGAATTAAATCCTTAGTAACACCTGTACTTTCTTGCTGCTCATCGTTTAGCTGTTGATGGGTAGTGCTGGCAGGATGAATGATCAGTGATTTTGTATCACCTATATTGGCAAGTAAAGAGAATATCTTGGTTTTATCTGCAATTAATTTTGCGGCTTCAAAGCCTCCTTTTACGCCAAAGGTGAGAATTCCACTTTGACCCTCAGGGAGATATTTATCAGCTAAATCCTTATAGGCGCTTGTTTCTAAACCTGGGTAATTTACCCAGTTCACCTGTGGCTGTTGTTCTAACCATTGGGCCAGTTCTAATGCATTTTCACTGTGTTTTTTGATTCTCAACTCAAGTGTTTCTAGACCTTGAATAATTTGAAAAGCGTTAAATGGACTCAAAGCTCCTCCGTAATCTCTTAAACCTTCTATTCTCACCTTGGCGATAAAGGCGGCAGCCTCAAGCGCTTCGCTGTAAACCAAACCGTGATAACCTGGAGAAGGCTCGGTAAATTCAGGGAATTTTCCATTAGCCCAATCAAAGGTTCCTGCATCTATGATTACTCCTCCTAATGCTGTTCCATTTCCATTGATGTATTTTGTTAAGGAGTGGATTACAATATTAGCGCCGTGTGCTATGGGATTGAGCAAATAAGGTGTGGCCACAGTGTTATCGACGATTAAAGGAACTTTGTTAACTTTTGCTTGGCTGGATATCGCTTCGATATCTAGAACATCTAATTTGGGGTTACCCAGAGATTCAATAAAAAAGGCTCTCGTATTTTCTTGGGTTGCACGCGTGAAGTTTTCGGCATCTGAAGGGTCTACAAAAGTGGTGGTAATTCCATGTCTTGGAAGGGTCACACTCAGCAGGTTATAGGTTCCTCCGTATAAACTGTTTGAAGCTACTATATGATCACCGGTTTTAAGGAGCGTCAAAAGACTTGTTGCGATGGCAGAAGTTCCTGAGGCAGTCGCTACAGCTGCAATTCCTCCTTCTAAAGCGGCAAGTCGCTGCTCTAAAATATCATTTGTTGGGTTGTTAATTCTCGAATAGATATTACCCGTTTCTGCTAGTGCAAAGAGGTTGGCGGCGTGATCTGAATCGTTAAAGACGTAAGCCGTAGATTGGTAAATAGGAACAGCTCTAGTTCCTGCATTTTGTGCGACATCATGCCCTGCATGTAGCGCTTTAGTTGAAAAATCTTGTTTAGACATTTTTTAAATTTTTGAGTTAATACAATTAATTCAAAAGTCAAATAAGCTTCTTTCGAAAGCATACCTTGTAAAAAATGTTATGAAGAAAAAGACCATAGCCGAAAGCTATTGTCGTTGGTTATCTATCTGATTAAGTGTAAACGAATCAGTAGAATTTAGCACCTTCTTAACGAATTAAGGGTTGCTAAGGCGTCATAGGGTCTAATCCCTCGACCTTTCTTGATAACAATTTCAGTAAGTTTTTGAACTTTATGAGCACAAATCTTTTGAAAAAAAAATTAATAAACCAAATCTTTGAGACTTAATTTTTTTGTTTTCGATAAAGTGAGCTCAAAATCAACTCATTAATATCCGAAATAGATCATACTTGATCCTCTTTAATTAAACTTATTTTGTAAAAAGAAGCCAGCATACCTTTAATCAAAGCAGAGCTCAAGCCTTTGTACTCCATCTCATTTAGCCCTTCTATTGTACATCCCATCGGTGTGGTAACACGATCGATTTCTCTTTCAGGATGATGACCATTTGAAATCAAGAGTTGAGCCGCTCCTTCGCAGGTATACATCGATAATTCTTGTGCTTGTTCGGCATCGAATCCCAATTGAATTGCCGCTTGTATACTGGCTCTAATAAGCCGCATCCAAAATGCAATACCACTGGCACAAACTACTGTTGCCGCCTGCATTTGCTTTTCAGGAATGATAAGGGTGTGACCCAGGCCTTCAAAAATGGCCTCAGCCACTGGAATTCGTTTTTCTCCTTTTGCATTTGCACAAAGACAGGTCATTGATTTTCCCACTGCAATAGCGGTATTTGGCATGGCGCGTATTACAGTATGTCCACTGCCTATTACGCCTTCAATTTTTGAAATGGCAAAACCTGTGATTGTTGAAATTAAGATATGTCGTTCGGTAAATAAAGAGGCGCATTCTCTTAATACTTCTTCAAAGGCAGCGGGTTGCAATGCAAAAATTACAATGTCTGCGCTTTGCACAGCACTTTGGTTGTCCGAAGTCAATACTACATTCTTATAAGATTCAAAATGGGCTAAGCCCTGTAAATTTCTTCTGGTTAAAGTCAACTCAGTGATTAAATTATTTTCTATAAGTCCTTTTGCTATAGACTTTCCGAGATTTCCTGTTCCTACAATAGTGATTTTCATTTTTAAGGGTGTTTTGGTTGTTATTTGGTTTTTAAATGGAGTCTTTCTGCAAGTAATTTCCAATGCCGTTTACTCTTGAATCCCTTTTTACATTTGGGATCAAAAAGCAGGCCTGTACACAAACACATTTTTTGATTTGTGCGATTGAGTACGTCGTAATTTTTACACGATTGACAACCTTTCCAAAAGCTTTGATCTGTTGTCAATTCTGAAAAAGGGACTGGTAAATACCCTAATTCTGTATTCATTTTCATCACTGCAGGACCGGTGGTGATGCTGAATAATTTGGCTTTAGGATATTTGGCTCTCGAGTGTTCAAAGATTTTTCTCTTGATACGCTTGGCAATGCCTTTACCTCTATAATTCGGATGAACAATCAATCCCGAATTGGCAATAAATTTTTGATGACTCCAAGATTCTATATAACTAAAACCCACAAAATTAGATCCATCAAGGGCAATAACAGCATCACCCTTATTCATTTTAGAGATGATGTATTTTGGAGTTCTTTTAGCAATTCCAGTGCCTCTTTGTTTGGCAGATTCCGCAATTGTATCGCATATAATACGTGCATAAACGCAGTGCGAAGCATTCGCAACTTCGATAATCATGAGATTGTTTTTTTAAGTAAATAATTGTGTTAAATGTGCTGAAAACGAGGAACAGGACTCACCTTAAATTCCTATAGATTTACACACCCCAAGGGATTGGGCAGGGCGCAAAACAAAGTCGCATTGTACGCATGAGAAGAAGCGCTCAACTTTAGAAAATTCGTTGTATTTCTTTCTTTGTTTTTCATTTACTTATTGCTGTAAAGCCAAAAACTTTCTTTTAAAAAAGAAGTGCGGATGAAGGGAGTCGAACCCCCACGCCTCGCGGCACTAGATCCTAAGTCTAGCGTGTCTACCAATTCCACCACATCCGCAAAATGCTTGAAGCGACTGCAAATATAGACGATTTTTTCAATCTGAAAACAAAGTTATTTGTAGATTAAAAAAAAAGAAAAATGAAGAGATTTATTTTATTTTTACACGATGGAAAGCATAGAATCTTACTTAGAAAAAAACAAGGATCGATTTGTTCAAGAATTAATTGATCTTCTAAAAATACCTTCGATAAGTGCAGACCCTGCCTACAAAAATGATGTAGCAAAGGCCTCTTCACTGGTAGAATCTTATTTAAAAGCCGCGGGCTGCGATACCACAGCCATATACCAAACTCCGGGACATCCAATTGTCTATGGTGAAAAGCTGGTCAACCCAGATTACCCCACTGTTTTGGTCTATGGACATTACGATGTTCAGCCTCCAGACCCGCTTGATCTGTGGACCTCTCCGCCTTTTGAACCTGTGGTTAAAAAAACCGATAAGCATCCTGACGGAGCTATTTTTGCCAGAGGAGCCTGTGATGACAAAGGGCAATTTTTTATGCATGTAAAAGCCTTTGAATATATGGTCGCTACAAATTCTTTGAATTGTAACGTGAAATTTATGATTGAAGGTGAAGAAGAAGTAGGTAGTGACTCTTTGGCTGATTTTCTGAATGCACATAAAGACTTACTTGCAAACGATGTCATTTTAATTTCTGATACTGGAATGATTTCTCGAGACACCCCTTCTATAACTACTGGTTTGAGAGGACTAAGTTATGTGGAAGTAGAAGTCACTGGACCCAACAGAGATTTACATTCAGGAATTTACGGAGGAGCTGTTCACAATCCAATCAACGCCCTCTGTGAAATGATCAGTAGTCTAAAAAACAAAGACAATCAGATCACAATTCCTGGTTTCTACGATAAAGTCGAAGAGCTCAGTGATGAGGAGCGAAAAGAAATGGCCAAAGCTCCATTTGACTTAGAAGAATACAAATCTCATTTAGATATTGACGATGTTTACGGAGAGCAAGGGTATTCGACCAATGAGCGCAATGCTATTCGACCAACTTTAGATGTCAATGGAATCTGGGGAGGATATACAGGTGAAGGTGCTAAAACCGTTATAGCGAGTAAAGCCTACGCTAAAATATCTATGCGTTTGGTACCGCATCAAGATTCAGATGAGATAACTGATTTATTTCAAAAGCACTTTGAGGCCATTGCCCCAAAAGGTATTCGTGTAAAAGTCACTCCGCATCACGGAGGAACACCCTATGTTACTCCTATCGATAGTATAGGTTATCAAGCTGCCTCAATGGCTATGGAAAAGAGTTTTGGAAAAAAACCTGTTCCTCAGCGCACTGGAGGTAGCATTCCTATTGTTGCACTTTTTGAAAATGTCTTGAATAGCAAGTCGATTTTGATGGGATTCGGGTTTGACTCCGATGCGATACACTCACCAAATGAACATTTTGGATTGTGGAATTATTTTAAGGGAATCCAAACGATTCCTCATTTTTACACGAACTACAAAGACTTATACGAAAAGGCTTCGAACTAGTTGCGAAAGAGTTCGCAATTGGTCCAATAATTAAACATGGCAGAAACCAGGGTAGAATAATCCTCGTAACGAAGAGGTTTAACCAGGTATCCCGAAATACCTAAGCGGTAGGCACTATGTATGTCTTCTTTGTGACTAGAGGTCGTGAGAACCACCACGGGAACATATTTCCACTTGACGTTTTTTCTCAATTCCGTTAGAAACTCTAAGCCGTTCATTCGAGGCATATTTAGGTCTAAAACAATGAGATTGATTTCCTCAACAGTGCTGAGAATTTCCAAAGCCTGTTCCCCATTTTCAGCAGATGTAATTTCCAAATTCATATCTAATTTGGACGTCACTCGTTGCAACTTCATCTGTTCTATCTTGTCATCTTCTATGAGTAATACTTTCAAAACCTTTGATTTAGTAGTGTATTAACGGCAAATATAGGTAAGTATTGTTTAAGAATTTGATGATTGTAATTCAATTAAAAACAAATCACTCGCCAATCCATCTACAAGAAATTTTCCCTTAGAAGACACGCTTAATGTTTTCATTTCTTGATCATAAGAAAGAAGTCCTTCCTCAATATGGTTTTGAGCCATCTTTTGAAGGTAATCGTTGTAATGCTCACCAAACCGAGCAGAAATCTGATCTAATGAAATTCCCCACTTTGTGCGAAGTGCAGTCATTACATACTCGTTATATTTATCACGAAGGCTGAGCTGCTCTCGCTCAATGGGCAGAACGCCCTCATTTATCGCACTGATGTATTTGTGGTTGTTCCTATTATTCCAAGAACGTACTTCTCCATCAAAAGAATGAGCTGAAGGGCCAATACCCAGATAGGAGGCTCCGGTCCAATACGCGGTATTGTTTACCGAATAAAATCCCGGTTTTGCGAAGTTAGAAGTTTCATAATGCTCGTAGCCGTCAATACTTAAACGCTCAATCAACTCAAAAAAATCAGCCTCAGCTTGGGCATCACTAACTGGTGGAATAATTTCTTTGGCAATAAAACGATCTAGCGCTGTATTGGGCTCAACAGTTAGCGCATAGGCTGAAATATGTGGAATTTTGCGATCAGTAATTGTGGTAATATTTTGTTTCCATTCCGCATCGCTTTGGTTTGGAATACCATAAATTAAATCCACAGAGATATTTTCAAAATAGTCCATGGCCAAATCGAGTGACTCTAGGGCTTGTTTTCCTGAGTGAATTCGATTCATCAATTTTAGGTCCTTGTCAAAAAATGATTGAATTCCAATACTCAAACGGTTTATTCCAAGTGCTTTCCAATCGTTGAGCTTAGTCGCAGTGATGTCTTCAGGATTGCACTCCAAGGTAATCTCTTGTAAAGCCTCAACACTAAAATGCTTTTTTATGGCTTCGATTAATTGGTGTAAATGCTCTACCGCTAAAATCGAAGGAGTTCCACCTCCAAAGTAGATGGTTTTCAATGATTGAGGGAGCTCGTTTTTTCGCATTTCAATTTCCAAGCACATGGCTTCGAGCATTTGTGCACTTGATTTCAATTGGGTTGAAAAATGAAAATTACAGTAATGACAAGCCTGACTGCAATAAGGAATGTGAATGTATACTCCAGCCATGGCTTATGCTCTACTTGATTCGGTCTTGATTTTGGCTTACAAATGATTTCCAAGATCCATAAGAAGGCTTGGAGTGATCTTTAGGCCCGTTGTAAAAATGACATACAGCAGCTGCCAATCCATCTGTGGCGTCTAAATTCTTTGGTAGGCTCTTCAAATTGAGCATAGACTGTAGCATTTTGGCCACTTGCTCTTTCGAGGCATTTCCATTTCCGGTAATGGCCATTTTAATTTTCTTAGGCAGGTATTCGGTTACTGGAATTTCTCGGGATAAGGCCGCAGCCATAGCGACTCCTTGTGCCCTACCCAATTTTAACATCGACTGCACATTAGATCCAAAAAATGGAGCTTCAATCGCCATTTCATCGGGTTTATAGGTCTCGATTAACTCTACTGTTCTCTCGAAAATCAACTTGAGTTTTATGTAGGGATCTTTGTATTTGGAGAGCAGAAGTTCATTCATCTGAATAAACCGCATTTCTTTTCTTTTTCCTTCAACAGCAATTAAACCAAATCCCATAATGGTCGTTCCCGGATCTACCCCTAAAATGATGCGGTCTGTTTCGGAGTTTTTGGCCATTTGAGTGTTGATCATTTTGTTTTAAAATCTATTTGCATACTGCATCTGACTGAAACCTGCTTACCTGATTTCATCGCAGGCTGCACCGTAATCGTTTCACTGAAAAGATTGCGCAAATCTACCTCAACTTGAGGAAGCTCTTGAAGTAAATAATCTGAAGCGCTGATGTCTAATAAATTGACAAAGCCAAAATGGGTAACCTCAAACAACAACTCCGCGCGCTCATCAATATCTTTATCTACTGTATAATTCAACTCTTCTATAAGGCGTTGGCACTTTGCGCTAAAGGCCTGCTGAAAACACGCTAATCGCTCTGATTTTTCGGCTACAGGATCACAATCTCCAAAATTGGGATAGTAATCGACATCATTCCAGTTGACCTGACTCAAACCTTCATTGACTAGAATCGTTCTTCGTTCTTCTGTCTCAGTGAATTGACATGAAGTCATACCTAATAAAACCCCTATAACACTAAGTATAAGTCTCATTTATGCGCTTTGTAACTCGGTCTAAAGTACAACATTTTACCTGGAATTCAGAAGAACTACTTTGGTCGAATAGCCGTCTTTTAATTTTTACCTACATTAGTTTGAACAATCAAAAGCACCAATGGATATTTTATTACTATTTCTGGGTTTTCTCTTTGTAGTCCTCGGGATTTTAGGCAGTTTTTTACCTGTAATTCCAGGGCCTCCTTTGAGCTGGCTCGGACTCCTTTTACTGTATTTAACCGACGGTATTGAAAATGATTGGTGGTTTTTGGGAATCACCCTTGTTGTCGCTATTGCCGTTCTGGTTTTAGACTATGCCATTCCCGCCATAGGAACCAAAAAATTTGGTGGCTCCAAAGGCGGAGTTATCGGTAGTATTATAGGATTAATTGTAGCCGTGGCCTTTCCGATTATTGGAATTTTTGGTATTGTAATCTGGCCCTTTATCGGAGCATTGACAGGAGAAATTATTGCAGGAACAAAAAAGAACAAAGCCTTCAAAGCGGCCATTGGTTCTTTTATCGGATTCTTGACCGGCACCTTTTTAAAGTTTGCACTTTCTATCACTTACCTGGTACTTTTTATCTCTAAAGCAGCAGAGTATAAGAGTGAACTCTTCGGCCCTGTAAACGAGTGGTTTAAATCGCTTTTTTAGCCCTTTTGTATTAAATCCATTCTACTTTAGACTTCCACGATTCCCGCTCGAACTCAGGAGGTTCTTCGTCGTAGTAACCCATATAAAGAAATCCCAAACACCGCTGATCTTCAGCCAACTCAAAAAAGTTATGGGCCTGTGAAATGAGTTTAGGAGAAGACCAATAGGTTCCAATATTTTTCTCTGTACAGAGTAGCCACATGTTTTGAACCGCCATAGCAACGGCAGCTATTTCTTCCCACTCAGGCAGTAAATCTTCATTGCGTTGCATGCAAATGGCGATAACTGCACTTGATTTTTGAGGATTAGTCCTCATTTTTTGAAAAACGTTTTCTTTAAAGTTGGCCGTAGTAGCCTTGTAGGTTTCTGCCAGAAAATTCCCAAGTTCATTTCTGGATTTTTCGCTGTGCATCACTTTGAACAACCAAGGCTGCGTCTTTTTATGTGTTGGAGCCCAATTAGCCGCTTGCAGAATTTCCTCAAGGTCTGCTCTGGGAATTGGCTTTTGATTGAATCTTGGCGGATGTATGCTTCTGCGTTTTCGGATGAGTTCTGACAACATGACTTACTGTTTTTTTAGGGTCCATAAAAAAAAGCCTCCCCTTAGGAAAGCCTTTCACTGATTCATGTCGATTCAATCGACACTATTGAGAATTTTCATTCTCAATCAACACAACGAGGTAAAGGTAATGAGAAAACTTTAATAAATGTTGATTTCTTTTATTGGAATTATTCCATTTTAATTGGAAATATTCCATAATTTTAATCCTGCTAAAAACTTAAAAATTGGAAAAAAACATCATTCATCTCGATTTAGACAGCTTCTTTGTATCTGTCGAAAGACTTTTAGATCGTTCCTTAAAAAACAAACCTTTACTCGTTGGAGGCTTGAGCGAGCGCGGGGTTGTGGCTGCTTGTAGTTACGAGACTAGAGTGTTCGGGATATACTCAGGAATGCCGATGAAAATTGCTCGGCAACGATGCCCTGAGGCTATTGTTATACGAGGCAATTCAGCAAATTACAGCAAGCAATCAGAACTTATTACCGAAATCATCAAATCTGAAGTGCCGCTCTTTGAAAAGTCAAGCATTGATGAATTTTATGCCGATTTGAGCGGAATGGATCGTTTTTTTGGCTGTTACAAATTTGCTTCAGAACTCAGAAAAAAAATCATACGAGAGAGTGGTCTTCCGATTTCTTTTGGGTTGTCTGTGAACAAACTCGTCTCTAAAGTGGCCACTGGAGAAGCTAAACCCAACAATCAACTCAAAATCGACAAGGGATTTGAAAAGCCCTTTTTGGCGCCTTTACCTATACACAAAATCCCAATGGTCGGAGAGAAAACCAATCAAAAATTGAGAACATTAGGTATTCGAAAGGTTGCTGACGTTCAGCAGATGCCTCTTGATGTCGTACAAAAGGTCTTTGGAAAGATGGGTGACCAGCTTTGGAAGCGTGCAAATGGCATTGACAACAGTCCTATTGTTGTTTTTAATGAACGAAAATCGATATCTAACGAACGGACCTTTGAGAACGACACCATAGATGTTGCGAAACTAAAAACAATCCTCACCGCAATGACTGAAAATTTAGCCTATCAACTCAGAAGAGGAAAAAAACTAACCGCCTGTGTGAGTGTAAAAATCAGGTATTCTGACTTCAATACCTATTCAAAACAAATGCGGATTCCTTATACCAACACAGATCATCAGTTAATTCCAAAAGTTCTTGAGCTTTATGAAAAACTCTATCAAAGAAGATTATTAGTTCGACTTATAGGAGTTCGGTTTAGTCATTTGGTAAATGGCAACTACCAAATCAATCTCTTTGAAGACAGCGAAAACACAATAGCCCTTTACAATGCTATAGATCGAATGAGAGGTAGATACGGAGACCGAAGTGTAGTGAGAGCCTCTGGTTTAGGCGCTAAAACTATTGGACGAATGAAGAATCCTTTCAACGGAGAACCTCCTACCCTATTAGCACATCGCAAGCAATAATCACTCATGTACCTGAATTGTCACAGCTATTACAGCCTTCGTTATGGCGCTATGTCTGAAGTTGATCTTTTGGAATATGCGCAGTGCATGCAAGTTCAGTCTATTGCACTCACAGACATCAACAACACTTCTGCCTGTTTAAATTTCATCAGAAAAGCCAAGACTTATGACATTAAACCTTTGGTGGGTATTGATATTCGAAATGATATGCAGTCTTGTTTTGTTGTAATTGCCAAAAACAATGAGGGGTTTAGAGAGATGAATGATTATCTCTCTGCACACTTGACACAAAAGAAAAGATTTGAATTGAGGGCTCCTTCTTTTGAAAATTGCTTTGTAATCTATCCCTTCGAACAGGCGCTGTACCACGAGATTGACGACTTAGCCAAAAACGAATTTATCGGCATTTCGCTCGCAGAGGCTCAAAAAGTTGGCTTTAGCAAATTCAGTAAACAGCCTGATCGACTTGTGATTTTACAAACCGTAAGCTTTAGAGACAAAAAAGACTTTAATAAGCATCGCTTGTTAAGGGCCATAGCACTCAACACCCTTTTGAGCAAGCTTCCCGAAGAACAGCAGGCCGCTCTGAGTGATCAGATGTATGCTATTGAAGAATTGTATGCGCGTTTTAAACATCTTCCCCATTTGATTCAAAATACAACCCAACTTATAGCAGCCTGTGAGGTTGATTTTGATTTTTCAGAACAGCGAAAATCACTGAATCTACAAACTTATACGGGCTCTATTCAAAAAGACAGGGCCTTACTTCGAAAACTCAGTCAAGAGGGTATTAAGTACCGCTATCAAAACCTAAACACTCAACTCAAGCAACGCATAGAAAAAGAACTGGAATTGATTGAAAAAAAAGAATTTGTCTCTTATTTTCTTATCAATTACGACATTGTCAATTACGCCCGACAAAGAGGGTTTCACTATGTTGGTAGAGGAAGCGGAGCTAACAGTGTCATCGCATATCTACTGCGAATTACAGATGTGGATCCGGTCGAACTAGACCTGTATTTTGAACGTTTTATCAATCTCTACAGAGCGACTCCACCTGATTTTGATATCGATTTTTCTTGGAGAGACCGAGACCAAATCATCGACTACATACACAAAAGATTTGCCAATGTATGCTTATTAGGAACCTATGTAACCTTTAAGCAAAGAGCAATCTTAAGAGAGCTCGGTAAGGTGTTTGGTTTACCTAAGGATGAAATCGACCATTTGGTCCGAGGGCTCAAACCCAGCTATGCCAAGACCTCTCAACAAAGAGATCAGATACATCATCTCATTTTTAAATATGCCCAAGAACTCGAAGGTATTCCCAATTATTTAAGTGTTCATGCAGGTGGAATTTTAATCAGTCAAAAACCCATACAGTATTACACCGCTGTATTTCTACCACCAAAAGGATATCCAACTACTCAATTTGACATGCATATTGCAGAAGACGTAGGGCTTTACAAATTTGATATTTTGGCGCAGCGAGGAATCAGCAAGATTAAAGATGCTGTTGAAATCATCAAATACAATCAGGCAGACCGCTATCCCCAAATTGACATACACGACATTAAAAAATTCAAACAAGACATCAAGATCAATGCCCTGATTAAGAGTGCTCAGTGTATGGGATGCTTTTATGTAGAATCTCCAGCCATGCGTATGCTACTCAAAAAACTAGAGGTCGACCACTATCTCGGATTGGTGGCAGCAAGTTCAATCATAAGACCGGGAGTGTCGAAAAGCGGTATGATGAGAGAATACATCATGAGACATCGAAACCCCAGTAGGGCTAAAGAAAAAGCACATGAGGTTCTATTGGCCATTATGCCCGAAACTTATGGAGTAATGGTTTATCAGGAGGATGTCATCAAAGTTGCCCACCTATTTGCAGGTCTAGATTTAGGTCAGGCCGATGTACTGCGAAGAGGTATGAGTGGAAAGTACCGTTCGAGATCTGAATTTGAGCGCGTCAAACATCAATTTTTTAAAAACTGCAAAGAAAAAGCTTACGCTGACCAACTCGTACAGGAAATCTGGTTTCAAATCGAAAGCTTCGCTGGTTATGCCTTCGCTAAAGGACATTCTGCTTCTTATGCTGTTGAGAGTTATCAGAGTTTATTTTTGAAAACTTATTTTCCACTAGAGTACATGGTGGCTGTACTCAATAATGGAGGTGGATTTTACAAAGCTGAGTTTTACATTCACGAGGCGAGGATGCTTGGCGCACAAATAGAAGCCCCTTGTGTCAACCATAGCTTTAGCTTAAATCGAATCGAAGGAAAGACTATTTATTTAGGGTTCATGTACGTGAAAGAACTCGAAGAGAAAGTCGTACAAAAAATCGTTGAAGCCAGAGAAAAAGACGGGCTGTTTAGCTCACTCGAAAATTTTATCGATCGCGTTGCGCTCAGCGTAGAGCAACTCAGCCTGATAATTCGCGTCGGTGCTTTTCGATTTACGGCATACAGCAAACATCAACTGCTTTGGAAAGCACACCTCTTAACTTCAAAATCTACACTGTCAGAAACTCCCAAGCTGTTTAATACGCAAGAAAATCAATATCAAATTCCTGTACTGAACTCCACCAGTATTGAACAGGCCTTCGAAGAACTCGAACTCTTAGGTTTTAGCTTAGAAACCCCTTTTGAGCTGCTAAAAGATCCTGTAAAACACCAAGTCTTCGAGCGAAATTTCAAAGCGCTTTTAGGAGAAGAAATCTGTATTTACGGTTATTTAGTCACTGTAAAACCCACTAAGACTCAACACGGAAAACTAATGCAATTCGCTACTTTTTTAGACCGAGAAGGAAAAGTGTTTGACGCGGTTGCTTTTCCATCAGTCGCACAGAAAGGGTTTTTTAGAGGCCTAGGTATCTATAAATGTAAGGCTGTGGTGGTTGAAGAGTTTGGCTACTACAGTTTAAACTTGATCAGTGCCGAGAAACTCCCCATGTTAGATGACCCGAGATACAGTGAAAACACCCGCATCAAAAGAGCGCAATCCAATCTTATTTAAAGGCGTTGATACCTGTAATATCTAGACCGGTAATCAGTAGGTGAATGTCATGAGTTCCTTCGTAGGTGACCACACTTTCAAGGTTCATCATATGACGCATAATACTGTAGTCTCCCGTAATTCCCATTCCACCCAAAATCTGTCTAGAGTTTCGAGCGATGTTTAACGCCATCTCTACATTGTTACGTTTGGCCATAGAAATTTGAGCAGAAGATGCTTTTCCTTCATTTTTAAGTTGACCTAAACGAAAAGCCAAAAGTTGTGCTTTTGTGATTTCAGTCACCATTTCGGCTAACTTTTTTTGTTGAAGTTGAAATCCAGCAATTGGTTTTCCAAATTGCTCTCTTTCTTTGGCGTATCTCAAGGCGGTTTCATAACAATCCATCGCCGCGCCAATGGCTCCCCAAGCAATTCCATATCGCGCAGAATCTAAACAACTCAAAGGCGCACCAAGTCCTGTTCTACCTGGCAAAATATTGGCTTTAGGAACTTTTACTTTATCGAAAATGAGCTCTCCTGTTGAAGATGCTCTCAAAGACCATTTATTGTGTGTTTCAGGAGTGGTGAAACCTTCCATTCCACGCTCGACTATCAAACCGTGAATTCTGCCTTCTTCATTCTTGGCCCATACCACAGCAATATCTGCAAAAGGCGCATTCGAAATCCAAAGTTTGGCTCCACTCAATTCTACATGATCACCTTTGTCGATAAACTTCGACTCCATTCCAGATGGATTCGAACCGTGATTTGGTTCAGTCAATCCAAAACATCCCATAAGCTCTCCTGTCGCAAGTTTTGGCAAAAACTTTTGTTTTTGTTCTTCAGAACCGTAAGCGTGAATTGGGAACATCACGAGTGAAGACTGTACAGAGGCAGTTGAGCGCACCCCGCTATCTCCACGTTCAATTTCTTGCATGATTAATCCATAGGATATGTGATCTAGACCTGCACCTCCATAGGCTTCAGGAATATAAGGTCCGAAAGCTCCTATTTCTGCTAAGCCATTTAAAAGTTGAGATGGAAACTCAGCGCGTTGTGCGTACTCATTAATAATGGGGCTCACATCTCGTTTTACCCAAGAACGAGCGGCGTCTCTAACAAGTAAATGTTCTTCTGAAAATAAATCGTCGAGTTGATAGTAATCAACACCTTCAAACAAATCCGTCTTCATATCATCTATGTTTGTATCAAAAATACGATTCCTAAGTTTATAATTTTAAATAAAATGGCTGAACCAAATCATAATACGCTTTGGTGTATTGATGACGCGCCACTTCAATAATGAGCTCTTCTTCTTTAATTACTTCACTTTTTTCTCGACTTAGACCCATTAACACCCGTTTAACTGGGGCATCTTTATGACCCTTAACAAGACAATATCGCTTTAAAAACAAGCCATTGTCTTGCGCCAATTTTCGAGCTTTTTCAAAGGATTCAAAGGGTAAAATCAAATTTGCAACTCCCTTGTCACTCAGCAATGAAGCTATTCGTTCAAAGAGAATCGGCCAAGACATATAAGAGGCAACACGCGCCATATTCCGTTCTCTTTTAGAACTCACGGGCCCTCCCTCAAAATAAGGAGGATTACACAATACACAATCAAAATTCCTAGTGCCCAGTGTTTTGGTTTCTGCAGTAATATCCCACTCTTTAGCTGTGAGGCATGAAGACCAAGAACTGTTTTTGAAGTTTTCAGTAGCGGTTTTGACTGCACTTCTATCGATGTCTATACCCAAAATATGGGCTGAACCTGAGGTGCGTTGAGCAGCTTGTAAACTGAGTAAACCCGTTCCTGTTCCAATATCCAAGATGTTTTTTGCCCTTTCTGGAATTTCAGCCCATGCCCCAAGAAGAACTCCGTCTGTTCCTATTTTCATGGCCACCTCCTCTTGCTCAATCGCAAAAGCTTTAAACCTAAATATCGAACTAGGCATTGAGGTATAAATCGAGTAAACCCTCTGGTAAGTTTAGGTGAATTTCTTTGGCCTTTTTGTCTACTTTCAAAATAAATTCATCCACTAAAGGAACCAGTACAGAAACCCCATTGTGATCTGCCACGAACAAGTGTTGAGCAGTGGAATCATTCACGGATTTGACAATTCCGATATGTTGGTTGTTTTGGTCTATTAAAGAAAAACCTATGACTTCGTGATAATAAAACTGATCTTCTTTTAGCGCTTTAAGTGCAGTGAGCGGCAAATACAATTCGCTTCCAATGAGATTTGAAGCATCGGTTTCAGTTTCAATTCCTTGAAGGCGAACGCGCAGCATGTTTTTATGCCAACTGCGTTCTAAAATAAAATATGGAACCAGATTTGCGCCTATAGCAACAAAAACAGATTCCATATTCTCATATTCTTCGGGTTCGTCAGTGTCTAATTTGAACAAGAGTTCACCCTTAAAACTGTACTTAGAAGCGATGTATCCCAATAAGAAACAGGCTTCTTTTTTCATTACAATTTATTCTGCTGGAGCATCTTTTGGCTCTTCTTCAGAAGCCTCCTCTGCTGGAGCTTCTTCTGCTGGAGCTTCTTCAACAGCTGCTTCCTCTGCTGGAGCCTCTTCAGCTGGAGC
>WTJC01000042.1:117898-123502 GCA_011525015.1 Flavobacteriales bacterium
GCTGGAGCCTCTTCAGCTGGAGCTTCTTCAACAGCCGTTTCTTCTGCTGGCGCTTCTTCTGACGATGCCTCAACTGCAGCTTCTTCCTCAGCAGCTTCTTCTTCAACTGGCTCAGGAGCGTTTGCAGCAGCGATCTCAGCCGCTCGTTTCTCATTCACTTCTTTTTCAGCCTCAAGTGCCTTAGCACGCTGCTCATCAGAAGTTTTGTTTATTTCATCAATTTTAGATTGATTACTCTTTTCTTTCTCGCTCAACCATGCTTGAAAACGCTCTTCCACTTGTTCTTCAGTCAAAGCGCCTTTGGCGACACCCTTTACCAGGTGAAGTTTTAGCATTGCTCCTTTTGAAGATAATAAGTGACGAGCCGTATTTGTAGGTTCAGCACCGTTCTGCATCCATTGAACAGATCGATCAACATCTAACTCTACTTTAGCAGGGTCAGTGTTTGGGTTGTAAATTCCTAATTTTTCTAAAAATTTACCATCTCTCTTTGCTCTTGAATCTGCAGCGACGATCCAATAAAATGGTTTACCTTTTTTTCCGTGTCTTTGTAGACGAATACGTACTGGCATATCACATTAATTTGCGAGGTTCTAAACCTCAGGTTATTAATACATTGTTTAAAAGTCGTGCAAAGATACTGCAATTTATGAGTTGTACAAATGCTTTTCGTTTGTACATTTAGCCTCTTAGCTAATTTTTTTATGTTCCTCATATTCGATACCGAAACAACAGGTTTACCTAAAAGCTATCGGGCTCCCATTACAGATGTGGACAACTGGCCACGCGCCGTTCAAATTGCCTGGCAATTGCACGATACCGATGGTTCTTTAGTAGAGCAAAAAGATTTCTTAATTCGACCTGACGGTTTCAACATTCCCTACGAGTCAGAACAGATACACGGAATTTCAACCGATTTAGCTCAAGCAGAAGGTGTTTCGCTTGAGGAGGTCTGCGCGGCATTTAATGAAGCTATCGCAAAAGCCACCTTCATCGTGGGTCAGAACATCGATTTTGACGTCAACATTATGGGCTGTGAATTCTTCAGAATCGATCTTGAAAATGAGCTCAGTTCAAAACCTGTTTTAGATACCTGTACTGAAGATACCGCTCAACTTTGTATGCTTCCAGGCGGGAGAGGTGGTCGCTACAAACTGCCTACCTTAACAGAACTTCACCAGCATCTTTTTAACCAAGCCTTTGATGAGGCCCACAATGCCACAGCAGATGTTGAAGCCACCACCAGATGTTTTTTCGAATTGATTCGACAAGGACATTTTGAAAAAAAACACCCCGATCTCAATCAAAGTTTCTATCAAAATTTTAGAACAATCAATACCGATGTTATCAAAGGCATCGGCTTAAAGCACAGAAATTTAAAAGAGGCTTCTTTAAGGCTGTTAAAAGCGAAAGAAGATAACACTCCATCCGACAAGCAAACAGAAGATCATTTTGACGCCCTAAAAGATTTGCCTTTTGGACATCTTCACAACCATTCGCAGTTTTCGATTTTACAAAGCACACTATCTCCGAAACGATTGGTTCAACTGGCCTCAACCCAAAAGATGCAAATTGTAGCACTGACCGATCACGGCAATATGATGGGCGCTTTCACTTTTATGGATGAAATTAAGGTGCACAACGAAAACCATCCCGATGAACCATTACTCGGAGTGCTGGGCTGTGAATTAAATGTCGTTGAAAATCGTTTTGAAAAGACTCGAAAAGATTACGGCTATGCTATGGTTTTTTTGGCCAAGAACAAAAGAGGATACCACAATTTGACCAAGCTCTGTTCTAAGGCTTATACAGAGGGTTTTTATTACATTCCCCGCATTGACCGCGAACTGGTAGAAACCTACAAAGAAGATCTTATTGTACTTTCTGGAAATCTTCAAGGAGAAATCGCCTCTAAAATCTTAAATCAAGGTGAGCGACAAGCCGAAGAAGCCCTTGTTTGGTGGAAAAATCAATTTGGCGCAGACTTCTATCTCGAAATAATGCGTCATCAACAAGAAGATGAAAATCGCGTAAACAAGAGTCTGATTGAGTTTTCAGCTCAACATCAGGTCAAATTAGTGGCCACTAACAATTCATATTACGCCATTGAAGAAGAATCAGACGTTCAAGACATTTTGCTTTGCGTTAAAGACGGAGAGCTCAAGGAAACTCCTGTAGGTCGTGGTCGAGGATTTCGCTATGGATTGCCCAACAACCAATATTATTTCAAAAATAAATTAGAGATGAAAACCCTTTTCAGTGACTTGCCCGAGGCCATTGAAAGCGTTGCAGAAATCATGTCTAAGGTTGAAAATTATCACTTGGCTAGAGAAGTCTTATTACCCAAGTTTGACATCCCCAAAGACTTTTTAGAAGAAGATCTTGTGGATGGCGGAAAAAGAGGAGAAAACAACTATTTAAGACATCTCACCTATCAAGGAGCAGAAGAACGGTATGGGAGCATTGATGAAGACTTGAAATCACGATTGGATTTTGAGCTACAAATCATTGAAAATTCGGGCTATCCAGGGTATTTCTTAATCGTTGAAGATTTTATTAGGGAGGCTCGAAACATGGGGGTTTCAGTTGGTCCAGGAAGGGGATCTGCTGCGGGGTCTGCAGTGGCCTACTGTCTTAAAATCACCAATATTGACCCCATAAAATACGAACTTCTTTTTGAGCGATTTTTGAATCCAGATCGGGTGTCTATGCCTGATATTGATATCGACTTTGACGATGAAGGACGTCAAAAAGTAATTGATTACGTAATCGACAAATACGGCTCTAATCAGGTGGCCCAAATCATCACTTACGGTACTATGGCGGGTAAGTCTTCGATTCGAGACACCTCTCGAGTACTAGATCTTCCGCTCTCAGAAGCCGATCGCTTGGCGAAGTTGCTACCTGATATGACCAAGCTGAAAAAGATCTGGGATATGGACAAGGCAGAATTGTCGAAAAAATACAGGTCTGAAGATGCCGCTAAAATCAATGAACTCAAGGATATAGCTTCGAGAAACGACGAACTTGGTAAAACCCTTCAGCTTGCCAAAAATATTGAAGGAACCGTTCGAAATACTGGAATTCACGCATGTGGAGTTATTATCACTCCAGACGATATCACGAATTTTATTCCCGTAGCCACCGCCAAGGATGCCGATATGTGGGTGACCCAATTTGACAACTCCGTTGTGGAAAATGCCGGCTTGCTCAAAATGGATTTCTTGGGTTTAAAAACCTTGACCCTTATCAAAGACACCGTTAAAATCGTCAAAGCCAGAAGCGGAATTCAATTGATTCCAGATGAATTTCCTTTGGATGATACCAAAACCTACGAGCTTTTTCAAAGAGGAGAGACAGTTGGAATATTCCAATACGAATCTCGAGGCATGCAGAAATACCTCAAGGAATTAAAACCCTCTGTTTTCGATGATTTAATCGCCATGAATGCCCTCTATCGCCCAGGACCTTTGGAATACATTCCGAGTTTTATCAATAGAAAGCACGGTGTTGAACCCATCACTTACGATCTGCCTGAGATGAAAGAATATTTGGAGGCCACCTATGGTATTACAGTTTACCAAGAGCAGGTGATGTTGTTGTCTCAAAAACTAGCTGATTTTACCAAAGGTGAAGCAGACGTTCTTCGAAAAGCCATGGGTAAAAAGAAGTTTGATCTCATTGACGAACTCAGACCAAAATTCATCAATGGAGGAATTAAAAATGGACATCCCCAGGAAGTTCTCGAAAAAATCTACAAGGATTGGGAAGCCTTTGCCAGTTATGCCTTTAATAAATCCCATTCCACTTGTTACGCTTATATCGCCTATCAAACGGCTTATTTAAAAGCACATTATCCCGCTGAATACATGGCTGCAGTTCTTTCAAATAATATGAATCAACTCGAGCAGGTCACACTCTTTATGGAAGAAGCAAAGCGCATGGGATTAGAAGTTTTAGGGCCAGACATCAATGAATCCTATTACAAATTTTCTGTAAATAAGAACAACGCGATTCGATTTGGTATGGGTGCTATTAAAGGGGTTGGAAAGTCTGCCGTACAAACCATAGTTGAAGAACGAAAAGAAAACGGAGAGTATTTTTCTTCTTTCGATTTAGCCAAGCGCATCGATTTGAGAGCAGCCAATAAAAAATCATTTGAAAACATGGCTTTGGCTGGCTGTTTCGATTCCTTTGGTGCACATCGAGCCCAATATTTTCAGGAGACCGCTGACGGCATGAATTATTTAGAAAAAACCGTAAGATCAGCCCAGCGCTATCAAGAGAGTCAAAACGCCTCACAAGGTAACTTGTTTGAAGATGATGAGAGTGTTCAGATCAATGCACCTGTCATACCAGATTGTGAAACATGGGGAACTATGGAATGTCTAAGAAAAGAAAAAGAAGTAGTGGGTCTTTATCTAACAGGGCATCCCCTTGATGATTTCAAGCGAGAAATCAAACAATTCACCAAGGGCAATATCGCCTTATTTCAAAAAGACCTCAAAGAATTCATCAATAAAGAAATTGTAGTCGCGGGAATTGTGACTGACTTCGAGCACCGCATTTCAAAAAACGGAAAAGGCTGGGGACTCATTACCATAGAGGATTACAATGGCTCACACCAATTCCGAATGTTCGGAGAAGAATACCTCAAGTTCAAGCACTTTTATGGTCTGCACAACTTTTTACATTTGAAAATTTTTATCAAAGAAGGCTGGGTCAACAAAGAAACTGGGGTAAAGGGTGACCCTCGACTTCAATTCAACGATATCAAATTATTGCAAGACGTCATGGAGCACTACAGCAATAAATTGACATTATTCATGAAGACTGAAGAAATCAATGAAAATCGCATCGCAGAGCTTAAGGATGTGTTAGCCCAATATCCCGGAAAAAAGAAACTTCAATTCGCGCTTCACGATGAAAGCGCTGAAATTAATCTTCAACTTAAAAGTCACAAGCAAAAAATTGACATCAATACAAATTTGCTCAATGCATTAGAAGACTTAGAATTGAATTTTAGCCTGAATTAAGCGCTTTAAAATTGTATAAAGTTTAACTAACTTTGTGGCTTAATTTATTAGAAAAAAAATGGCATTAGAAATAACAGATGCTACATTCGAAGATGTAGTTTTAAACAGTGATAAACCAGTAGTCGTAGATTTTTGGGCTGCATGGTGTGGACCTTGTCGAATGGTAGGACCTATCATTGATGAATTGAGTGATGAATACGCTGAGAAAGCTGTAGTCGGTAAGGTAGATGTTGATGAAAATCAGCAATTCGCGGCGAAGTACGGTGTTCGTAACATCCCAACTGTTTTAGTATTTAAAAACGGAGAGGTTGTTGCGCGCCAAGTGGGAGTTGCTCCTAAGAACGTATACGCTGAAGCCATAGATCAACAACTCTAATGAAGGTAATCAAGGCAATGATTTCTAAAGATGAACTATAATTTCAATCTTTTAGAAAAAAGTTTTTGTCTGTATTAACCTAGTTAGCTATATTTGCTGCCGCTTCAAGCGAATCACAAAGGTCTGGTAGTTCAGTCTGGTTAGAATACCTGCCTGTCACGCAGGGGGTCGCGGGTTCGAGTCCCGTCCAGA
>WTJC01000040.1 GCA_011525015.1 Flavobacteriales bacterium
AAAATGGCCAAGTCTGCCATGAACCGTAGAAAATAATCAATAATTAAACATATGAAATCACTTTACACCCTTTTAGGTATAAGCATCTTTTTGTTAGGATGTCAAGACAGCCAAACAAAACAAATCGAAGAAAATAATAGTGATGAGCTCATTTTTGTAGTTGACATGAGTGTCAATGACAAATCAAAAGCTGAAGTGGCCGCATTCACTGAGTTTTACACCGCACAAGTAGAAAAAAATGAACCCAGCTCAATGGGATGGGGCTTTTTTGAGTCAGGCGAAAAGGTGATTTTAATAGAACGCTATAAAAATGCAGAGGCCATGATCAATCATGCGACCAATGTCTCTGCAGGAGGGATTTTAGAAGGAGCATTTGCGGAGTTCAACTCATTTTTTACCATAGAGATGATCAGCATCCACGGAAACATCTCTGATGAGTTAAAGGCCACTCTTTCAAACTTTCCTTTCCCTGTGGCCTATAATGAAGCTTATGCCAATTACAGCAGAATGATTTCGAGCATGAGTTCTTCCCCAGAGGTCATTGATCTCGAAACACAGCGATCAGAAGCGAATGCATTCATCGACAATCAATTTAATTTCTTTTACGAGAGTAGTATTGAAACCGCACAAAACACATTTGCTCAAGATGCTGTGCTCATTGGCACTGATGCCGCAGAATACTATTCAGGTTGGCAAGCCATGAAGGCTTCCATTGAAGGTCAACTCGCTATAGAAAATCCCATGTTCACCCATTCCAATAGAAATGTGATCATGAGCTCAAGTGGAGACATGGCTTCCTATACCCAACTGCTCAATTTTTCATTCGAGGTAGATGGTGAATCCATGTCTGTTGAAAACGTCAGAAACAGCGGGGTTATTCAAAAAATAAATGGAGCGTGGAAGATTGTTCAAATCCACTGGTCCATTGGCGTTCAAGGACAAGCCGTAGCCTATTAAATACAAAAACCCATAACACAGAGAAAAAGAGGAGCTTAGGGCTCCTCTTTTTTTTAAGCCTAAGTCATAAAGATTACCCAAATGAAGACTTACTTTAAATGTTTTATTTTTATGGTTGTATGAAATATATTTCTGCCATAGGTCGCTATTTTATGATGATTATTGAAGTCTTTCGCAAGCCCACAAAATGGTCTGTGATGAAAGGCTTGATTTTTAAAGAAATCGATGAACTCATTTTTAACTCCCTAGGCATCATCATTTTTATTTCTTTTTTTATCGGAGGTGTTGTAACGATTCAAACTGCACTTAATTTAACATCTCCTTTTATTCCTAAGTACCTCATTGGATTTGCCACTCGACAATCGGTAATTCTCGAATTTGCCCCTACATTCACCTCTATCATTATGGTCGGAAAGGTAGGGTCTTATATTACCTCAAGTATAGGCTCTATGAGGGTCACAGAACAAATAGACGCACTTGAAGTGATGGGTGTAAATGCATTGAATTACCTCATATTTCCGAAAATCATTGCCATGTTTATGTATCCTTTCGCCATCGCTATTTCAATGTTTGTTGGCATTTTTGGAGGATATATTGCCGCCTCAGTGGGAGGATTCGCTCCTTCAGCAGATTTTGTGTCCGGTGTGCAATTAGATTTCATTCCATTCCACGTCACTTATGCCTTTATTAAAAGTGTAGTTTTCGCCTTTGTAATCGCAACCATACCCTCTTATTTTGGATTTTACCTAAAAGGAGGAGCACTCGAAGTCGGAAAAGCCAGTACCACCTCCTTTATTTGGACCTCTGTGATTGTGATTATTTTAAACTATTTTCTAACCCAGTTACTTCTAGGCTGATGATACAAGTTGAAAATTTACATAAGAGTTTTGACGGTATCCCTGTTTTAGAGGGAATCAGCACCACATTTCAGAAAGGTATCACCAACCTTATCATAGGGGCTAGTGGTTCGGGAAAAACAGTTTTTCTAAAAAGTCTGCTGGGTATTCACACACCTGATTCAGGAGAAATCTATTATTCTGGACTTCGCTTAAATGAAATGTCCAAAGATCAATACATGCAACTCCGTCAAGAAATGGGTATGGTCTTTCAAGGATCTGCCTTATTTGATTCGAAAAACATAGGTGATAACGTAAGGTTTCCGCTAGAAATGTTCACCAAGCTGACGCAAAAAGAAATGAATCATCGAGTTGATGAAGTATTAGAACGCGTCAATCTGCACAATGTCAATTCGAAATATCCCTCAGAAATATCTGGAGGAATGCAAAAACGGGTTGCTATTGCTCGAGCAATTGTAATGAATCCCAAATACTTGTTTTGCGATGAACCCAATTCAGGACTCGACCCGAATACCGCAATTCTTATTGACGAACTCATTCAAGAAATTACAAGAGAGTATCAAATGACCACTATCATCAATACCCATGATATGAATTCAGTAATGCAAATTGGTGAGAGTATTGTCTTTTTGAAAAACGGTTTTAAAGAATGGGAAGGAACACACAAAGAAATCTTTAAAACTGATAATGAAGCGGTAACCAATTTTGTCTATTCATCTGCCCTATTCAAAAAGGTCAGGCAAATGTATATCATCGAAGATCAAGAAATTAAGGAATAGTTTGAACTGTCACCTTTTGATCAGCCAATCGCACTCGAACCCAATTTTGCAATCGTCTACTCAAATCGTTTATTTGAATCGTATCAAGAGCTGAATTCCATCGTACCTCTAAGAAAGGAACAGTATCTTGAGTCGTAAAATCTGTGCTAATCTTATTGGAGTAGTTCAAACTCACAATTTCCGGAAAGCCAGATTTTAATTCCAGTTTGAGCTGTTCAAAAGGAAAATCTTCTCGTTTCATACTCGAGAGTCGCGCCACCTCCTGTTCTAAAACAGAAATGCGATTTTCTTTAGTGAGCAATTCGTTTTTCTTGCTTTCGTAGAGTTCCAAAACGTACTGCATTTCGTTTCCACTATCATTCTCAACTCCTTGAAACACTTCAAAATCAGCGTCTTTTAACCTGTCGTATTGATTTTTTTGTACGGTCCAGGTGTTGATAACACTTTGTGGAATCGTTTCATCGCCAATAACGACAACAGCGATTTCAGAACCCAATTTGTTATCGTATTTTAATTCTGTAAGTTCTTTGCGATAAATTCCATTTTGATTGAACTGGTAGATTTCTATGGTTTCACTCAAAAAGGTCTGGGCATCTCTACGAAATAAACTTTCTTGAAGCACACTGTAAAAGGTTATACCTGCCGGGATAATAACTACAAAGCCCATAATAGATACCACTCTAGCTATAAAGCGTCTACGTTGAGAATTGGCATACCTCACCATGGGAAACCTCAAGTATTTTATCACCAAATAGGTCGCCAAGGCGATAAACATTGTGTTGATGATGAATAAATAAAGTGCGCCATAAGCGTAATTCCACTTTCCTACAGCAAGTCCAAAACCCACGGTACACAAGGGTGGCATAAGTGCCGTTGCAATAGCCACTCCAAAAATAACACTGGCTACAGTACCCTTTTTGGCCCGGGCAATAACCAGAGCCAGACCACCAAAAAAGGCAATCAATACATCTCTGATATCTGGTTTTACCCTGGCTAATAATTCTGAAGACTCGTCTCGAAGTGGAAATAGGGCGAAAAATAGAAAGGCCGTAAAAACACTTAAGCCAACCATGACTAAAAAGTTCTTAATAGAACGATTCAATAGATCGAGGTCATTGATGGCCAAAGACATTCCTATACCTAAAATAGGCCCCATTAAAGGTGAGATTAACATCGCTCCGATTACAACAGCCGTTGAATTGGCATTCAATCCGATGGATGCGATGAAAATCGAACAAATTAAAATCCAAGAGGTGTGGCCCTTAAAGGCAATGTCTGCACGAATACTAGCTTTTGTATTTTCTGCATCTGTATCGGCTTTGATGTCTAAAAGTTCTTTTAAAAAGAAATAAACGCCTTTAAACAATCCCTTAAAATCAGCTTTAATTTGATTTTTTGGCTGAAGCACATCGCTTTCTTGGTCGGATTCTGGTATATAACTCATAATAAATCAAGGACTTAATTGGCCAAATCAACCCAAACATTAGGTTGAAATAAAAATACTCTTTTTGAGTCAAGTTCAGTGCACTCAAATCGTTTAACACGTTTTTTTCCTTTTTGAAACCAACGACCCTTTCCGTAGGCAAAAATACTTCCAATAGGCAATTCACTGAGCAATTGCTTATCGTTTGATTTGGTATCGTAATGCATTAAGGCTTTATCGAGTAAGTGATCTGTTGAACTACTCGCTTTGGGGTTTTTAAAGTGATTGTACAGCACTGGAAGTAAACGTTGCGGAAAAATACGCTCATTTAACAAAGGCCTCATCAATTCAATGAAGGTTTGCTTCCACTCTATCCCATGGGGCTTTATGCGTAAGCCGTGTCGTTTAAATGCCACCAAGTGGGCAATTTCATGAATTAGGGTGATCAAAAATCGATACTGGTTTTCTGTTGCATTGATGGTAATCACATGAGAACCGTTGGGAAGTTGTCTATAATCCCCGTGTCTTGTCTTGCGTTTATTGACAATTTTAAGGTGAACGTTTTGACTTTTGATCAAGTCAAAACAAGTTTGCAAAGAGGCTGCAGGAAGGTATTTTTCTAATATTTCAACCATTACTCAGGGCGTTGAACTACTGACTTCAAGACATTTACCATTGTAATAACGGTGTCCGTTTAAGGTAAACTCAGCAGCATAAAGAGCCATTTCATGAGCCGTCAATGGCGCCTTATAGCCTGGAAAGGCTTCCTCTAACATTTCGGTTTGAACAGCACCTAAGGCGAGCGCATTAAATCTCGGACCGTTTTCTTTAAATTCTTCGGCCCAGAGTTCAGTCAAACCAATGAGCGCAGCCTTACTCGAAGAATAGGCCGATAGGCCGGCAAATTTCATGCTTCCTTGTACTCCACCCATAGACGACATACTCAATACATGAGTGTTTGAATGCATCAAAGGGAGTAAAGCTTGGGTTAAAGCAACAACACCAAAGACATTGACCTCATAAACCGCCTTAAATCGATCTAAATCATAGTCGGCTAAAGAAGCCTGATCAAATCGTCCTGCATTGTGCACCAAAGCGTCAATTTGAGCTTCGTTGGATTGAAGCTCAGATGCAAATTTTGTAGCTGCAGTAGAATCGGCCATGTCATAGCTATAACTGAAGACGTTCTTATGATTCAACTCTTGAGTGGGTTTACTGTTTCGTGAGAGGGCATAAATCTTGTGCCCTTGTTCAGCCAGTATCTTGACCATTTCTAGACCTATTCCTCTCGAAGTACCTGTGATGACAATTACTGACATATCAATTCATTTTAACCGCTAATTCAGAGCGATTGGCAAAAGATTCAATTACAGGAATAAACTCATTGGTCATTTCGGTCATAAATTCAGGATTCATAAGACTTGGTTCATCCCCTGCTTTGTGATAAAAATCAAAGTTTGTAAAATCGAAACTGCTAAAGGTATGAGCCGGAATTCCGAATTCGTCGTAGAAAGGTGCATTGTCTGATCTTCTAAATAAATTAAAAGACTCGGCTGTTTCTAAAAATCCAGCCAATGGTTTTTGAGCTACTTCATTGACTAATTCTGCTAAATTAGATTTGTTGTATCCAGTAACATAAGTACTGTAATCATCGTGGTTCATAGGAATTCCCATCATCTCAAAATTTAGCATTAGCGGTAAATTCATGTCCTCACTTTTAAGTTTTTGCGCCAAATGCTTAGAGCCTCGAAGTCCTTTTTCCTCTGCCGAAAACAAGGCGAAAATCAAGGAACGTTCTTGTGGAGGGTTGGCCCCAAAATAACGAGCGAGCTCCATCACAACAGTGGTACCCGTAGCATTATCATTTGCCCCATTTCCTATGCTGTCTGTTGAATTTTCAAGAGGTTTCATAACGCCAATATGATCGTAATGCGCTCCGATTAAAATGAACTCATTACTTTCTTTGTTTTGACTAGGAACTAGACCTACAACATTGTAAGCTAATCCATCATAATTTTGAAGGGTATCGTAATAGCTGCTAAAGTAAGGCTGAACGCCATTTTCAGAAAAGTGCGTAGAAATGTAAGCCGCTGCACGTTCTATTTCAGGGCTGCCTGTATCTCGACCTTTCATCTCATCGGAAGCTAAATAATTTATGTGAATAGCAATATCTTCTACCTTGATCTGCTGCTGCACTTCAGATGAAGCGGAATAATCAGTTGGAGCAGATTGTTTGTCTTGGTTTTTTTTCTGGTTACAAGCAGCAAACATCAAAAGTGTTGCAAAGAGTAATAAGCGCATGAACTATATTTTTCTTAAAATTAAACAAAAAAGGCAGTCCATAAGACCGCCTTTTTATCATCTAGTATTGAATAGTTCTTAAGCCAGCATGTTTGCCGGATGTTCTAAGTAGTTTTTAAGTGTCTGTAAAAATTGTGCTCCAGTTGCACCATCCACTGTTCTGTGATCACAAGCCAAAGTGATTTTCATCATATTTCGAATGACAATTTCACCCTCTCTAACCACTGCTTTTTCAACTATGGCTCCTACGGATAAAATGGCAGAATTAGGTTGATTGATGATAGAAGTGAACTCCTCGATACCAAACATTCCTAAATTCGAAACCGTGAAAGTACTGCCTTCCATTTCTGCTGGAGTTAATTTTTTGTCTCTCGCACGAACGGCCATATCCTTAACTTGAGCACCAATAGCTGTAAATCCTAAGTTATTAGCGTGTTGGATTACAGGAACCACCAAACCGTCGTCGACAGCTACAGCAACTCCTAAGTTCACATGACTGTGATAAATCGTTTGGTCATTATCCCAAGTAGTATTGACTTGAGGATGTTTGACTAAGGCCATTGCACAAGCTTTTAATACCATATCGTTGAACGACACCTTGGTATCTGGCATTTGATTCATTTGAGCTCTGGCTGCTTTAGCCTGATCCATTTCAATAGAAACGGTGAGATAATAGTGAGGAGCACTAAATTTAGATTCCGATAATCGCTTGGCGATAACCTTTCTCATTTGAGAATTCTTAACACCTTCGCTATTTACTGTTCCGCTCACCGGAGCAACCGTAGTTTGAACTGAAGCAGGTGCAGGTGCTGTTGCAGATGCAGATGCCGCCGCCGGTTTGTGTGCAAGCACATCTCTTTTGATAATTCTTCCATTTTCACCAGAACCTTTAATTGCACCCAAATCAAATCCCATATCTGAGGCCATCTTTTTAGCTAAAGGAGAGGCGAATGTTCTTTGATCTGAATTAGTACTTGGCGCTGGGCTTTCTTCAACTGATGGCGGTGCAGTGGTAACGACTTCAGCTACTTGTTCTACAGTACTGTGCTGTGGTTGACTAACACTTGGCGCCTGTACACCAGCATTGAGAACAGCATTCACATCAGTTCCCGAAGGACCAATAATTGCTAATACCTCGTCAACTGGAGCAGAATCTCCTTCACCAATTCCGATGTGAAGTAATTCACCTGAATAAAATGACTCAAATTCCATGGTAGCCTTATCCGTTTCGATTTCAGCCAAAATATCTCCTTCTTCTACCTGATCTCCGACTTTTTTGAGCCATGAGGCGACCGTTCCTTCTTCCATGGTATCACTCAGCCTTGGCATAGTAATGATTGATACTCCCTCAGGTATTTGAACTTCTTGAGCGGGTGCAGCAGCCACTTCAACTTCAGCCGCAGGGGCCGGTGCCTCTTCAGCTGGCGCTTCTCCACCGCTTAGTAATGCCGAAATGTCTTCACCTTCATCTCCAATAATTGCGAGTAATGCATCTACTGGCGCAGTTTCTCCTTCATGTATTCCAATATGCAGAAGGACTCCTTGATGAAAAGATTCGAATTCCATCGTAGCCTTATCTGTCTCGATCTCGGCTAAAATTTCACCTTCTTCTATAGTATCTCCAACTTTTTTTAGCCACTTTGCGACAACACCTTCTTCCATGGTGTCGCTCAAACGGGGCATATTAATTATTTCTGCCATCTGTGATTACAATTTATGAGATAAGAATGGATAATCTGTTTGTTCGTATACGGTGTCGTACAACTGTTCTACTGGTGGGAAGTCAGATTCCTCTGCAAACTTCTCGCACTCTTTCACGCGGTCTTTAACTCTTGCGTCAATTTCTTTGATTTCTTCTTCGGTAGCCCATTTTTTACCGAGTATTTTATCCTTCACCTGTGTGATAGGATCTATTTTACGGTACTCTTCAACCTCTTCTTTTGTTCTGTAGTGCTGTGCATCTGACATTGAATGTCCGCGATAACGATAGGTCTTAGCCTCTAAGAAAGTTGGGCCTCCTCCGCTTCTCGCTCTTTGGATGGCTTCTGAGATGGCATTGGCTGATGTCTCGGGATTCATTCCGTCAAACGCTCCACATGGCATGTCGTATCCCAATCCCAACTTATAAATATCCGTAGTATGCGCTGTACGCTCTACTGAGGTACCCATAGCATAACCGTTGTTTTCACAGATGAATACCACAGGAAGTTGCCAAAGCATTGCTAAGTTGAAAGTCTCGTGTAATGAACCTTGGCGAACAGCACCATCTCCCATATAACAAAGGGTGACGGCATCTCTTTTAAAGTACTTATCGGCAAAAGCCAATCCTGCTCCTAGCGGAATTTGCCCTCCAACGATTCCGTGGCCTCCATAAAACTTATGCTCTTTAGAAAAGATGTGCATAGACCCTCCCATACCTTTAGAAGTACCTGTTACTTTTCCGAATAACTCAGCCATCACTTTTTTGGGATCAACACCTAAACCTATGGGTTGCACGTGGTTTCTATAAGCTGTAATCATTCGGTCTTTTCCAATTTCCATGGCGTGTAAAGACCCAGCTAAAACAGCTTCTTGTCCGTTATAGAGGTGTAAGAATCCTCTAACTTTTTGCTGAATGTAAACCGCGGCTAATTTGTCTTCGAACTTTCTCCAAAACAACATGTCTTCATACCAGTTCAGGTAGACATCTTTTGTAAATGCTTTCATTGACTAAGTTTTTTCTTCTTTGTATTCTCGATGAATGTCGCAAAAATACAATCTAATAATTTATTCAAGAAAAAAATATTCAACCTAATTTCTACTCGTAAAATCCTTTGTCAATGGCAAAAGAAATAGAAATACGCAAGGTGTTTTCAAGCGGGTTTTTAATTTGTGAAGTTGAAAACAAATAGGAGAGATCAAAGTGGGTTTCTCTATAGTCAAAACCTGCCCCAAAAGTGGCGTAACTTCTAGAGCCCTTGTCTTTACTCTCGTTGAAATATCCGGTGCGTAAGGCGAATTTATCTTGATAACTGTACTCCAATCCTAAAGACCAAGCAATTTCTTTTAATTCCTCGGAGAATCCTCCAGGAGCATCAGAAAAAGAGTTTAAAAATCCTTCGAAAAATCCTATGCTCTGGTATTCTAAATTGTCTGCAGCATCAATATCACCGTCATTGTCAAAATCCCGTGGTGTTGGAACTAATAATTTCTGCGTTTCAAAACTCACAGCTAATTGAGAATCTGCGTTAAAGATAAAATCATATCCCACACCTGCACGAAGGATACTCGGCAAGAAATTCTCCTGTCCTCCTCCGTCGTATTTTATTTTGCTTCCGAGGTTCATGATTGAAAAACCAGATCTAAAGCGTCCGTCTGCTCCACCATTGTTGTAAATGATATCTGATTCGTAATATCCGCTGATTTGAACGGCCAAGGCATTTGCTGCACGGGTATCTTGAGTATTGTCTGTAAATCTCAAGTTTGAAGTAATAAATCGCGTTCCAACCGATAGACCAAATCGATCCGAAAGCTTTAGCGCATAATTCAGATCTAAGGCCAATTCAGAAGGGTTGACAAGTTGTGGGATTTCATCAATGGTTTGTCTGAATTGAATCTCACCCAATCCAAAATAAGTCAAACCCGCACCCCAAGCACTTCGATCACTTGTTCTTTTGGTATAGTTAAATCCGATGAGATTTACATCGTTAACGATACTTTCTAAGTAAGGTGTGTATCCGAACGAAATCAATACGCGGTCTTCTGAGAAAACTGTTTTTGCGGGATTCCATCGGGCTGAATAGGCATCTGGACTCGTGGCAACGCCAACATCACCCATTCCCGCAGCGCGCGCATCGGTAGGGATTAATAAAAACGGAACTCCTGTAGGAATTGCACGCTCTTGTTGCGCACTTATTCTTAAATTGCATAAAAGGAACAAAAACACCGTTAGGTGCCAAAATTTTATGTTTGAATTCATCCTCATGGGTAGTGAATTTTAAAAATCAATAATGTTGAAAAAGCGCTTTAACATTACATTTAATCGATATAATTTACCTTTAATCTGAAAATTATTGGAAATTTGTAAAATATAAAGAGCGGCTTTTCGTTATATAATCATAAATGTACAAGAACATTATGAAAAACTATCAACCCTTAGTAGTAATTTTAGCAGTATTAGTTTCAGTTTCTTCCTGTAAGAAAATTGAACAAGTCCTTGGTATTAGCGGACCTGAACCCCAAATCAAATCAGGCCGATACCAAAACACCTCAATCGCAACAGGTTGGGATATTGACGACAACAGCCTTAACAAGCGTAGAGTTGGAGAACAGATTCCTTCGGGAATGGTCTTCGTTGAAGGAGGTACATTCACCAAAGGAAGAATTCAAGACGATGTGATGCACGATTGGAATAATATGCCAACACAGCAGCACGTTCAGTCTTTTTATATGGACGAAACAGAGGTAACAAACGGAATGTATGTAGAATACCTCGATTATTTAAAAGCCGTTTATCCTCCAAGTGATCCTCGCTATGCCAACATTTATAAAGGAGCGCTTCCTGACACTTTAGTGTGGAGAAACCGACTAGGTTTTAACGAGGCGATGATTGATAACTATTTAAGACATCCCGCTTATGCACTTTACCCAGTTGTTGGAGTGAGCTGGATTCAAGCTACTGAATACGCACAGTGGAGAACAGATCGTGTAAACGAAAAACGATTAGAAGATCAAGGCTTTTTAGAAAAAGAAGCGCGTCTAAAAGTAGTTAGCGGCGAAATAGAAGGTACGTTTAACACACAAGCCTATCTCAATAACCCAGAAGAGGTTTACAACGGACAAATGGAGACTTTAGCTCCTGAACAAAACAACGAGAAAAGCAGATATGCAGGTAGAGGATCAGGGATATTAGTTCCAGAGTTTAGACTACCTACAGAGACAGAGTGGGAATATGCAGCTCAGGCTCAAGTCAGTGATACACATTACTACACTGGACGAAAAAAATATCCGTGGGAAGGCGACAGAACACGTAAGACTAAAGGTCGTGATAAAGGCGATCAATTGGCTAATTTCAAACAAGGTAAAGGTGACTACGGTGGAATCGCAGGTTGGTCTCACGACAATGCAGATATTACCGCAGAAGTTGGGTCATACGCTCCTAATGATTTTGGACTTTACGACATGGCAGGAAATGTATCTGAATGGGTAGCCGATGTATATCGACCAAATATCGCGAGTGACTACAGTGACTTTAACTACTACCGTGGAAATGTCTTCACCAAGAAAGCCATTAATTCTGAAGGAAAAGTAGAAATCATAAGAGACGAAGTTGTATACGATACACTTCCTAACGGACGATTAATCGCAGTAAACTTGCCTGGAGAAGTGAAAAACATCCCTTTAGATGAAGAAGACACTTACCTAAGACCAAACTTTGATCGTGCAGACAACATTGCTTACGCAGATGGAGATGGCATGAGCCAGAAAGCACAATACAACGGTGGAGAAGATTCGAGAATGTACAACTCACCACGTCATAACATCAGCCGCGACGAAAACGGCAATATGGTTAGAGAATTTGATAAATCCTCGAACAGAACATCACTTATTGGAGACGATGTTAGAGTTTACAAAGGAGGATCTTGGAGAGATCGCGCCTATTGGTTAGACCCCGCACAGCGACGCTACCTGCCAGAATATATGGCTTCAAATGATCTTGGATTTAGATGCGCGATGACGCGAATCGGATCAAAATCAGATCAATCTAGAATCAGAGGTGAGATTCGCAAAAAGGTCAAGGATAAGGAAAGAGAAAGAAAAGGAAGATAATTCAAGAGTATGAAAATTGATGAGTTTCACAACTTATTTCTAGCTCATCCTAAGATATGCACAGATAGCCGCCACATTATTGTAGGCGGCATCTTTTTTGCACTAAGAGGAAGTAATTTCAACGGAAATGAATTTGCACTACAAGCCATTGAAAAAGGCGCGAGCTATGCTGTAGTCGACGATTCTTCAATCTCACACCCCAACTGCATTCAAGTTGAAAACGTCCTTGCATTTCTTCAAAATCTGGCGACCTATCACCGTAACTATTGTAAAACCAAAGTCATCTGCCTAACGGGTAGCAATGGAAAGACTACCACAAAAGAATTACTGCATGCCGTATTGAGCGAACGCTTTACCACTTTAGCCACAGCAGGAAATTTCAACAATCATATTGGCGTACCCCTCACCCTACTTCGTCTGAGACCAAAACATGAATACGCAGTGGTCGAATTAGGCGCAAATCACATGGGTGAAATTAAAATGCTGAGTCAAATCGCACAGCCTGATTTTGGGCTCATTACTAATTTTGGCAAAGCTCATATTGAAGGATTCGGTTCAATTGAAAATATAGTCAGGGGTAAAATGGAACTTTTCGATTACCTCATATCCAATGAAAAGACCATTTTTTATCACGCTTATGATGAACGTCAATGCAAAGAACTCAAGGAATACCCAAACAAGCATCCTTACGGATTGAGTGCTGATCTGAAGCTTTTACAGGCCACACCTCAGATTGAATTGCAGTACAAAGAAGCTGTCATTAAAAGTGAGTTATTCGGAAGCTACAACGCAGACAATATCAGTGCAGCAATTGCTGTTGGTTCGTATTTTGAGGTTTCAGATGAGCAAATCGCGCAGGCTATTTCTGCCTACCGTCCAAGCAATATGAGATCACAGCTTTTAACAAAAGGCGAGCACGAGATTGTTTTAGACGCATATAACGCCAATCCTTCAAGTATGGAACTGGCGCTACGTTCATTCCAGCAAACGCATAAAGAAAATAGCCTACCTATACTCGGTGATATGTTTGAATTGGGCACACACAGCGCAATTGAACACCAAAACATGGTCGGCCTTCTTGAAGAACTAGGTTTTAAGAACGCAGTTCTGGTGGGAAAACATTTTTCAAATACCAAAAGTACTTTCCAACAATTTCAAGATATAGAAGGTTTTATAGAGTGGTTAAAGGAACATCCCTTAAAAGAAAAGCACCTTTTTATCAAAGGTTCGAGATCTATGCAACTCGAAACCATTCTTGAACATTTATAAGAACGACTCCCCTACCAATCTCCGTATTCAGCAGAGTTTTTGGCCGTTTCTATTAGGGTAATATGTAACTGTTGACTCGATTCTAAATGCACCTTAAGCAAGTCGTAAATGATTTTTGCAAAGTGCTCTGTAGAGGGCAAAATATTTTCGAACTCCGGACAGTCTAAATTGAGGTTTTTATGGTCAAATCGATGCTCAATTTCGGTTTTAATCAAATCTCCAAGTCTTCCTAAATCGATAACAAAACCAGTTTCTGGATTCACTTCACCTCGAACGCGAACTTCCAATTCAAAGTTGTGTCCGTGAAAATTTGGGCTAAAACACTTACCGAAAACTTCGATGTTTTTCTCTTCACTCCAACGCTCGTTATAGAGTCTATGTGCGGCATTGAAATGCGCTTTTCTACATATTGTCGCAATCATGGCGCAAAAGTAAAATTTTTATTGCATCTCGAATGCAATTATTGCATAGGAATTTCCATTAAAAGGATTTCGCTTTTTTGAAGGCTTTTAAGCTCCAATCGTTCAATATCAGCAATGGCAATTGCATCTCGTTTACCGAGTAAATGTTCATTACACTGTATTTCACCCTCAAGCACGAATAAATAGACCCCATTGCGCTTGTGCTCTTTAAGATCGTAATTAAGCGCATGACCGGCATCTAAGTCACTTAAAAACATCCATGCGTCCTGATGAATCCACAAACCTTCATCTTCAGCATTTGGCGAGAGAATTTGTTGAAATGTATTTTTGCGATCTTCGGCTTTAAAATGCAATTGTTGGTATCGTGGAGCAACATTTTTCACCTTTGGAAAAATCCAAATTTGTAAAAATCGAACCTCTTTATCAATATTGGCATTGTACTCACTGTGATAAATTCCAGTACCTGCACTCATGACCTGCACATCACCTTGTTTAATCACCTCTGCGTTTCCTTCACTATCCTGATGTTTTAAATCACCATAAAGGGGAATAGAGATAATTTCCATATTGTTGTGAGGATGCGTATCAAATCCACGCCCAGCGGCAACCTGATCATCATTTAGAACACGCAGCACACCGAAATGCATACGCTCTGGATTGTAGTAATTCGCAAAACTAAAACTGTGATATGAATTCAGCCAGCCGTGATTGGCATGACCTCTTTGATTCGCATAATGTACTGTAGATTTCATCAACTTTTTTTGGCAAAATTAAAGCAAGAACCGCATCATTTACATTGACCTATGTTAAAAAGGAAAAACAAAAGAGATGCTATTTACACCCCTAGACAATTTTGATTTGAGCTAAAAAAATGAGATTTAAATCTATTGGAAAATATAAATCCCGTGCGGTGCACGGGATTTAAGAACCTAAAAAATCGAAAATGAAATAAAGTGATTTTACTCACTATTCTCTCACAAATATAGTAAGAAAAACATTACAATAAGATTAAGCGTTTCCTTATAGATTTTCGGTAGAAATCGTCGATAAACGGCATTTATTATCGATAATGTGAAAAAAATCTTTGAAAAAGTAGCAAAGGTTTAGTACGATTTGAATAATTTCAAACAACCTCAAACCCAAAAACGATGAAAATCGTTCGACCGCTTTGTATTGTAATGCTCATTTTCTTGATGAGCCATACCTCTTTTTCTCAAGAAAGATATCAGACCGTCAATCAAGAAGAATTATACCGACTTATTGGGGAATGGAAAGTAGATTCCAACGAGAGGGAATTATACAGCACCCTTCGTTTTTTTGTACACTTCAGCAGTTCAGTAAGTGGTATTAAATTAGGGACGCTTTGGAGCATCTTTCAAGACAAAAAGCGCCAACCATTACCTCTTGTTACAGAATACGCTTTAAAAGAAGGATGTTACTATTTGCACAATGAATTTTACTTCAACTACGCCCTGGTCTGTGTTGAACTCAATGAAGAGTACAACAAAATGAAAATTACCCTAAAGCCTCAAGACAAGACAGATCAAATTCAGGAGCGTGTCTTTTATTACGATCGAATCGTTTTTGGCCAGGACCAAAACAGCAGAACCTATAGAATGAGATAATGTTTATTGCACAAAAAAAAGGAAGGTCTGAGAAACCCTCCTTTTTCAACTAACTAACCAAACATGAAATAAAACGAATAATCATTTGACTAGTTAAAAGCACATACCGTGCCAAAGTCTCTTAAAGTTTTGTTAAGTGTTTTTTT
>WTJC01000004.1 GCA_011525015.1 Flavobacteriales bacterium
CAATTGGCCCGCGGAGCAATGATCCTTCCATAATTTGACTGTTCTTGCCGATGTAAATTGGACCTTCTTGAGTGTTAAGCACAGAAGCATATACCTGAGCCCCTTCCTCAATAAAAACAGGATGATTCCCAATTACAGTATTAGAAGGATGAAAGTTCTGACTCATTCTACCCGTGGTTAGCAATTCGAAATCAAGGTCAAAGGCCGCTCGAAGCATTGAGAACAGATGCCAAGGTTTGCGAATTTGAATCACTGAATCCTCGTAAACCACAGTATTCAATTCCTCAAAAGAAGTCAAGAAATTTTGGCTTCTGTAAGCAATGACACTATCATCTTTTAGCAGAACCGTTTGATCTGCTAAATTCAATATTTGCTCAACTAAAGTTTTATCAGGTAAAATAGTGGCATTGATAACCAATTTGTCTTTGGCCTCATCAGCAAATTCAAATTTATTCGCCAAATACGATTCAGATTGCACGAAAGTCTGTTGACCCGATAGCTTTTCCCATTTTTCACGCAAGGTGAGCATGCCAAATCTTAGTTCTGCAACCGGCTTGTTAAAAGTCAAGGGCAAAAAGGCGCTGTGAAAATTAAAATCAGATAAGATGAGGGTCATTTTCTTTTTTTGGCAAAAATAGCCATAAAAAAAGCACCTTTCAAGAGGTGCTTTATATCTTTTCAAGTGAAAAAGTTAGTCTTTCTTGAACTTTTTATACTTGTTCTTGAATTTATCAATTCTACCTGCGGTATCTACAAGTTTAGACTTACCTGTGTAGTACGGGTGAGACGTTCTTGAAATCTCCAACTTTACAAGGGGATACTCAACTCCTTCAATTTCAATGTTCTCTTTAGTCTCAACGGTTGACTTCGTTATAAACACATCCTCGTTAGACATGTCTTTGAATGCCACTAATCTGTAATTTGTTGGATGTATATCATTTTTCATATCCAGTCTTCTTTTAAGGTGTGCAAAGATAAATATTTTTTAAACTAAAACAAGAGATATTATCCGTTGAAATTATTTTAATTTTACCAAAAACTTAATCATGGACAACAACCAACCAACCACCGGAAAATTTGCACTCACTTTTGGACTCTTATTAGGGATAGCTTCTGCAGCTTTTGCCTTCATTCTTTACACCATGGATTTGCATTATCAAGGAGGCACTTCTGTAGTGGTTATAAGCACTTTATTAACCTTGGCCTTTATTGTCATCGGAATGTATCAATTTAAAACGGCCAATTCAGGAATCATGAGTTTTGGTCAGGCCCTAAAAGTCGGTGTTGGTGTTGGCCTAATTAGTGCGGTTATTAGCATAGGCTTTAATTTGGTTCTCACAAATTTTATCGACCCTGACACTTTAGCAAAATCTATGGAATTTCAGCGTCAAAATTTAATAGAGAATTCTGAGTTAACCTTAGAGCAAATCGACATGCAGTTAGAAATGGCTCAAAAGTTTTCAACTCCAGCTTTCCAAGCAGGTTTAGGCCTATTGGCATCAGCAATATTTAGTTTTTTACTGGCGCTCATCCCTGCGGCAATTCTTAAAAAAAATGAAGAAGAATAGATAGAATTCTATTTCACCTTAGCTCAAAGCATGAATGTATCTCTTGTAATTCCTTTACTCAACGAAGCAGAATCCTTAAATGAATTACACGACTGGATTGTATCTCAAATGCAAGCCAACGCCTATACCTATGAACTCATATTTGTAGATGATGGCTCAACAGATGAGTCTTGGCAAATCATTGAGTCTTTGTCTAAATCGAACACATCTGTCAAAGCCATACGATTTAAGAGAAACTACGGAAAATCTCAGGCGCTTAATGCAGGATTTAAAATGGCTAATGGCAAAGTGGTCATTACCATGGATGCCGACCTTCAAGACAATCCCGAAGAAATTCCAGAGCTGGTTAAGATGATTGAATCCGAAAATTACGATTTAGTCTCAGGCTGGAAAAAGAAGAGATACGACTCCTTTTTTGCTAAAAATTTACCCTCAAAACTTTTTAATTGGGCAGCGCGTAAGACCTCAGGAATCCAACTTCACGATTTTAATTGTGGCTTAAAGGCTTATAAAAATGAAGTGGTCAAAGCCATTGACGTATATGGAGAAATGCACAGGTATATCCCAGTGCTAGCAAAAAACGCAGGCTACGAACGCATTACTGAAAAGGTAGTACAGCATCAAGCTCGAAAATACGGCTACACGAAATTTGGCGCAGATCGATTTATCAATGGATTTTTGGATCTTATTACTATTTGGTTTGTCAGTAAATTTGCCAAAAGACCGATGCATTTTTTCGGATCATTGGGTTCTTTGGTATTTCTTATCGGATTTTTATTTGCACTTTATCTCGGAATAGATAAGCTGTATATCAACACTAAAGGGCGATTAATCACACAAAGGCCAGAATTTTACATAGCCTTGGTTTCCATGATAATAGGAACACAGTTGTTCTTAGCCGGTTTTATATCTGAGATGATCAGCCGAAACAAATCAAACAAAAAACGTTACCATATAAATTCCTTTTTAAATCTCAATCCTAAAGATGACATACATTGATCAAGCCAAGCAATGGCTCGGAAGCACATTTGACAATGACACAAAATCCAAAATACAACAGCTATTAGACACCAATCCCGAAGAACTTGAAGATCGCTTTTACAAAGATTTAGAGTTTGGTACGGGCGGAATGCGCGGTGTAATGGGTGTTGGAACAAATCGAATCAACACCTATACCCTCGGAAGAAACACACAAGGTATTTGCAATTATTTACACGCCAATAATACTGAAAACAAAGAATTGTCTGTGGTCATTGCATATGATTGTAGACATCAGAGTGATACCCTGGCACAATGTGTGGCAGAAGTGTTTTCAGCGAATGACATTCAGGTATACATTTTTAGTTCGCTCAGAACTACACCTGAATTATCGTTTGCCGTAAGACATTTAAACTGCGATATCGGCATTGTTTTAACGGCCTCGCATAACCCACCCGAATACAATGGATATAAGGTGTACAACAACGAAGGAGGTCAAATCGTTCCGCCTCAAGATCAAGAAATCATCAGTGCAATTAATCAGTTGAGCTTTGAGGAAATTAATTTCAGTGCAAGACATGAATTAATTCAAAGAATAGACGAGCGCATCGACGAAGCTTTTTTTGAAGCCTCTGTAAATGCGGGAAGTTTTAATGCCGATGGAAAAAACAACTTAAGCATCGTCTTTACTCCAATACACGGAACTTCTATTACAGCCATTCCACAGGTGCTTCAGAAAGCAGGCTATGAAAAAGTTACTGTCATTAAAGAACAAGCGGAGCCTAATGGAAACGGAGCATTTCCAACCGTTGTTTCTCCAAATCCAGAAGAAGCTGAAGCCCTTGATCTCGCACTCAAAAAAGCGGATGAAATTGGGGCTGATATCGTTATAGGAACTGATCCAGACAGCGACAGGCTTGGAATTGCCGTTAGGGACGCTAATAATAAAATGATCTTGTTAAACGGTAACCAAACAATGGTTGTAATGACTCAGTTTTTACTCGAAAAAGCCCATCAAAAGGGATTGAAAGGAAATGAGTTTATTGCCTCAACCATTGTATCCACACCAATGATTCAAGAAATCGCAAAAAAATATGATCTAGAATGTAAAATTTCATTGACAGGTTTCAAATGGATTGGCAAAATGATCACCGATTTTCCTGAACTCAAATTCATAGGTGGTGGTGAAGAGAGCTATGGTTATATGGTCGCAGATTTTGTACGAGATAAAGATGCCGTGACTTCTACCCTACTTGCCTGTGAAATTGCGAGTCAATGTAAAGCGAATGGAAGTTCATTTTACGATTATTTAATCGACTGTTATTTGAAGTATGGCTTATACCAAGAAAAACTCGTTTCAATCACTAAAAAAGGAAAAAAAGGTGCCGAAGAAATCGAGCAAATGATGCTGAACTTTGAACAATCACCACCTAGTGCCATAGCTGGATCAAAGGTGAAGTTTTTCGAAGATTATGCAACTTCTCAAAAAACAAATCTTTTTTCTGGAGAAAAAACGGGCATAGCACTTCCCAAATCTAAAGTCTTTATCTTCGAAACTGAAGATGGAACAAGAGTAGCGGCCAGACCAAGTGGCACCGAACCGAAAATAAAGTTTTACATCAGTGTCAATACTTCCTTGAACAGCAGAGAAGATTACCCTATGAAACAGGAAGAGCTTGAAACAAAAATAAATGCCATTTTAACAGAGTTTAAATTGAACTAAATCGAAGCGTGGAGCACAGTCTGTCACATATTTTAAAATTTGGAATAAAGTATAAGAAAAACGCAGTTTTAAATGTGCTTTTCAACATCTTCTATGCATTTTTTAACGTTCTTTCGATTTTAATATTTATTCCGACCCTTGGTATTCTCTTCAATACAGAAGAAAAAATATATGCAAAGCCCGATTTCAATTCCATTGGAGATCTAAAGACCTATATCGAAGAACTACTGAGTTTTTACCTCACCCAGCTAGAAACTCAAAGTGGACCTGAGGCAGCCTTGCTGTTTATCGTTTTAGCATCCGCCGTAATTTTCTTCTTTAAAAATCTCTTTAGGTATTTAGCACTTTACGCACTCTCGTTTTTGAGAACAGGAATGGTCAAGGACATTCAAGACGCCCTTTACATCAAATCACTTTCGCTATCGCTGAACTATTTTAACAATAACAATAAAGGTGACCTGATAGCGCGGATGACTTCAGATGTCAAAGAGGTCGAAGGTTCAATCATCAATAGTTTAGAAGCGCTTGCTAGAGAACCCTTAACCATTGTTTTTGTGCTGATTTCAATGTTTGCCATAAGCACGCACCTAACCTTATTTGTCTTTGTGTTTTTACCCATAACTGGTTTTATCATTTCAAGTGTAGGTAAGAGACTAAAAGCCACATCTTTAGAAGCGCAAAAAGAAACTGGTGTATTTCTCTCATTTTTAGAGCAAAGCCTTACATCGCTCAAAATCATCAAAGCCTTTAACGCTGACTCCGGATTCAGTGCCACATTTAAAGCTTCAACAGCTCGCTTTCGAAAACTCATGAATGCAGTACTACAACGCAAAGGATTAGCCGCACCAATGAGCGAGTTTTTAGGAGTGATGGTTGTTCTAACTGTACTTTGGTACGGTGGCAAGCTCGTTTTACAAGGAGATGATCAGCTCAGTCCTCAGGAATTTTTAGGCTATATCGGATTGTTTTACACCATTATCAATCCTGTAAAAAACATCACTACAATCAACTACAATATCAAAAAAGGAAAGGCGTCTGCCGAGCGAATTGTAGAGATACTACAAGAACAAAATAATATTGAAGATGGTCCAGAAAATAGCATTCCCACTTTTCAATCTCAAATTCAATTTAAAAAAGTAGATTTCTCTTATGAGACAGATTTAGTTTTGAACGATCTGAGTTTTGATTTAAAAAAAGGTGAAACTCTTGCCTTAGTAGGACAATCAGGAGGAGGTAAATCAACCATAGGTAATTTGCTTTGTAGGTTCTACGATGTAACCTCTGGAGAAATCAGTATTGATGGCGTCAACATCAAAGCCTACAGTAAAAAAGCACTTCGTGAACAAATTGGAGTTGTCACCCAAGAACCACTGCTATTCAATGATAGCGTCGCCAACAATATTGCATTAGGACAAGCTGAAAACTATTCCAAAGAAGAAATTATTCAGGCAGCCAAAGTAGCTAACGCCCATGAATTCATCTCTCAACTCCCAATGCAATACGAAACAAACATAGGCGATACAGGAGGTAAACTCTCTGGAGGCCAAAAGCAACGATTGGCTATTGCCCGTGCGGTTTTGAAAAACGCCCCTATTTTACTCTTAGATGAGGCGACCTCAGCATTAGATACCAATAGTGAAAAGTTAGTTCAAGAGGCGTTAAACAGGTTGATGAAAGAGAAAACAGCCATTGTAATCGCACATCGTTTATCTACCATTGCAAATGCCGATCAAATAGCAGTCATTGATCAAGGTAAAATCGTTGAGCACGGGAATCATCAGCAGCTTATCTCCAAAAAAGGCGTTTATTTCAAGCTAGTCGAGCTGCAAAATATCGGGGACGCTTAAACTTTTTTCGAATATATTCGTCTAATATAAAAATTGAAGATTTTGCAGGAAGAGGCAACATTAGTTCGTCAACTCAAAGAGAAAAAAACCAGAGATCAGGCCTTCCGTATTTTGCTAGACAAATACAAAGAACCTTTGTATTGGCATATCCGAAGAATTGTACTGAATCACGATGATGCTGATGATGTTCTTCAAAACACTTTCGTAAAAGTTTTCTTCAATATTGAGCAATTTCAAAACAAGAGTAAGTTGTATTCTTGGATGTATCGAATCGCCACAAATGAGAGTATTGACTTTATTAAAAAAAGAAGTCGAATGAGAGGTGTTTCGAATGAGGAATACATCTCATCAGTAGCGGAGAAGCTTGTAGCTGACCCGTATTTTAACGAAGATGAAACTGCGTATAAGTTACAAAATGCTATTGCTCAATTACCCGAAAAACAACGAATTGTGTTTAATATGAGGTACTACGACGAAATGAGTTATGCCGATATCGCTAAAATTTTAAACAAAAGTGAAGGGGCACTGAAAAGTTCATACCATCACGCTTACCATAAAATAAAAAATTACTTTAATGAAGAAAATTAATCGCGGATTTAAACTACCTGAAGAGCACTATTTTAGTGACTTCGATCAAAAGATTGAAGAGCGCTTAAAATGGTCTTCAAAGGATGATTTTCGAATGCCTAAGCATTATTTTGAAGAGCTTAATCAAAATATCTTGATGAGCCTGGCAAAAAAGCGTCGTAACAAAGTCGTTTCCTTAATTAGGCAGAGCGTCGCAACAGCTGCTGCTATAAGTTTGTTAGTCGTAATGTATGCCACCTCATTTTCAAATGAAATAAACCAAAACATCAACACTTCTGCAGTCATGATAGAAACCGCAGAAAAAGAGGATATTGAAATCTATTTTGAGGCCATCAATTGGGATCTTCAAAATGAAGATTTGGCCCTTTTAATAGAGACAACGAACGAATAATTTAGACATGAACATTATAACGTTTAAATACCATCGATTTTTATTGATCACTTTAGGATTAGTTTTCAGTCTTTTCGGCACAGCACAGGAAAAAAAATCATTCGAAGAAAGAATGGAACGAATGAAAACGATTAAAAGACAGTATTTCAATGAAAATATAAGCTTTACTGAAAAAGAAAAAAGTGCATTTTGGCCGGTACACGATAAACACCAAGAAATCATTTGGGGATTACATGCTAGAGAAAAAAAACAGCTCAGAAAATTCAGAGAATTAGGTGAACAAGCTAGTGAAGAGGATTCTTCTTATTTCTTAGATGAGATGTCTAAAATTGAAATTGAAAGACATCAAGAAAAACTCCGCTATTTTGAAGAATTAAAAACCATTCTTCCTTCAAGTAAAATCCTTGATCAATACAAGGCTGAAGATGATTTTAAAGAAAATCTCATAAAACGATACCGAAGAAAAGACAAAGCACGAAATCCTTAAGTATCTTCGCAGCTTTAATCAAGCGCAATGCGATTTCATCGAAATTTGGTTTTGGCCTGTATAGAGGCCCTTCATCTCATTATTAATCAACGTAAATACGCGGACAAAGTCATTGAAAGCGTATTAAAAAAAGATAAGCGTTGGGGCGCACGAGACAGAGCCTTCATCGCCCAAACGGTGTACGATATTGTTCGTAATCAAAGGATGTACTTGCACATTGCAGGCGTAAAAACACCACTGCACACCACAGAAATTTGGAGATTGATTTCCATTTGGATTGTTTTAAACAATTTTGAATTGCCCGAATGGAAAGAATTTGAGAAGACACCTGTACGCCGCATTCGAGGTCGCTATTACGAAAGCAGCAAGTCTTTTGTTTACAAGGAATCCATTCCTGATTGGATTGATCAAGTAGGACGCACTCAACTCGGCCCAGAGCTTTGGGAAAAAGAAGTTCATGCCTTAAACGAACCCGCTGAAGTAGTTTTGCGGGTCAACACGCTCAAGTGCACTGAAAAAGAGCTCATTAGCGATTTAGAAAAAGACGACATTTTAACCGAACGAATATCCGCCTATCCAGGCGCATTAATTGTCAAAGAACGCAGCAATTTATTTAAGACAAACGCATTTAAGAAGGGATATTTTGAAATTCAAGATGCCAATTCTCAACTGGTAGCGCCATTTTTAGAGGTCCAAAAGGGGCATCGAGTAATTGATTGTTGTGCAGGTGCTGGAGGAAAATCATTACACCTGGCAGCTCTAATGGAAAACAAAGGACAATTAATCGCAATGGATATCTTTCCGTATAAACTAAATGAACTTAAAAAAAGAGCTAAAAGAGCTGGTGCTTTCAATATTGAAACGCGATTAATTGAAGGAAAAAAATCCATAAAAAAATTAAAGCAATCTGCCGACCGAGTGCTAATTGATGCCCCCTGCAGTGGTTTAGGTGTTTTAAAACGCAATCCCGATGCGAAGTGGAAGTTGCAACCGGAACACTTAGACAAATTAAAAGAAACGCAGCAACAATTACTGCAAGATTATTCAGTCATGCTTAAGCCCGGAGGAAAACTCGTGTATGCCACCTGTTCTATACTGCCTCAAGAAAACGAGAAGCAGGTAGAAACCTTTCTCAAAAGCCCTGCTGGCGAGTCTTTTAAATGCACAAACCAAAAGACTTTATACGCACACAAAAATGGGTACGACGGCTTTTTCATGGCGCAGTTTGAACATCAAACCTAATGTTCTAATTTTGTCAAACAACAAGCAATTATGATCTACTTTTTCAGCAACCCCAACAACCATATTTTTGCTGCATCTTCATCCACCCCACTAGACCAGAACAGCATTGAAAAACTAAATTGGGTATTAAACGCAAACTTACTGAGCAATACTACCGAGGTGTCTGGAGATTTCATTGGTCCTAGAGCAAGTATGCTTACACCTTGGAGCACAAATGCTACCGACATCCTCAAAAATATGGGGATTTTTAGCATTACTCGTGTTGAAGAATACCTTCCCGCTTCAGATCAAATTTCGTACGATCCAATGCTGATGCAGAAATACAGTTCGCTGAATCAAGAATTGTTTAAAATTGATTTGGTGTCGGAGCAATTAGAAGACATCACCGATATCGAAAAGTACAACAAAGAAGAAGGGCTGGCCTTGAGTCAAGATGAGATTGATTACCTCAAGCAATTGTCAAAAGAATTGGGTCGCCCCCTTACAGATGCAGAAGTATTTGGTTTTTCTCAGGTCAATTCTGAACACTGCAGACATAAAATTTTCAATGGAAGTTTTATACTCAACAATGAAGAACAAGGCGATTCACTTTTTGCTTTAATCAAAAAAACAGCCAAGACCAATCCTAACGAAATCGTATCGGCTTATAAGGATAATGTTGCCTTTATCAATGGACCCAAAGCGATTCAATTTGCTCCAAAAGATCCTGAAAAAGCGTCTTTGTACACAGAACAAGAAACAGAAACTATTTTATCACTTAAAGCCGAAACACACAACTTTCCAACAACCGTAGAACCTTTTAACGGAGCAGCAACGGGTTCTGGAGGTGAAATTCGAGATCGATTAGCCGGAGGTCAAGGTTCTATTCCTCTGGCAGGAACAGCTGTTTACATGACTTCATATCCAAGAACATCTCCCCCTTTAGCTTGGGAACATCAGTTAGGCGAAAAAAAATGGCTTTATCAAAACCCCACTGACATACTCATTAAGGCTTCTAATGGTGCCTCTGACTTTGGAAATAAATTCGGGCAACCACTCATCGCTGGTTCACTATTAACCTTTGAGCACCAGGAGAAAACGGCTGATTTTGACCAGCGCCATTTAGGTTTCGACAAGGTCATCATGCTTGCTGGTGGAGTTGGATACGGATTAAAAAAATACGCCTTCAAGAAAAAGCCTAAAAAAGGAGATCTCATCGTTATTCTCGGAGGTGATAATTACAGAATTGGTATGGGAGGTGCAGCAGTATCTTCTGCGGACACCGGAGCCTTTAACACAGCTCTAGAGCTCAATGCGGTGCAACGATCTAATCCTGAGATGCAAAAGCGCGTTGCAAATACCATCAGAGCCCTTGTAGAGCGATCTGAAAATCCGATAGTCTCAATACATGATCACGGGGCTGGAGGACATTTAAATTGTCTTTCAGAATTGGTTGAAGATACAGGGGGTAAAATAGACATCAACAAATTACCAATTGGTGATCCTACCCTATCTGAAAAAGAAATCATCGGTAACGAATCCCAAGAAAGAATGGGATTAATTATCGATCCGAAAGATGAAGAATTGCTTCGAACTATTGCAGAAAGAGAGCAGTCGCCTATGTTTGTCGTGGGTGAAGTAACCGAAGACATGCATTTTGAGTTCGCCTCCTCTGACAATCCTAAAAAAGCCATAGATTTAGAACTTTCTGGTTTATTTGGCAATTCTCCAAAAACAATCATTACAGATGCTGAGACTCCTCGTCTCTACGCAGACCTCAACTATCAAATCGATTTTGTCTTAGACTATCTTGAAAACGTACTTCAACTTGAAGCAGTGGCTTGTAAAGATTGGTTGACCAACAAGGTTGACCGTTGTGTAGGCGGAAAGGTTGCCATTCAACAATGCGTGGGTGAATTACAATTACCCCTTAACAATTGCGGTGTAATGGCTTTAGATTACGTCAGCCATAAAGGTATCGCAACATCAATTGGGCATTCTCCAATCTCAGGTCTAATAAATCCCTTAGCAGGTAGTCAAAACAGTATTGCCGAAGCACTTACCAACATCATTTGGGCCCCTCTCGAAAAGGGTATTCAAAGTGTATCCCTTTCAGCAAATTGGATGTGGCCCTGCAATAATGAAGGCGAAGACGAGCGTTTATACAAGGCCGTTCAAGCAGCTAGTGACTTTGCTATTGAGCTTGGAATTAATATTCCAACAGGTAAAGATTCACTCTCGATGAAACAAAAGTACTCTGATAAAGAGGTACTTTCACCAGGAACTGTAATTATCTCAGCAGCAGGACAGTGTTCTGATTTCACTAGGGTAATTGAACCGGTTGGAAAGCTAGATCAGGGAGCACTTTACTACATCAATTTATCACAAGAAGATTTAGCATTAGGCGGGTCAAGTTTTGCCCAAACGCTAAATGCTATTGGTCAAAAAACCAGTGGTATTGCCAGTGCAAAAGATTTTGCACAAACTTTCGATTTCATACAAGAAGGTATCAAAACTGATAAAATCTGTGCAGGTCACGATATTTCCTCTGGGGGACTCATTACTTGTTTACTCGAAATGTGCTTCTCAACTCAGAATTTGGGAGCAGAAATCGATTTAAGCGAATTAGGTCAAGCTGACTTTGTTAAGTTACTCTTCGCAGAAAACAGCGGTATCCTCGTGCAATTGACAGCAGATTCAGAACACTGGATTAACGATTGTCCTATTCCCGCTATTAAAATTGGTCAATTCTGTAGCTCGGAAACTCTAGCGATCAAAAATAACAGCGTAGAAATGGGCATACCTGTGGCGCGATTTAGAGATTTATGGTATAACACCTCCTACCGTATGGACAGGCTGCAAACCGCAAATGGCCTGGCTAAAGACCGTTTTGACAATTACAAAAATCAGCCACTTCGCTATAGGTTTCCAGCCGATTTTGACGGACAAATTTCTCCAAAACCTCAGCATAAACCCCTAGCTGGAGTTTTGAGAGACAAAGGAAGTAATTCAGAAAGAGAAATGGCCAATGCACTTTATTTAGCAGGTTTTGAAGTTAAAGACATTCACATGACTGATTTGATTTCTGGAAAAGAAACGCTTGAAGACATTCAACTTTTAGCGGCTGTAGGAGGGTTTTCGAACTCTGATGTTCTCGGAAGTGCAAAAGGTTGGGCTGGAGCTTTTAAATTCAATGCGAATGCACGTGCGGCCTTAGATGCGTTTTTCAATAGACCTGATACGCTTTCTATTGGGATTTGTAACGGTTGCCAACTGTTTATGGAACTCGAACTGATCTATCCAGAACACCAAGTTCACGGAAAGATGGTACACAATAAATCAAATAAACACGAAAGCAACTTTATTGGGGTAAAAATTGAGGCGAATAAGTCTGTGATGCTCTCAAATATGGAAGGATGTGAATTAGGGGTATGGATTTCTCACGGTGAAGGAAATTTCAGACTGCCTGAATCTGCTGAGAGCTATAATGTGGTGGGTACTTACAGTTACGAGGCTTACCCTGCCAACCCAAATGGCAGTGATTTAAATGCAGCCATGCTCTGCGATGCGAGCGGACGTCACTTGGTTTCTATGCCTCACATGGAGCGTTCTATTTTTAGTTGGAATTGGGCGCATTATCCAGATGGGTACAATCATCGAGTATCACCTTGGATCAAAGCCTTTGAAAACGCACGAAACTGGATTTTAAATTCTTAGTGATTATCCTTATTTTGCATAGAACTAACACTATGCGAACATGTCAAAGATTACTAGATTATTCGACTTCATTTATTATCAAGAACAAAATAGTCCTTTAGAAAAATGTCTTTCCACCAAATACGACGGTGTTTGGAAGTCATTAAGCACAAAGGAGGTCATTGACCATGCCAATGCTGTAAGCCGGGGTCTTATCAATATTGGAATTGAACCCAACGACAAAGTTGCGATGATCTCAATGACCAACAGAACAGAGTGGAGCATTTTTGACATTGGAGCATTACAGGTGGGTGCACAAACGGTACCGATTTACCCCACAATATCGGAAGACGACTACGCCTATATCTTGAATCACAGTGAGTCTAAAATCGTTGTGGTTTCTTGCCAAGAGGTATTAGAGAAAGTACTTAAGGTCAGTAACGAGCTCAAAACTGTAAAAGAGATTTACAGCTTTGATCAGCTCGAAAATTGCACGCATTGGAGCGATATTTTAGACAAAGGAAAAAATATTGCAGAACAAGAAGAAGTTGAAAAAAGAAAGGCCGCTGTTGCCGAAGAAAATTTAGCAACTATAATATATACTTCTGGTACCACTGGACGCCCGAAGGGTGTGATGCTTTCGCACAGCAATATTGTTCAAAATGTACTTGCTGCTGAAGAACGTGTTCCTTTTGTCGATGGGTCTCATGCCTTGAGTTTCCTTCCGTTGTGTCACATTTTTGAGCGGGTTATTTTATACATCTACCAATACTGCGGTGTTAGTGTGTATTACGGTGAAGGCTTAGATAAGATCAGCGAGAATATCAACGAGGTAAAACCAATGATCATGACGGTTGTTCCAAGACTTTTAGAAAAAGTTTACGACAAGATTGTGTCTAAAGGAAAAGACCTCACCGGTGTAAAGAAAAATTTATTTTTCTGGGCAGTGTCTTTAGGATTGAGATACGAGCCTTATGGCCAAAACGGATGGTGGTATGAAACCAAACTAAAACTGGCACGAAAGTTAATTTTCAGCAAATGGCAACAAGCTCTTGGAGGAAATCTAGACCTATTGGTTTCAGGAAGTGCAGCCCTACAGCCTAGATTAGCACGCGTTTTTGGAGCCGCTGGAATTCCAGTTATGGAAGGATACGGACTCACTGAAACTTCTCCTGTGATCAGTGTAAACGACGAACGTAATCGCGGTTGGAAAATCGGAACGGTCGGTAAGGTCATATCGGGCTTAGAGGTAAAAATCGCAGAAGATGGAGAGATTTTGTGTAAAGGTCCTAACGTGATGATGGGCTACTACAAAGACCCAGAAAAAACAGCCGAAGTAATCGTAGATGATTTCTTTCATACTGGAGACATAGGTGAATTTGACGCCGATGGATTCTTGAGAATTACAGACCGTAAAAAAGAAATGTTCAAGACTTCTGGAGGAAAGTATGTTGCACCTCAACTCCTTGAGAATAAGTGCAAAGAGTCTTTCTTTATAGAACAAATAATGGTCGTAGGAGAAGGTGAAAAAATGCCAGCTGCACTTATACAACCAAACTTCGAATTTGTTTCAGATTGGGCAGCCAAAAAGGGAATTTCGATTCCAAGCGACCCAGCAGAATTGGTGAAAAATACTGATGTGATCAACAGAATTGCTGAAGAAATTGAAAAAGCCAACGAGGCTTTTGCTAAATGGGAGAAAATAAAGCAATTCAGATTAACTCCTGAAGTTTGGAGTATTGATCTTGGTCACCTCACACCCACTATGAAGTTAAAACGTAAATTCATTAAAGAGCGCTATATAGACCTCTATAATGACATTTATAGCGAGTAAAGACTCGCTATAAAGATTCACGGCAAACTCATTAAATTAAATTACCCCCCAAGATAAGGCTAGTAGCTGGAATCTCGAGGGGTAAATAGTTTATAATTGGCATTATTTTATCAAAGTTAGTTAGGTGCTTGAGAGCTATAAAGTCAATAATGCCTTATCATTTCAATGTAGATGTTTCTTCAATAGAAATTAAATTCTGTTTAAGCTGATTTACAGTATTTTATTCTTTTTATTGGGTTTTTATTGTAAAGTTGTTAAACAATATTGGTACAATCACACTAAACAGGATAATTACTCTATCCCTGCTCTATTATTTTATTCGATTATTTTTCTTTTCTGGGCATTGAGCAATATTCCTTAAGCTTGAGTATGATGTGGCCTTAAAACTCACAAATGTGTTTTAAATACGACAAACATTTCTTTCGTGTGTAAAAGCTCAGGTTTATCATCCAAATAATCTTCTAACCATATTCGTAGCTCTAACACTTCATAAGGTAAGAGTTGTTTCATGGCCTTTTGTATCTCCTTGGTGAACAATTCATAACTAAAAGATACCTTCATCAAGATATCCTTAGTGTACTCTAAAGATTGATTTTCCATAATCTACAGTTAAGTTTTGTATAAGTTTAGTCGAGTGAAATATATCCCCTACATGTGGTTGAGCGAAGAAAATAATTGATTAAAATGAATATTGTAAAATACAAGCTGTCGCATAATGGTATTGTTGAAATGCACCAATAATTATTGCATAAATCTGAAAGTTAAACAGTTATAAGATAATTG
>WTJC01000019.1 GCA_011525015.1 Flavobacteriales bacterium
ACTCTAAATTTTATGTAATTAATAATTTTAGAAATAGTGCATCATAAAAACAAAAAGATTAAACAAAAATAAAACTGATAGCTTTTAAGTAAAACATTGCGATATTCCACTCATTAAATAGCTTTTAAGAGGAATCACTAGGCCTTAGAGGGGAAGATGTAAACTTAATCTAATATTGCACTAAGCGTATAGTTTGTGCTAATCGCCTACTGCTTCAAGGGTGAAAGGGTCTATTTAAAAGATAAACTGAACTTTAACAGTTTATTTCTACTATAAATAGATATCATCTCAAATAAAAGTGTATTTTTGTTTAATGATTTGTGAAATACAATGAACAATAATATTAAGAAAAGCTTCAGTATAAGGGATTTAGAGAACCTTTCAGGTATCAAAGCCCATACTATTCGCATTTGGGAAAAGCGATACCATTTACTGCAGCCTGAACGAACGGCAACAAACATCAGAACTTACAGTCTGATTAGCCTTCAAAAACTACTTAATATTACCCTACTCTACAACAACGGATACAAAATATCCAAAATAGCGAAATTAGAAGAAGACAATATTCCGCAACTGGTGAACGAAATCATTGCGAGAAACTCTGAAAAACATCACGCTATTAATGCGTTTAAGTTGGCAATGGTCAATTTTGACAGCGCCCACTTTTTTCAGACCTTCAATAGTTTGATGGTAGAACGAAACTTTAGAGAAATATTTAATAAAGTTTTTATTCCATTGCTCAACGAACTCGGACTCTTATGGCAGACCAATACAATCAGCCCTGCTCACGAGCATTTTATTACGAGCCTGATCAAGCAAAAAATATACATTCACACTGAAAAATTCCAAAAACTAGAACCCACAAAAACAGATAAGGTTTTTGTGATGTTTTTACCCGAAAACGAAATACACGAAGTTGGATTACTCTTTCTGAATTATGAGATTGTTTCTAGAGGATACAAAACCATATACCTCGGCCAATCGATGCCCTTAGAAAACATGGTAGACCTTTTAAACTACTATGAAAACCTTCATTTCGTATCTTACTTCACAGTAAGCCCAAATAAGGACGAAATAAACAAATATTTAGAAGATTTTTACAAAATTTTAAACACTAAAGGTAATTCTAAACTGTGGCTTCTTGGCTTTCAATCTCAATACATTACGAATCAACAAAAATTAGAAGGATTGAGAGTTTTCAATAGCATTGAGCAGTTTACTACCGCATTGTAGTAAGTATGAGTACAGCTATTGTTATTGGATCTGGTTTTTCTTCACTTTCCGCAGCCAGCCATCTGGCCAAACAAGGTTATAAAGTACAGCTGTTTGAAAAAAACAGTACCGTAGGAGGTCGATGCCGACAATTGATCAAAAACGGCTATACCTTCGACATAGGGCCCTCTTGGTACTGGATGCCAGATATTTTTGATAAGTATTTCGCAGACTTTGGCAAGAAAACAAGTGATTACTACGAATTGGATCGCCTAAATCCTGGTTACAAAATTTACTTTCAAAACCAACAAGAACTTACTATTGGCGACAGCGTAGAAAAAATCGCTGAAGAATTTGAACGCATTGAAAAAGGAAGTGGAGCTAAACTGAGAAAGCTGCTAAAGAAGTCTGCAAAGAATTATGACATCGCCATTAATAAAATTGTGCTGAGACCGGGTTTGTCTCCGTTTGAATTGGTAACCACTGAAACCGCTGTAAGAGTGGGACAGTTTTTTAAATCCATTCAACAGATCGTGCGAAAAGACTTTAAAAATCCAATGCTTGTCGCAGCCCTTGAATTTCCCGTGTTATTCTTAGGTGCTAAACCTAGTCAGACTCCTTCGTTTTACAGCTTTATGAACTACGCAGACTACGGATTGGGCACATGGCATCCTCGAGGAGGAATGTATGAGATCATCAAAGCAATGAAGGCGCTTGCCGAAGAATTAGGTGTTGAAATACATACAGACGCGGCAGTTACCAAAATCAATGTAGATACCAATGCCAAAGCCACAGGAGTCGAGATTAACGGTTCTCAAAATTATACGGCGGAGCATATCATTAGCGGAGCGGATTATGCCCACAGTGAAACACTTTTAGATTCTAAATACCGTCAATACAGTGAAGCCTATTGGGAGAAAAAAGTTTTTGCCCCCTCTTCACTGCTATTTTATGTAGGTTTTAAAACGAAAATCAAAGGAGTTGAGCATCACAATCTCTTCTTTGATACAGATTTTGATGTGCATTCTAAAGCCATATACGACACCAAAGAGTGGCCTGAAGACCCTTTATTCTATGTGAATTTTCCTTCAGTGACAGACCCTTCTATGGCTCCAGAAAATTGTGAAACAGGATTCTTTTTAATACCCATCGCACCAGGCATTGAGGATACTGAAGAACTCAGAAATCACTATTTCGAATTGATCCTAAAACGCTTAGAAAAAAGAGTTGACCAAGAATTAAAATCGCAGATTGATTTTGTAGAAAGCTTCTGCGTAAAAGACTTTATAGAACAATACAATTCGTTTAAGGGTAATGCTTACGGTTTGGCTAACACCTTGAGTCAAACCGCTTTCTTAAGGCCGAAATTGATCAGTAAAAAAGTAGACAACCTATATTTTACAGGACAGTTGACTGTACCCGGACCAGGTGTTCCTCCTTCTTTGATATCTGGAAAATTGGTTGCTGAATTAATCCGAAAAAAGAATTAACTTAGAGATTATGAAAGAGTTATACGATCAGGTTTCACAAAAATGTTCAAAACTAGTTACTGAAAATTACAGTACTTCTTTTACACTGGCTACAAAAATGCTTGCCACTGAAATAAGAGAAGACATTTTTAACATTTATGGTTTTGTGCGCTTTGCAGATGAAATCGTAGATAGCTTTCACAACTTTGACAAAGAAGTACTTCTCAACAGATTCGAAGAAAACCTCGAACATGCACTAACAGATCAAATTTCTTTAAATCCCATATTAAACGCATTTCAAGCTACTTATCACAAATACCAAATCCCTAAACACTTAGTGGATGCTTTTATGAAAAGTATGCGGATGGATTTGCACAAAAAAGAGTACCTCACTAAAGAAGAGTACAAGGAGTACATCTACGGTTCTGCAGACGTTGTAGGACTTATGTGCTTAAAAGTTTTCGTTAAGGGTAACCAAGAACTCTACGATGAATTGAAAGATTCAGCCATGGCTTTAGGTTCAGCATTTCAAAAGGTCAACTTTTTACGAGATTTAAAGGCCGATTTCGAAACTTTAGAACGAACCTATTTTCCAGACACGAATTTAGCAGACCTTGACGAGGGTTCGAAGGCTAAAATCATTCAAGAAATTGAAGATGATTTCGCGAAGGGCTTGTCTGGAATTGTACGTCTTCCTGTTGAGGCAAAATTTGGAGTATACACTGCATATAGATATTATTCGAGATTACTAGCTAAACTTAAAAACACCGAACCAAAAGAAATAAAAAACACGAGAATTAGAGTGCCCAATTATGAAAAATTTGGATTGCTCGCTCAATCTTATGTTAATTTTAAACTTCACTTGGTATGATGTGGCTTGGTTCCCTGATTTTTGTTCTGACCTTTTTACTTATGGAATTTTTAGCTTGGGCAACACATAAATATGTGATGCACGGCTTTATGTGGCATTGGCATGCCGATCACCACAAAAAAGACCACGACAATTGGTTTGAACGGAACGACCTCTTCTTTATCTTTTACGCCATAGTTTCAATGAGTTTTATACTTGTTGGGGATAATACCTCAATGTGGTTTGGGATTCCTATTGGATTTGGAATTCTCGCCTACGGAATTGCCTACTTTATGGTGCATGACATTTTTATTCACCAGCGTTTTAAACTGTTTAGAAACATTGACAATAGATACGCAAGAGGAATACGAAGAGCGCACAAAATTCACCACAAAAATATCGGCAAAGAGGACAGCCAAAACTTTGGAATGCTGTGGGTGCCTCTCAAATATTTTAGGAGCTGATGCCAAAGGCCATTGTCATTGGAGCCGGGATAGCTGGAATAGCCGCTTCATTGCGCTTAAAAGCCCAAGGTTTTGAAGTCGAAGTGCACGAGGCCAATCCCCATACCGGCGGTAAATTACACGCTTTATCTCAAGATGGATATCGATTTGATTTAGGCCCTTCTCTATTCACAATGCCTCAATTCGTTGAAGAACTCTTTGCACTCTTTGGAGAGGATGTCACAACGCATTTTGAATATATTCAAAAGGAAGTTATCTGTAATTATTTTTGGTCTGATGGCACTACTTTTTCTGCAAAATCAGATAAGCAAGAGTACATCGAAGAACTTTGTTCAACCTTTGGTGAATCTCCAAAAAAGGTCAAGGCCTTTTTAAACCGAAATAAGGAAAAATACGAACTTACAGCGCCCCTTTTTTTAGAAAACTCACTGCACAAAATTCACACCTATCTCAATACGAATACGATTAAATCTATTGCGCAGCTCTATAAATTGCACATTTTTCAAAGCCTAGATAAAACGGCAAAAGCGTATTTTAAGAATACAAAAACTGTACAATTGGTCAATAGGTATGCGACCTACAATGGAAGTAATCCGTACAAAACTCCAGGTATAATGTCGCTTATACCGCACTTAGAACAATACTACGGAACCTTTTTTCCCAAAGGTGGAATGCACCGTATCTCACAATCCCTATACGAACTCGGTCTCAGACAAAACATCTCATACCATTTAAACAGTAAAGTCAGTTCAATTTTGACCGAAAAAGGACGTGCCGTAGGTATAGAACTTGAAAACGGAGAGCACAGAAAAGCCGATTTAGTAATATGTAATATGGATGTATTCCCTACCTACAAGCAATTATTAGCTACTCACAAGGCTCCTGAAAAAACATTGGCTCAAGAACGATCAAGCAGTGCGCTCATCTTTTACTGGGGTATAGAAAAGTCATTCCCAAACTTAGATTTACACAACATCTTTTTTAGTGATGATTACCAAAATGAATTCGAGCACCTCTTCGACAAAAAAAGCATTTGTGATGATCCTACAGTTTATGTAAACATCAGCAGTAAAGACAATCCCGAAGATGCCCCTAAAAACTGTGAGAACTGGTTTGTAATGATTAATGCACCTGCACATTACAATCAAGATTGGAACGCGCTTGTTCAAAAAACTCGAGTTAATATTCTACGTAAACTCTCAAAGATTTTAAATACCGATATCGAATCCCTAATTGCCACGGAATACATACTGGAGCCCTCAGGCATAGAAAAAAACACGAGTTCATACCGAGGAGCCCTTTATGGAGCAGCGAGTAATGATACTATGGCTGCCTTTCTAAGACATCCTAATTTCAATAAAAAGATTAAAAATTTATATCATTGTGGAGGTTCGGTGCATCCAGGTGGAGGTATTCCCTTGTGTATGCTGTCAGCAAAAATAGTATCGGATTTGGTTCAGCATGATTTCAATACGCAATAGCACACATATAGCCATTTTTTTGCTTTGGTTGTTTCACCTTTCTGGAATGATTGGAATTCTTCTGGGATATGAACAATGGTTTTATGAAAAAACACCCTTAAACCTCAGCGCTTGCTTTGCCCTGTTTATCCTCAGTTTTAAGAGAACTGATATCAAGTTTTGGATGGTGTTTCTCCTATTGATGTTTTTAGGAATGTCTATAGAATGGTTAGGCGTTCATAAAGGATGGTTTTTCGGAACCTACTCCTATGGGCAAAACATGGGTGTCAAATTAGACGGCATACCTTTTCTCATCGGTATTTATTGGGCTGTTTTAGCTTTTTGCGGTTATGCTATTTCGAGTTTTCTAAAGCAGAAAATGAATTGGAATACGTGGATTAGACTCCCTTTTGGCGGATTTCTTATGACCTTGTTGGATGCTTTTTTAGAACCTATTGCTCCTCTTATGGATTTGTGGACTTTTGTCCCTTCAGCGCCCCTTGAAAATTACCTGAGCTGGTTTGTTTTTGGCACCGCTTTTCAATGGATTATCCATCTGAACTTCAAAAAAGAAGCCCTTGAAAAACACCTGCAATTTAGTACACACCTCTACGCAGTGCAGTTTATATTCTTTGGTGTTTTAATTTTGGCTTTAGTTTAGTTCTGGTTTGTCTTTCCAGTTACCTACTATGCGATAAGGCTGAAAACGACTAAACAGCTCTTCAGAGTACCAATCTCTTTTTCTTGTGAGTTCTATGGCCTTGGCATGAGATGAATCCTTGTAGGCAAACTCGAAAAGCGCATCTTTATCATTCCAAATACTAAAAGTGGCCATGTTTTTAAAAGGCACCTCGCCTATTCCATATTGAAACATGATAGCTTTAGTGCGTTTTAAATACTCTTGAGACTGAGGCACGTACTTCCAAAACGGAATCAGCTCCGTCCATTTGATTGTGGCACGAGTCAAAACAGCCATATATTTCGAATCAGCATCGATTTTTGAGGATTTTTGAAAAGGTTTTTGCTTAGACCATTCTCCGTGCGCCTTTATATTCTTCATGTAAACCACCATCAATTCGTCACTGTTTTTGACATAATCGAAATACACCCCTTTTCCTTGATAAAAATCATTGGCTGCCTCTTCGGAATCCCATACTTGTAAAATGGCGTAAGTAGACCAATCGGGCAAGGGATTAAATCCCGACTTACCGCTTCCCATCACCTTATAAAATCGAAGTCCTTGAATAGACTTGAGTTTCATTTGTGTTATGGGAACATTAAAAAAGCCCCATAGCTTTCCTTTTAAGGAATGAAATCTGTAGAAAGATAATGTGGTGATTTGCTTACTCATTTTCTTTTAGAAACTCATCTATCGTTTTAAACCAGCGTCCTGAATTCCATTTTTGTATTTCACGCTCTTCAGCGCGGATGTTTCGATTTGAATCGATCAAATAGGAATAATTCAAATCATAACTCAATGGAGCACTTTCATTTAAGTTATAATACGTGGGTGAGAATCCAAAATCATTCTCTTGAAAATAAGCGATGACAGGTTCACGCTCCTCATTCGAGACGATGTAAAAATCAATTTGAGTGTGAAATTCTTGATAGAACTCATCTATCATATGCAATGCGGCTTGAGACCTCATATCCCAACTCGCAAAAAAGAAAATAAAAACTGGTCTTTGAAGACTTTGATCGAATTCAAAAGCAATCCCGTCTTTATCTTTTAAAAACCAACTTACGGGCTTCAATTCTGTAGAGGTCTCCGCATTTATTAGCGTAGGAGTTGATGCGAGCAGTTGATTGGCCTGAAGCTTTAAGTGATAAGTCAAAGGAGTGAACCAATAGAGAAGTAATACGACAACTACTCCTATATTGATCCACCTTTTCCTCATAGATTCTTTTATGAATTAGCGCTTTCTCTTTTGATTACGTTAAGCGCAGAACCTTCATTGAACCATTTGATTTGAGATGAATTGTAGGTATGATTCGCTACAATCGTGTCTTTTGTTCCATCTGCGTGAGACACCTCAATGTGAAGTGGCTTATTTGGAGCAAAATCCTCGATATCAATGAAGTTAAAGGTATCGTCTTCTTGAATAAGGTCGTAATCTGACTCGTTCGCAAAAGTAAGGGCTAACATTCCTTGTTTTTTCAAATTCGTCTCGTGAATTCGCGCAAACGACTTTACAATTACAGCAGCCACTCCTAAGTGTCTAGGTTGCATAGCAGCGTGTTCTCTTGAAGAACCTTCACCGTAGTTGTGGTCTCCAACAACCATCGAATATATGCCCTCTGCCTTGTACGCCCTTTGAGTGTCAGGTACAGCACCATATTCTCCATTTAAATGGTTCTTGACCATGTTTGTTTGTTTGTTGAAGGCGTTGACAGCACCGATTAAGGTATTGTTCGCGATATTGTCTAAATGACCTCTAAATCTCAACCAAGGACCAGCCATAGAAATGTGATCTGTGGTACATTTTCCAAATGCTTTAATCAAGAGTCTGACCTCTTTTAATTTGGCAGTATCAATAGGCACAAAAGGATCTAACAATTGTAAACGCTGTGATTCTGAAGCGACTTTAATTTGAACTCCACTTCCATCGTCCATCGGCGCAACAAATCCTGCATCTTCGACTGCAAATCCCTCTGGTGGAAGTTCATAACCTCTTGGCTCATCTAAACGCACCTCATCTCCGTCCTCATTGATCAGGGTATCCGTTAGTGGATTAAAATCAAGTCGACCAGAAATCGCTATTGCTGTAACCAATTCGGGCGAACCCACAAAAGCCAAAGTGTTAGGGTTTCCATCAGCACGCTTGGCAAAGTTTCGGTTAAACGAGTGTACAATAGTATTTCGAGGACCATCAGCAGCATTATCACCATAGCGATCCCACATTCCGATACAAGGTCCACAAGCGTTGGCAAATACCGTGGCACCAATGTTTTCAAAGGTGTCAATGAATCCGTCACGCTCAATGGTATAACGCACCTGCTCAGAACCTGGAGTGATTTTAAACTGTGCTTTTGTTTTTAATTTTTTCTCTGCTACTTGTTTTGCTAGAGAAGCTGCTCTAGAAATATCTTCATATGATGAGTTGGTACAAGATCCTATTAAACCAACTTCTACATTGATCGGCCAGTCGTTTTCAACAGCCACCTTGGACATCTCTGAAATTGGAGTCGCTAAATCTGGTGTAAAAGGACCGTTCAAATGCGGTTCTAGGTCACTTAAGTCAATTTCGATGACCTTATCAAAGTACAACTCAGGATTAGCATAAACCTCAGGATCAGCCGTTAAATGCTCTTTAACAGCATTTGCAGCATCTGCAACATCCGCACGTCCTGTTGATCTCAAATAACGATCCATAGACTCGTCATATCCAAAGGTAGAAGTGGTTGCACCAACTTCTGCTCCCATATTACAAATGGTACCTTTTCCTGTACATGACATAGATTCTGCACCCTCTCCAAAATATTCAACGATAGCCCCTGTTCCTCCTTTAACGGTTAGAATTTGTGCTACTTTTAAAATAACGTCTTTTGGTGCTGTCCAACCTGAGAGCTTTCCAGTTAATTTGACACCGATCAGCTTTGGGAATTTAAGCTCCCAAGCCATTCCTGACATTACGTCTACCGCATCGGCTCCACCAACTCCAACAGCAATCATACCTAATCCCCCGGCATTCACAGTATGAGAATCCGTTCCGATCATCATTCCTCCTGGAAAGGCGTAATTTTCTAAAACAACCTGGTGAATAATTCCCGCTCCTGGCTTCCAAAATCCAATTCCGTATTTATTCGATACTGAAGCAAGAAAATCAAAAACCTCACTAGAAGTGCTGTTTGCTCTTTGTAAATCTTCTGCAGCGCCTTTTTTAGCTTGAATAAGGTGGTCGCAGTGAACAGTTGTTGGTACTGCAACTTTTGGTTTTCCAGCGTGCATGAATTGTAATAAAGCCATCTGGGCAGTTGCATCTTGACAAGCCACACGATCTGGCGCAAAATCAACATAATCTTCTCCTCTTTGTAGTACCTTGCTTGGGTTTCCATCCCACAAGTGTGAATACAATATTTTCTCGGCTAAGGTTAGGGGTTTACCTGTTAGGTTACGCGCTTGGTTTACACGCTCACCCATTCGAGCATATACTTCTTTGATTACTTCAATGTCAAAAGCCATGGTTTAAATAATTGGTTGTTAGCAAATGTATCTCCTTCTGAAGAATTTTAAGTGAAAAGATTTAAAAATATTTAGCTTAATTAGCTTGTACTTATTCCTTTACCCAATTGTTTGCAAAATCGCAATCTGCCTTGCTTTCATTTATTTGAATAAAGGTGTCTTGAATCCGCTCATCAATCCACTCTTCTATCGTCTTTAGTTGTTTATCTGAAAGGGCTAATTCTTGAATCTTCATGTAGTCTCTGGCAAAATCCGCCTTGTGCTCGTCATAGCGATTAGTCACCTTCATTATTTTATATTTTGACGGACCTCCCTGAGGGTCGCGCTCCACTATTGGATACGAAATCTCCCCCTCTTTCAATCGGCTGATTTGGTTGTAGAGCGTGGGATCCATTTTGGTCAATTCGAAACGTGCACTAAAATCAGCAGGGTTTCGCAGCACACCTCCGTCGAATTTTGTTTCTTTCTCATCTGAGAATAAACGTGCGGCCTCCGCAAAATCTAAACGGTTTGCTGCAATTTCAGTTCGAACACTGTCCAACTGATTTTTGGCGCGCTCAACAGCGTCATTATCGATTTCGGGAGCAATTAAAATATGTCTTAGATCGACCTCTTGACCTCTAATACGTTCAACTAAAATGATGTGATATCCAAAATCTGTCTCGAAGGGATCTGATATTTCGCCTTCTTTAAGGCTAAAAGCCACATCTTTAAACTCCTTTACAAAAGGTGTTTGCTTATCCATAGTATAAGCACCTCCATTAGACTTTGATCCTGGATCTTGTGAGTAAAGAATGGCCTTAACACTAAATGAAGATCCACTCACCTCAACGTCTTGCTTGATTTGTTCCAGACGTTGAATAACTTTTTGCTTGTCTTCTTCTGTGGGTTTGGGCTGCTTGACAATTTGAGAAATTTCTAATTCAGCACCGAATACAGGACGTTCTTCTTCTGGAATAGAGTTAAAAAATTGACGAACCTCTTCTGGAGTTACCTCAATATCAGTGATGATATCATTTCGCATTTTATCCGCTAACATTCTCAACTTATTAATCTCAAAGAGCTCATCTTTAAAGGATTGCAAATCAGGTTTCTTGTAAAATTTTAAAACCTTTTCGATTGACCCTACTTGAGCTGTCAATTGTTGCACTTGATTTTCAATCATGGCATTCACCTGATCGTCAGCCACTAACAAACTGTCTTGAATAGCGTGGTGAGCATAAAGGCGATCTTCCATAAGCTTACCCATCAATTGACAATTGGTAATTTCTTCTTTCGATACGCCTTGATTCTCCAAATCAATACTCAGTTTGTCAATATCGGATTCCAAAATCACATAATCACCGATAACGGCCACTACTCCATCTACTTTAATTCGCTTTGGCGGTGCGGTATCTTGACCTATGGCATAAGAGGTCATGACTAAAAAGGTGAGAACGATAGGTTGTATAGCTTTAATCATAGATTTCAAATTTTCGCTCAATTTTGGCCTGATTTGTCGCTTCTTTTTTACGGGTATTCAACAATTCAAACTTTTTGCGATTGATTAATATTTTCTTTAATTCTGGTGCTACGAATTCAAAGGGTGCAATGGACTTTGCAGGAAGAGCTTCGGCAATTTTACCCAGATAGATACCACTGCTGTCTCTTAAATCAAAAACGTACTGATTGCGCTGAAGACGTCGCTTATCGACTTCTTTTAACGCAGGAATAGTCGTAAACAAATTTCTTGACTTGAACCACTGACTTTCATCTAAATTAGCATCGATCAAATAGTTGTGCGTGAGAAGAGAATCTAAGAACACACTGTCGTTTGCACTGAATTGAATAAGTGCTTTCTTAACCTCAGCTACTCGACTGTAAGAAGTATCTAAACTCAAAAAACGAAGTCTGTAAATATCGTCTTCAAGTACGAAGTTTTTTCGCTCTTTTTCATGAAGTTGAATGAGCTCTGATTCGTTAATTAAGGTATCAATACTTTGATCATCTACGAGCAAATCGTAGTAATACTTTGTGTATAAATCATTTCTATATTGATCGACGAGTCGATCCAATTCTGCTTTTTTCTGTTTGGGGAGGTTGATAACGGCGTCGTCGAAAAGCAATTGTTTGGTTGCCCAGTCTTCAATAAAAGCCCTTCTTGTTTTAAAGAGCTCTAAACTGTCTTTGACGTAACTAAAATCAGGAATATCATTTTCATAGAGGTATTCTTCTCCAACTCTTGCAACAATATTATCTGCCTCACTCGTATTGTTTAAAAACAATTCACAAGATTGAAATGCCAACACGAGTAAGGTGAAAATAATCAGTTTAGTTTTTCTTCTCATACGAAAGGCAAAAATATAAATAAACTAGTATTTTAGTCGATTATTCGTGGGATTTAAGGAAATTTTAAATCTTTAGAATCTGACCAAAGCTATTTTTAAACAAAACAGGAGATTGAAGTACGAGATTGAGATACCTATTCACTGCAATAAAGAACAAGTTATTGCTCTTTATACCAATCCTGATCTCTTGTCGAAATGGCAAACCGATCTAACGTATTATCAGACCGTAAACGGTGAAGCTGGGCAATCCAATGCGCAAGCCATCATGTACCAGAAATACAGAAATAAGCAGGTGATTATTCAAGAGACTGTTCTGCAGCGCAAAGGCTCCGAAGATATTCACCTAAGGTATGAGAATTCAAGTGTAGAACTCACCGAACGTCACTATTTCAAGGTGCTAACCAATAATCAAACGCTTTGGACAGTGCAGTACAAATTTCGATTTAAGCCTTTTGGGCTTCGCTTGTTTAGCTGGTATTTCAAGCCTTATTTTAGAGAACAACACCTCGCCTTAATGCATTCATTCCGTCAATTTGCAGAGACCTATGGCAGATCAGAAAATTAGACTTAAATGGGATTTTAGAGGTCCTGAAGCAAGTCAAACTGCTCAGCATTTTTTAGTGCATCTAATTGAGTTTCTAGAAAAAGAAAAGCTACAACAGTACAGCGAAGAGTCTTGTAGGGGTTTAGAACATGCATCATCGGCCCTTTGTAGTGTTTTTTTGATAGTCGAGTCAAAAGACCTAACTTTCTTTAAGGAACATTTAAAACCTCATCGTGCTTTTTACGAAGAATCTTAACCCATTAATTGGCACCACACTTTTAGTGTTAGCCCTTAGCTCTTGCTCAAACTTTAGCGCTCCACAAATTGAATTTCAGTCTGCAACTGAGCATCTAACATCTGCGAAAGAACTCTCCGATTGGATTTCTTCCTATGATGACCAATACATTCAGAAAGTGCTTTCAGATCCGGCCGCATTTGAATTGCAAATTCATTACAGCAGACGTTCTTTGGCAAATCAAACCGAGTTTGAAGATTATCAATTCTCTTATGCCTTGAATCAGAAGAAACCTTATTTCTATCCCGCTAGCACAGTCAAATTACCTGCCTCTATTTTTGCGCTTGAAAAACTAAATGAATTCGAGAATGTCAATAGAGACACTCCTTTTTTAGTTCAAGGAGACACCCTACCCATTTCAACGGCTCGTTGTATAGAACAAATTTTTGCGGTGAGTGACAACAAGGCCAATAATTTATTGTTTGAATTTTTAGGGGCCGATTATTACAATCGTCGATTTAAAGAATTAGGTTTTGAAAACAGTAGAATTAGTCATCGATTGAGCACTCCGAATTCGGCTGAATTGACTACCTCTCCCATTTACTTTTTCGATGACACAGACACCATTTTAAGCATAGCTTCACAAACAAATGCACCCATCGAAAAACTTGATTTATTAGGTATTGAAAAAGGAATTTCATACATCGATGACAATGGCGAGCGAAAAGAGGGCCCTTTTGACTTTAGTTTAAAAAACTGGTACGATTTAGAAGACCAAATGCAAACCGTCAAGAGATTAATTCATCCAGAATTATACCCAGAAAATATGCGCTTTAAAATTAATGAAGAGCAGCGTGCTTTTGTAATTGAAACCATGGCTAAAACACCTAAAGAATTGGGGTATGAACAGGAAACCTACTTTGACAGTTATGTCAAATTCTTAGTTTTCGGTGATCAAAAAGAAATCAATACTCCCAATATTAAGGTTCACAACAAAGTTGGACTGGCCTATGGAACCCTTACAGATACAGCCTATATAGTAGATGAAGAAAACCAAATCAATTTCTTCTTATCAGTTACATTACTAGTGAACAAGAACGAGCAATTCAACGACGGCGTTTATGAATACGATGAGTTGGGCATCCCCTTTATGGCTGCTTTGGGAAAACGTTTTTTGGCCTTTGAAAAAAACCTTAGGTAGAACTAGACTGGCGTACCGTATAAATCAAAGTCTTCAGCACTATCGATGCGTACCTGTATAAAATGTCCGGGTTGTAAATAGTGATTCTCAGAGGAGATTAAAACGTGGTTATCCACCTCAGGAGAATCAAACTCCGTTCTGGCAATATAGTACCCCCCTTCTAATCGATCGACAATGCATCTAATGGTTTTTCCAATCAGTTCTTGGTTTTTTTCCCAGGAAATCTGCGATTGAATTTCCATAATTTCATTCGCACGATTCATTTTAACTTCCTCGGGCACGTCGTCCTCAAGCAAATAGGCATGAGTTTGTTCTTCATGACTGTAGGTAAAACATCCCAAACGATCAAAACGCTGTTCTTTAACCCAATCTTTGAGCACTTTAAAATCTTCTTCGGTTTCTCCGGGATAACCCACAATAAGTGTTGTTCGAATGGACATACCCGGTACCATTTCTCTAAACTGCGTCAGAAGCTTGTCTGTTTTAGCCTTAGTTGTACCTCTTCGCATACTTTTAAGAATCGGGTCGGCTATGTGTTGTAATGGGATATCGATGTAATTGCAAATTTTTGGCTCCTCTCGAATTAAATCGAGTACCTCCAACGGAAATCCGGTAGGGAAAGCGTAATGCAGACGAATCCATTCAATTCCATCCACTTCACAAAGTGCTTTTAGGAGTTCTGCTAAAGTTCGTTTCTTATACAAGTCGAGACCGTAATACGTCAAGTCTTGTGCTATGAGAATCAATTCTTTTACCCCATTTTCGGCTAGCTTTTGACTCTCGAGCACCAATTCTTCTATGGGTTTAGATTTATGCTTACCGCGCATTAGAGGTATGGCACAAAACGAACAAGGACGATCACATCCCTCAGCAATTTTTAAATAGGCAAAATGTGGTGGAGTACTGTTTAAGCGCTCTCCTATGAGCTCTTTTTTATAGTCGGTACCCAGCGCTCTAAGTAACTGTGGCAGGTGGTGCGTACCAAAATAGCGATCTACGTCAGGAATTTCTTTTTCTAAATCGTCTTTATAACGCTCACTCAAACAACCGGTTACAAAAACCTTTTCAACTTCACCCTCGTTTTTGAGTTTGACGTATTCCAAAATGGTATTGATACTTTCTTCTTTGGCATTGGCAATAAATCCGCAGGTGTTTATAACCACAATATCTCCGTGCTGTTCGTGAACGACTTCTTTTCCTCCAGCTCTTAACTGACCTGTCAATACCTCAGAATCGTATAAGTTTTTGCTGCACCCTAAGGTAACCACATTGATTCTTGACTTTTTTAGACTTTTGGTTTTCATCGCACTAGAGTGAAAAAAATGAATTTACAAAGGTATGTGCGTCGAACTCTTGAAGATCTTCTATACCTTCTCCAACTCCAATGTATTGTACCGGTATTTGAAATTGATCAGAGATACCAATGACTACTCCTCCTTTAGCGGTTCCGTCTAATTTGGTTATGGCTAATCCACTTACCTCTGTGGCATTGGTAAAGGCTTTGGCTTGTGCAAAGGCATTTTGTCCTGTCGATCCGTCTAACACCAATAAAACTTCATGGGGAGCGTCTGGAATCACCTTTGACATCACCCTTTTAATCTTAGACAATTCGTTCATCAAATTGACCTTGTTATGTAAACGGCCTGCAGTGTCTAAAAGTACCACATCTGCCTTTTTAGCAACAGCGACTTGAAGGGTTTCAAAGGCTACTGAAGATGGATCTGTATTGGGCTCTGAAGTCACAATTTCGCAATTGACACGCTCCGCCCATGTTTTGAGCTGATCAGAGGCTGCTGCTCTAAAGGTATCACCTGCACCGAGAATGACTTTTTTACCCTCGCCTTGAAATTGATGCGCAATTTTGCCTATAGTGGTAGTTTTACCAACCCCATTAACACCTACAACCATAATGACATGCAGTTCGTCTTTCTTAATTTGTTCAGTGTTCTCCTCTTGCTGAGATTTTAATAAATCACTGATTTCTTCTCGTAGGTATTGCGCTAAATCCTCAAGTTTACTGTACTTATCTTTTTGGACGCGCTCTTCTAAACGGTCAATAATTTTCAAAGTAGTTTCAACTCCAACGTCTGAGGAAATCAGCACCTCTTCTAATTCGTCAAGCACATCATCATCTACCCTAGTCTTTCCAACTAAAACCTGAGTGAGTTTATTGAAAAATGAACGTTTTGAAACCTCCAATCCTTTGTTTAAAGACTGTTCTTTTTGCTTGTTGAAAATCTTTTTTAAATCACTCATATCACAATCTATCTTACAAAGATAGGGGATAAAAAAAAGCCGCTCAACAGCGGCTTTTGTATACTATATGTCTAAAGATTAGTTTTTGCTAAAAAAGTCTTTGACCATTTCAGGTGGCATTACAGACTCTACGAAAGTGTAGGCTCCAGTTTTTGGAGATTTTACCATTTTAATCGCTTTAGTTAAACGCTTAGACTTTGACTGAAGTGTTGCTACTGTTTTCTTTGCCATCTTATTTAATCTCTTTGTGAACAGTCATTCTTTTCAAAATCGGATTGAATTTTTTAATCTCAAGTCGATCAGGACTGTTCTTTTTATTCTTAGTTGTTATATATCTTGAAGTACCTGGCATACCTGATTCTTTGTGCTCAGTACACTCTAAGATTACCTGTATGCGATTTCCTTTTTTAGCCATGTTTTGATTCCTTTAAATCTTTGCCAAATTAGTCAATAAGTCCTTTAGCTCTTGACTCCTTTAAAACGGCAGATATACCTTTTTTATCAATAATTTTAACTCCTTTTGAAGAAACGTTTAGGGTCACCCACTTACCTTCTTCAGGAACGTAAAATCTTTTCTTAGAAATATTAACGTCAAAACGTCTTTTTGTCTTATTGATGGAAAACGATACGTTATTACCAAACATTACTTTTTTGCCTGTAACTTCACAAATCTTTGACATTTTAAATCGTTTTAGTTCTTCTGTTTTTAAGAGTGTGCAAATTTAGATATTATTTTGGTTATCACAAATTAATATCCGCATTATTTAAAATTTCAGCGTAGAGCAATTCTAAGCCTTTATTTATGGCCTTCTCTGCGATTCTTGTTCTGTGATTTCCGAGGTAAAAAACATGCGATTCACATCCGTTTTCTGTGCTTATAGCTATAACAGCAGTACCTACCTCTGCATCCGAATCTCCCTTTGAAGGGCCCGCATTTCCGGTTGTTGCAATGGCAATATCACATTGCATCTTTTCTCGTAATCCATTAGCCATGGCCTCGGCCACCTCTTTTGAAACAACGCTGTGCTGCTCAATCAGCTTTGAATCTACATTTAATAAAGATTCCTTGATTGAGGTGTTATAGGCCACTACGCTGCCTTTAAAGACTTTTGAGGCACCTGCAATAGAAGTAAGTCGTTTGGCGATACCGCCACCGGTAAAACTCTCAGCACTGGCTATTGTCAATTGTTTTGTCTGCGCCTGTTCGACAATGAGCCGTTCTATTTCAGCGACCCCTTCTAAGCCGATATAATGTGTACCTAACCTTTGAGCTATAATGTCAATGCGCTTATCGATTTCGGTAATCAATGCTTTTTCATTCTCTCCTCTGGCCGTAAGACGAAGTCGAACACGACCCAAATTAGGTAAATAAGAAAGCGACATGAATTCGGGCAGAGCTTCCTCAACGTCTTCAATTTTTTCGGCAATTAGGCTTTCTCCTATTCCATAGACCAGCATGGTTTTGTGCACGATAAAAGGTAATGCATAGCGCTCTTGAAGTCTTGGAATGACTTCGGTACGCATGAGTTCTTTCATTTCAAAAGGTACTCCTGGCAGCGAAATAAAATCGGTGTTTTCTTTGCGCATCCACATTCCAGAGGCCGTTCCGTATTTGTTTTCCAGAAGTGTAGCTCTCGAAGGCAAATAAGCTTGTTGCTCGTTGATTTCAGTCATTCGAATTTGCAATTTCTCTTCAAAAAAGCGTCTTAGTTTGCTTAAGAGTTCTTTGTTTTCGACCAGTCTGTCGTCAAAAAAATCACAAAATACTTTTTTGGTAATATCGTCTTTGGTAGGACCTAATCCCCCGGTAAGAATTGCTAAATCCGCATTTTTTAAACTAAAATCTAAGGCGTCTGTAATCGCTTTACGATCGTCAGCAACGGCGAGTATCTGGAGCACTTCAATACCAATACTAGTGAGTTGTTGACCTATAAAAGCGGCATTGGAATTGATTACCTGCCCAATGAGTAGTTCGTCTCCTATACTGATTAAAACAGCCTTCATTAGAGTCCGAAATCCGCGACCATTGCTTTGATCATCACTCTTGTCTGCACCCTTAACTCTTTAAAGCTTTCAGTAATTGTATCGAAAGACTGTTTGGCCTTACCCATTTTTTCAATTGAAAGGGATAACTCCATCAAATCACTTCGACCAAACATCATAAAGTTGGGCTTCATTTTATGCGCCATCTGATAAGTTAGTGTGTGATCTTTGGCATTGACGGCTTCTTCAAGGGCCTGAAGATCTTGAGGAATTTCTTCCACAAATGCCTTTACCAGTGTTTCTTTAAACTCTACATCTCCGTCAGCGAGTTCGTCAACCTGTTTCAAATCGTAAGCCATAAGCGCTATTTAATAATTGTCTTTAAAAATACTTCTTCCTCAATTTTTCCCAGCAGCACATCGTTTTCATAAACGGGCCCAACTCCAGCTGGTGTACCTGTGAAAATGACATCCCCTTTTTTCAACATAAAAAACTGAGAGACGTAAGCGATAATTTCATTTATTTTCCAGAGCATCAATCCTGAATTTCCACGCTGAACTTCTACACCATTCTTTTCGAGTGAAAACGAAATATTTTCTAAGTTTTCAAACTGTGCTTTAGATACCCATTTTCCAATCACCGCAGAACCGTCGAAACCCTTCGATTTCTCCCAAGGTAAGCCTTTTTCTTTTAATTGTGATTGTAAGTCTCTTGCTGTGAAGTCAATACCTAACCCGATTTCATCGTAATAATTCGGTGCAAATTCTTTGGCTATGTGTTTACCTACTTTGTGAATTTTAACGAGAAGCTCCACCTCATAGTGAATGTCGCTGCTGAATTCTGGACGATAAAAGTCTTGTTCCTTAGGAAGAACGGCAGAATCTGGTTTTATAAAGATGACAGGATCTTTTGGTCGCTCGTTCGAGAGCTCCTCAATATGATCCGTATAATTTCTGCCGATGCAAATGATTTTCATTGGTCTATGGTTTCCAGGTTCCCAATTTTATTTGTGTCAATACCTTTTGCGTATACTTCGGAAAATCAGCATTGAGCATCCATCCGAAATAACCTGGCTCCTGTTCTAAAACCTCTTTGATTCGCTTGCCCTTAAATTTTCCAAAATTAAAAATAGGCTCCTCTTCTTTGTCTAATGCTAAAAATCCAGCAAAATCGAGAGTTTCTCGTCTCTTGGTAAATTTTGAGAGCGCTTTAATATCGTTTTCAAGGTCTTCGTAACGCTCTATTTGTGACAAGAGCACCTCATAAGTAGCCATGGTATCTGCAAGAGCAGAATGCGCTTCAACTAATTCTTTACCGCAGTAAAATTTATACGCAGCTGAAAGTGTTCTTTTTTCTTTTTTGTGAAAAATGGTTTGTACATCTACGGATACCATTTTTTTGAGGTCAATATCCACACCCGCACGGAGCAATTCTTCTACCAAGAGCGGAATATCGAATCGGTCTGAATTGTATCCTCCCAAATCACTATCCTTTAGAATGTCATAGACCTTTCTTGAAAGTTCCTTAAAGCTTGGTTCACCTTTGACTTTTTCGTCGGTAATACCATGCACTGCAGCCACTTCTGCAGGAATAGGAATACCTGGATTAACAAGCCAGCGGTACTGTTCTTTATTACCGTTCGGAAAAACCTTAAAAATGCCAATTTCTACAATGCGATCTTTAACCACATTAGTTCCTGTGGTTTCCAAATCAAAAAAACAGATGGGCTTGGTTAGGTTTAACTCCAAAGACATAAGCAGGGGGTTATATTTTAGCTGAAACATCCCAAGATTCGAGATGCTCTGCGATAAACTTGATAAAAGATCCACCCAAAGCACCATTTACAATCCGGTGATCATAGGAATGGGATAAAAACATTTTAGACCTAATTCCGATGAAATCACCCTCTTCAGTAGAAATCACTGCAGGCATTTTACGAATCGCTCCTAAGGCTAAAATTCCAACTTGAGGTTGATTTATAATTGGGGTGCCAAAAACACTTCCGAAAGAACCAACATTGGTTACCGTATACGTTCCGTCTTTAACATCGTCGGGTTTCAACTTTCCATTTCTAGCGTTATGTGCCAGCTCATTCACTTTTTTAGCCAATCCTACAAGATTGAGCTGATCGGCGTTTTTGATCACCGGAACGATGAGATTACCATCTGCCAAGGCAGCGGCCATCCCTATATTAATGGCGGATTTTTTTATGATTCGCTCTCCATCAAAACTGATGTTTAGCATTGGGAAATTCTTTAGTGCACGTGCTACGGCTTCAATAAAGAATGGGGTAAATGTTAGTTTTTCACCCTCTCGCTTGTAAAATTCATCTTTAACTCTATTTCTCCATTCAACCAGGTTGGTAACATCTACTTCTATAAAACTTTGAACATGAGCAGAGGTTGCCAAACTTTTGGTCATATGCTCAGAAGTGAGCTTAGCCATTCGATTGAGCTCTATTATTTCATCAGAACTATTGATGTTGATCACAGGAGCAGCAGGTGCCACGCTGGCTCTAGTTTGCTCTTCAGGCTGTGGTACATTATTGGTGTTCTCAGCTACAGGCGTTGACGACACAGAAGACGACCTTGAATCGATGTACTGAAGAATATCATTTTTAGTCACACGACCTTCTAATCCGCTTCCTTTGATTTGATTGAGCTCGGACTCTGAAACATTTTCTTCTCGAGCTATTTTACGAACAAGTGGAGAGTAAAATCTGCCTTCGCTATTCGCTGTAATTTGTGGTTTGAGTTGAGCAGTAGTTTGAGTAATATTTTGTTCAATCTCTTTTACCTGCTCTACTACTTCTGTTTCATTTGTGGCAGAGGTATCATCGGTAGCCGTTTCAATAGGAGCATTCTGTTGAGGGGCAGCTTGTACTTCTGTATCAAGGGCAGTTTCTTCGATATCACTGGTTTCGATCACTGCGATCACATCACCGACTTGAGCGACTTCTTCTTCACTAAAATTAACTTGTACCAGGGTGCCCGAAACTTCTGAAGGCACTTCTGAATCGACTTTATCCGTAGCAATTTCAACAATGGCCTCATCCACTTCAATGGAGTCTCCTACATTTTTTAACCAGTTTGTTATGGTTGCTTCTGTAACGCTTTCTCCCATTTGAGGAAGTACAACATTAAATCTAGCCATTTAGGTTTTGTCGGTTTTAAATTTTAAACAAAAGTAAGAATTTAATAACGTAGTGGAATACGATTACTGATACTTCGACCCAAAGTTACTTCGTCTGCATACTGCAATTCATCTCCTATGGATACTCCCCTTGCAATGGTAGAGAATTGCAACTCTTTTTCTGCCAATTTTTTATAGACATAAAAACTCGTGGTATCCCCTTCTGGTGTTGCGCTTAAGGCGAAAATTATTTCGCTTATTTTTTCGTTCTCAACACGTCTGACAAGGGCTTCGATGCTAAGGTCTTGAGGGCCGATGCCTTCTATTGGTGAAATAAGGCCTCCTAGCACGTGATATTTACCTCGAAATTCTGCCGTTGATTCTATGGCCATGACATCGCGAACATCCTGTACCAGGCAAAGTGTTTTGGATTCTCTTTTTACATCTTGACAAATGTCGCAAATCTCTTCGTCTGTGATGTTAAAACAGTTGTTGCACTGTTTAATCTTTGACCTCAAATCTACAATGGCTTGTGCTAAATTGACACTTTGAATTTCGGGCTGTCGCAACAGAAAAATAGCCAAACGCAAAGCCGTTCTTTTTCCAATACCCGGTAATTGAGCTATTTCATCTACTGCGCTTTGCAACAATTTTGAAGAAAAATCCATGATTAATTTAGAGGTAGTTTTTCAAAAGAAAGATTTGTATTTTCCACTCGAATTTATAAATAATCTTTCTGGTGAATTCTTCGACCATAGCTATACTTCTGATCTCTTACTTTTTGGTGTTACTGTTAATAGCCAAATTTACCTCGAAATCTGATAGCAATGAAGATTTTTTCCGAGCTAATCGAAAAGCACCCTGGTATTTGGTTGCCTTTGGAATGGTGGGGACGTCTTTGTCGGGAGTCACTTTTATTTCGGTTCCCGGTTGGGTTGGAGCTACAGAAATGACCTACTTACAGGTTGTCTTTGGCTACCTAGCTGGATATTTGGTCGTCGCTTATGTTTTGCTTCCGCTGTATTACAGACAAAACCTCATCTCTATTTACGGATACCTCGGCAATAGATTTGACGTCAAAACTCAACAAATTGGATCATTTTTCTTTTTCGTTTCTCGAATACTAGGTGCGGCTTTTCGTCTGTATTTAGTGGCTATTGTGCTTCAAGAATTTTTATTTAGCGCTATGGGACTGCCCTTTGAAGTAACGGTAATCATCTCTGTTTTTTTGATATGGATTTACACCCACAAAGGGGGGATTAAAACCATCATCATAACAGATACGCTGCAGACCTTCTTTATGATGGCAGCTGTTGTTTTCGCTATTAGCAGTATACTACAATCCTTAGACCTCACTCTTGTGGAATACCTGCAAAGTCCTGCTTTCGATTCTTACAATCAGGTCTTTATTTTCGACAGTCTACTCTCTAAATCACATTTTGTCAAATCTTTTGTCGGAGGGATGTTTATCACCATCTGTATGACAGGCTTAGATCAAGATATGATGCAAAAAAACTTAAGCTGTAAATCTCTTGAAGATGCCCAAAAAAACATGGTCTCCTTTAGTTTTGTTCTGGTATTGGTGACCTTTTTGTTTGTTTTTCTCGGAGGACTGCTTTTTTATTACAGCGAACAAAACAACATTGGTATTCCACTGATGAACGGAACACCCAAAACCGATTTGCTCTTTCCTGAAATAGCACTATCAGGAGAATTGGGCATTGGTCTATCTGTGTTTTTCTTATTGGGTCTTATCGCTGCTGCTTACTCAAGTGCAGACTCGGCACTAACAGCGCTGACTACAGCCTTTTGTATCGATTTTATCAAAATTGAAAACCTCAATAAGAACAGCCAACAAAAAATGCGTAAAAAAGTACACATTGGACTTTCATTTTTATTAGTCCTTGTGATTGTAATCTTTAACAGGGTCATTAGCACAAACGTGATTGACAGCCTTTTGGTCGTAGCGGGTTACACCTATGGACCTTTACTGGGTCTGTTTTGCTTTGGAATGTTTACCAAACATCAAATCAAGCCTAAAAAAATTATGCTAATATGTCTTTCAGCTGTTGTGATCATAGCACTTATCGCTCAAATTCCAGCTGAAAAAGTTGGTGGTTATGTTATAGGATATGAGTTATTACCTCTGAATGGTTTGCTCACTTTTAGCTTGTTGTATCTGTTTAGAAATCGAGCTAAAAAGCTTACCACTTCATGATAACACTTCCCCAAGTAAATCCACTTCCAAAGGCAGCTAAGACCACTGTTGAGCCTTTTTGAATTAAGCCTTTTTCCCAAGCTTCAGTCAGGGCAATAGGGATAGATGCAGCCGTAGTATTTCCATAACGCATAATGTTATTGTAGACCTGCTCATCTTTCAAACCGAATTTCTTTTGAATGAATTGGGCAATTCTCAAATTGGCTTGATGCGGAATAAGCATGTCAATATCTGCCGGTGTCATTTGATTTGCACCTAAACCTTCCATTATGACTTCGCTAAAGCGAACAACCGCGTTTTTAAACACAAATTGGCCATTCATATGTGGCAAATACGACTCGTCGTTTGGATCGTTATCTTCTAAAATATCTGTAACCCATCGAGAACCCATTCCAGGAGCTAATAAAGCCAATTCTTCGGCATGTTGACCCTCTGAGTGCAAATGTGTTGAGAGAATAGCAGACTGCTCGTCTTCAGATCTTGAAACGACCGCTGCCCCTGCACCATCGCCGAATATCACTGAAACTCCTCTACCTCGAGTTGTAAGGTCTAAACCTCCTGAATGCAATTCAGAACCAATAACTAAGATGTTTTTATACATACCGGAACGGATGTATTGATCAGCAACGGAGAGTGCGTATACGAATCCAGAACATTGATTTCGAACATCTAGCGCTCCAGCGGTATGAATCTCTAAATCCCGCTGCACCAGTACACCAGGTCCCGGGAAATAATAATCAGGGCTCAGGGTAGCAAAAATGATAAAGTCAATTTCATTTTTATCAATCCCCGCTCGTTCAATAGCAATTTTAGCAGCTTTTACGCCCATACTAGTGGTGGTGTCTTCGCCTCTAACGGCAAATCGTCGTTCTTGAATACCTGTGCGTTCTTGTATCCACTGATCACTGGTTTCCATCAACTTCGACAAATCATCGTTGGTAACTACTTTAGGGGGCACATAGAATCCAAGGCCTTTGATATGAGCTTTATACATGGGTAATACTTTTTCTTTAGAACTGTTAAGACCTTTAAATTAAGGATTTAAATCGATTCACCTCAACCTTGGCCTTTAAATCATTGAGTAAGCTATACAAGCCAAAGAAGGTTCTGTTGACGTAGATAAAGTGCTTAGAACCTCTATTATTATTCATTTTTCGAAGTTCAGACTGGCTTGTAAACTGCTGTGCCAAGTCACCTATTTCATCCCAAAATGTGGCATCTCCAAAGTCAAATTCTTCAGATTGAAAAGGCTTGGTAAACAGTGTCAGCATTTGATGAAACAAGGCAGTGAAAAATTTTCGTTCTTCTTTACTGTCGCTTTTGGTCAAGATCTCCAAGGCTTCGAGTTTCTGTTCAAAAAGCTTAGCGTCGTTTAAAACCTCACGACTTGACAAATCAAAATAAGGTCCATAAAAATTTTCAGGTATTTTTTTGATACATCCAAAATCAATAGCAACCAGCTTACCTTTCTTATTGATTAAAAAATTACCTGGATGAGGATCGGCCTGCACTTTGCGTAAACCGTGTATTTGAAACATATAAAAATCCCACAAGGTCTGACCTATTGCATTGCGCTCTGCCTGGGATGATTTATTCTTTTGAACATAGGCGCCAAGTGGTTTGCCTTTCATAAAATCCATTACAAGCACCTTTTTTGATGACCACTCAGGATAGTATTTAGGAAACTTGATATCGAGAACTTTAGCGCAAGCTTCGCTCATTTCAATGCTTTGCTGTAATTCAATTTGGTAATCTGTTTCTTCTAATAATTTCTTTTCTACCTCAGTAAAATACTGCTCAGCTTCATTCATTTTGATATTGAACATTTTTGAAGCTATAGGTTTGACTAGAGCCAGGTCACTACCTATACTTTCTGCAACTCCAGGATACTGAATTTTGACGGCGTATCGTTTGTTGTTTTTTACCGCGAGATGCACTTGGCCAATGCTTGCGGCACTAATAGCCTCTTCTGAGAACTCATCAAATAATTCCTCTGGGGTTTTACCCAAATGTTTTTTAAGTGTTTTACGCACCAAGGGACCCGAAAGAGGAGGAACACTAAACTGAGCTAAAGAAAACTTATCTACGTATGCTTTTGGAAGAATATTGCGCTCCATGCTTAGCATTTGCGCTAATTTTAGAGCACTACCTTTAAGCGATTTTAAAGTGTTATAAATGTCGTCGGCATTATCTTGATTCAGCTTTTCTTCTGCTCGTTCTGCATCAATTAATTTTTCTCCATAATATTTGAGATAGTTTGCGCCGATTTTGACACCTGTACCGACCAATTTCGAGGCTCTTTGCATCTTTGAAACTGGAATAGAATCAATACTTTTCATCTAATCGCTTATAGCTTAAATCCCTCCTTAACCATGAATTTTCCTAAATCGATCCATTTTTCTAAAGGGTTCGATTGCAATAAATCAAAAACTGCTTGAACTGACTTTTCAATAGCGATATCGGTCTTTTCGAATTTTGGAGACTGATCTTCTGTCCAAAACTTTAATAAAATTAAAAACTGAACCCAAGTTCCCTCAGAAAATAATTTGTCGTTTAGTTCTTGAATTTTCGACTCATTTTCATTGGACAGCACTGTGTCTTTTACAAAAGTCAAATAGTGTGTCCTAAAGTCTCTGAGTTGCTTTAAGTTTTTGAGGCGTTCTAATGAATGACCCTCATTTAAAACATAGAGCACATAAGAACGGTTCAGGGTCAACAATTCGAAGTAAGAAAACAAGTAAGCCAAAAACTTTTCTTTCGAATCGTATTTACTGAAGGATTTATTCTTCTTCAGTACTTTTTTACAATTTTTGTGAAAAGCCACCCAGATGTAATTTTTTACGGCATCAAGCGAAGCAAATACCCCATAGAATTCATTTTCATTGAAATCGTGCTTTTGGCAAAATGCATAAATCGACTTGGGAAAAAGTTCAGAGGACAGCACTTCTTTGGTGTAGGCTTCGGCAATCCTTGATTTTAATTCAGATTTCATAAGTCATTTGTGTTTAGACAAAGGTAATATTTCATTAAACACAATTTACAGGCTTCTACAAAAAAAAGAGAGCGCAATTCAAGTGAACGACGCTCTCAACAACCTAACCAATAAATAAACAAATTTGTTGAGAACTTTCTCTTTCATAGCAAAGTTTTACTCAACACTTCAAATATACAATTTTGTTTAGTTTTTCCAAATAAAAGATAAACAAAATATAAATTTTAACATTTAGAGATTCGAATAAGTGGTGTCATAATGTCATAAAAGTCAGTATTGGTACCCTTTTTGACCTATGTAGTTAAAATTTTTAAAATTCAATTTAAAAACAGATTTTATGGAAAAAGGAAAAATAAATGTTTCAGTAGACAACATTTTCCCCCTAATCAAGAAATTTCTTTACAGTGATCAAGAGATTTTTTTGCGAGAACTCGTTTCAAATGCCACAGATGCCACTTTAAAGTTAAAGCACCTATGTGATATTGGAGAAGCAAAGGTTGAATACGGTACTCCTCAGATTGAGATTAAAGTCGATAAAAAGAAAAAACAAATTCGAATTATCGACCAAGGCGTTGGTATGAATGAAGAGGAAATTAAAAAATACATCAACCAAGTCGCTTTTTCAGGCGCCGAGGAGTTCTTAGATAAATACAAAGACAGTGCTAAAGACAGCGGCATAATCGGTCATTTTGGTTTAGGATTTTACTCGGCCTTTATGGTTGCAGACAAAGTTGAAATCATTTCAAAAAGCTACAAAGATGATGCTGCAGTTCACTGGTCATGTGACGGTTCACCAGAATTTGAATTAAATCCTAGTGATAAAACAGAAAGAGGTACAGAAATAATTCTTCACATTGCTAAAGACGCAAAAGACTTTTTAGAGGACGCAAAAATTACCGAACTCCTCAACAAGTACAACAAGTTCATGCCTGTTCCAATTAAGTTTGGTACACGCACTGAAACGCTAGAAAAACCCGAAGGAGCAAAAGAAGAAGATGCAGCACCAACTCAAGAAGTAGATAACATTATAAATAACACTTCTCCTTCCTGGACTAAAAAGCCGGCAGATTTAAAAGCTGAAGACTACTCCTCTTTTTACAGAGAATTATATCCGATGCAATTTGAACAACCGCTGTTCAACATACATTTAAATGTAGACTATCCCTTTAATTTAACTGGAATCTTGTACTTCCCAAAGCTCAGTCAAGATCTCAATCTGCAAAAGGACCGTATACAACTCTATCAAAATCAAGTGTTTGTCACAGATAATGTTGAGGGAATTGTTCCAGAATTCCTCACCATGCTAAAGGGAGTGATCGACTCTCCTGACATTCCTTTAAATGTTTCTAGATCTTACCTGCAATCAGATAGTAGTGTGAAAAAAATCACCTCTTATATCACTCGCAAGGTGGCAGATAAGCTGGCTAGTTTATACAAAAAAGATCGTGCTGATTTCGAAGCCAAATGGAACGACATAAAGGTGGTTATCGAGTACGGTATGCTCACTGAAGATAAATTTTACGAGAAATCAGAAAAGTTCGCGCTTTACCCTACTGTAGATGACACTTATCTGACTTGGGAAGAATTGCAAGCCCAAATCGGCGAATTGCACAAGGACAAAGACGGCAAAACAATTGTTTTGTATGCCTCTAACAAAGAAGAGCAGTTCAGTTATATCGAGAAGGCCAAAGAAAAGGGTTACACAGTATTATTGTTAGACTCTCCTATTGTACCGCATTTAATTCAAAAAATTGAGCAACAGAAAAACGGATTCAGTTTTGCAAGAGTTGACAGTGACAGCATTGAAAAACTGATTCAAAAAGAAGAAAATCAAGTTTCGAAACTTTCAGAAGAGCAACAAGAAACGCTAAAATCTACCCTTGAAGCCCAATTAAAAGAACAGGGGTTCATCATTCAATTAGAGGCGCTTGATAGCAATTCAGATGCCTTTATGCTCACAGAGCCAGAATTTATGCGTCGGATGAAAGACATGCAGCAAACCGGTGGAGGTGGTATGATGGGAATGGGCTCAATGCCAGATATGTACAATTTGGTTGTCAATACCAATTCAGAAATCGCTCAACACATTTTAGATACTGAGGATACTGAACAAAAGTCAAGCCTAATTCATCAGGCCTTAGATTTAGCTAAATTGTCAAAAGGCTTACTCAAAGGAGAAGCCCTTGCAGCTTTTGTTAGTCGATCTTATAAATTGATTAAATAGTAGAAAAGAAGAAAGCCCTGCAGTGCAGGGCTTTATAACTAAACTAACTAAACATTACAGAAGACTATTGAACTGTAAACTTTTCTTCGAACTGTAATCCGTTATCATAAACACGAATGCGATAAGTGTCTGAATAGGCAGTGTCGAAATTAAATACCTTAGAAATTGAGAATTCACCTTTTAAGTTCTCGCGGTAAACCTCTCTATTTTTTGAATCGAGAACGACGATATAAACCTCGTTCAAATCCCAGTTAATAAATTGCATTTTTACTTTTTTGTCTTGCTTACTGAAGACAGGATCGAAGCTTACAATCTCTTTTGAAGGACCAGAAGAAAGTGGGTTAGCAAAAAGAGATGGAAGCATTGCCGTCATTAAAAACAGGGTAACTACTCTTAATTTTAAATTTGTCATAACGTTCGTTTTTTTATTTGATGAATACAGTACAAATGTACTTCTGAACAAAAGGAAGGAACAACATCAGAATTGCTCAATATATGTGCTATTTTAACCTTATATTTGTTATTATGTTATCTCAATGTTAATTTTTGACACAACTTAAGTAAAATGCTCAAGCCCTCTTTAGAAATTGTTACACCGAGTTTTGGAAATTCTTTTGCGCTGAACAGCTTTGATAAAAGGCATGTAAATACCTATAAGAGTTGGCACTACCATCCGGAAATTGAATTGGTATACATCAATGGTGGAAGTGGCAAAAGACAAATAGGAAGTCATGTCTCTTACTTTAATGACGGAGATCTCATTCTCATAGGATCCAATCTGCCTCACTGCGGATTCACCGATGAATACACCAATAATGAAAAAGAGACTTTAGTTCAAATTAAAGAAGATTCCTTAGGGATGGATTTTTTAAACGTGCCTGAAATACAACCTATAAAACTATTGTTTGAGCGGGCAAAATCTGGTCTTGCTTTTGGAGGAAAGACTAAGGTGAAAATTGGAGAGAAAATGGAAATACTTGAATACCAATCTGATTTTCAAAAATTGATGAGTATTCTAAATATTTTTCACGAACTGGCACAATCAAAAGAGGTTAGCGTATTAAATGCCTCGGGATTTTCTATGAATACAGAAATCTCAGACAACAACCGCATCAATGATGTTTTTAACTACGTAAAAAATAATTTCCAGCGCCCTATATCACTTGACGAAATTGCAGCAGTAGCCTTTATGACTGTTCCTGCGTTTTGCAGATACTTTAAGAAAGTCACCAATAAAACCTTTACGCAGTTTGTCAATGAGTACAGACTGGTGCACGCCTCTAAATTATTAAGTGAGGAGCCCATGAGCGTTGCTGATATTGCTGATGAATGTGGGTTTAATAATTTTTCACATTTCACGAAACTCTTTAAAAACTTTACTGGACAGTCTCCTTCAACCTATAGAAAAAATCTAAAACAGTCGTTATGAAACAAATAGAATTACCCGAATTGGAGGTTTGGTATAAGACTGATTTTTTATCGCCTGAAGAAGCCGACTACTTCTACAAACTATTTGAGACAACTGTACCCTGGAGACAAGACCCAATCGTAATCTTCGGAAAACAATTCATGCAACCTCGACTGACTGCATTTTATTCAGAGAACAGCCTGAGCTATGGTTATTCTTCAATACGAATGCAACCCCACCCCTTCACCACTGAATTAAAAAACCTAAAAGATAGAGTTGAGCAATGCACTCAAATGAGCTTTAATTGTTGTTTGTTAAATTTTTATAGAGACGGTAATGACAGCAATGGATGGCATAGCGACGATGAAAAAGAACTCGGAAAGAATCCTGAAATCGCAAGTGTCAGCCTTGGTGGAGAGCGCTTTTTTCACTTAAAGCACAAAGTAGATAAAGACTTAAAGGCTAAAATTTTACTTGAAAAAGGAAGTTTACTTGCTATGGGGGGACAAACGCAACACAGGTACAAACACCAGATTCCAAAGTCAAAAACCCATACCACCCCAAGAATTAATTTAACCTTTAGGCGTATCTTTGATGTGCTATGACAAGAGAATTTTCTGAACGAGAACTAGATCGTATTATTGAGATGGCCTGGGAAGATCGCACCCCCTTTGAGGCCATCAAATACCAATTCAACATCAGCGAACAACAGACTATAGAGTTGATGCGCAAGCACATGAAACCTTCAAGCTTTAAAATGTGGAGAAAACGAGTGCAAGGCAGAAAAACAAAACACGCACTAAAGCGAAGTTCTTCGGTTGATCGTTTCAAATGCAATCGTCAGCGAAATATCAGTAACAATAAAGTCTCCAAGCGTTAAAATAACTCCTCGAGTAATTTAGCCAAGCGATAACCTCCTTTTCGCAATTGTTCAAAAAGTAGGCTGTTGTGATCATAACTATAGCGATAGCTTAATCGATCACCATCTTGGGCCGAGTCATATATCGTTTGAACGATTTGATGAGACTCCTCAATCCAATCTAGTGCGTTTCCTTTTGCATATGAATTGCGTTGATTCACAGAAGTTCCCCTCATCAACTCATCGCTGAGACTTTTGGCATCCATCCCCCAGGACTCTATAAGATTAGAATCCCAAACTCGGTGCAGATTAGATGAACTTGAAAACCATTTGACCTTAATGTTGTTTCCACCGCGATCTTCAGAGCGACCTACATGCAGTGGCTGGTGTAAATCTCCTATAAAGTGAATCAAGAGTTTTAAATGAAAGGCCTTATCTGAATCTGAACTGTTTTTGCTTTTAATGACTTGGATGCACTTTTGAATACCTTGAGCTAAATCGCCTTCTTCAGCTGCTTTTTCAGCCTTATAAGTCTCATTCATGGGATAATTTACATAATGCCAAGGGCTGTATTGATCATAGGCTCTATCACTTTTTATTTCATCGGCATAAGTCGAATAATAGGCAATGCTGTGACCTCCTAATAATTTATTGATTTTCTTAAGCGCCTTTTTGGACAAATTAGCTTCAGCGATGTAACCTACAACTCTATGACCAGTTTGACCCCAATTATCGTCTTCAACCAAAGGTGTTGCATTCAATTTAAAGGCCACACAGCTGATTGTCACAATTAAAATTTTAATGCCGGATAATTTCATGTCAATTAATTTTTAACGAAAATACATCGATTCATTTGATCCCAATCAAAGACATGAGGCAAAACTCAAAAATTACTACCTTATAGCCTTAAAACAAATCAAAATGAAAGACCAAGCCAATACCTCGACATTTGAAAAAACCAAACGCCCTATTTCTGGATACATTATGGTGTTTTTATGCCTGTCCATTATGGGTTACTCTATTTATCAAGTCATTACATTTAGAGAGGCACTCTATATATTGTCATTCATTTTTGGATTGTTCATGATTACGGGTACTATATTGATAAATCCAAATACGGCCAAGGTGCTGCTCCTCTTTGGAAAATACAAAGGAACAGTCAAAAAAAATGGACTGTATTGGGTTAACCCTTTTTACGCCAAGAGAAAAATCTCACTACGTGCAAGTAATTTTGACAGTGAACGCTTAAAAGTAAACGACAAAATAGGAAACCCTATCATGATCAGCACCATTCTTGTGTGGAGAGTGACAGATACCTACCTCGCAAGCTTTGAGGTGGATGACTATAAAAACTTCGTTCGTGTTCAGACCGATGCTGCCGTGCGAAAATTAGCCAGTATGTATCCATATGACAATTTTGAAGACGGTACAGAAGATGACCAAGTAACCCTTCGATCAAGTATTAACGAGGTCAGTGAAGCCCTAGAAAAAGAAATACAAGAGCGACTTAGCATGGCAGGCATTGAAGTTTTAGAGGCGCGTATTGGTTACTTGGCTTATGCTCAAGAAATTGCAAACGCCATGCTTAAAAGACAGCAAGCAACAGCCATTGTAGCAGCCAGACATAAAATTGTTGAGGGTGCAGTGGGAATGGTTGAAATGGCCTTACAAGAACTCAGCGAAAAAGAAGTCGTCAAACTCGACGAGAAAACAAAAGCATCAATGGTGAGCAATCTTATGGTTGTCTTATGTTCAGATAAAGATGCCGCTCCTATTGTAAATACTACGACTTAATCCATTTCAACTCATGAAAATACACACCACTTTATTGTTATTGGCGCTAAGTGGGTATTCTCTTTTTGCCCAAGATGCAGTACAAAACGAACCCTTTGAACTCTACAATGAAGAGATACAATTACTCGGACAATTAGACCTTCCCAAAGACAGCGACACATTTGAAGTAGTCGTCTTTGTACACGGCTCAGGAAATATTGACAGAGATGGCAATCAAGGACAATTCATTCAACCTGCATATATCAAACAACTCAGCGAAGAACTCAACAAGCAAGGCATAGGAGTTTTGCGTTATGATAAACGAACGGCTAACCCCAATAACCGGGAATACCTTACAGGAATTCAATTCACAGACTATGTAAATGACCTACGTATTATTGTAAAAGCCTTTGAAAAGGATGAGCGCATCAGCGGAATTCATTTAATAGGCCATAGTCAAGGTTCTCTTGTGGCTGCACTTGCACTGACAGAAAGTGATTTGAATATCAAGAGTTTTATATCCCTTTGCGGACCTGCAGATGGCATTGGAAAAGTGATTGTAGATCAAGTAAGTACTCAAAACGAAGGCTTAGGAAAAATCGCCCAAAACCACGTTGAAGAACTCATGGAAACTCAAGAAATTAAAGAGGTTAATCCCTTTCTTGTTTCCGTATTTAGAAAAGAGAATCAATCCTTTTTTTACTCTTGGATGCAATACGACCCCTTAGAAACCATTGCTAAGATTGAAGTTCCTTTTTTGGCTATTGGCGGTGGATATGACAGTCAAGTTCCTTCAACTGATGCCCAAAAGTTGGCTCAAAATACCAAAAACGGAAAGCATCTAATTATCGAAAGTATGAACCATGTTTTAAAGGAATTAGACCAAGAGTCAGACAATCTAAAATCCTATCAAAACGAAGATTTTCAAGTACATTCTGAGCTTATAACTATTCTTGTTGCTCATCTTAACCAATCATAAGACTTATGTTTCCTATAGTAAACGACACTGTAATTTTTGGCATCATAACCTTTTGTTTGGCTTTTGTCTTCCTAACTGCACAAAGTCAACATCCCTTTTGGAAAAAATTCTATGGAGTAGTACCTACCCTACTGCTTTGCTATTTATTACCCGCACTTTTAGTCAATCTAAAAATAATCGCCATTGATGAGTCTAAGCTTTACTTTGTCAGCTCGAGATATCTGCTGCCTGCAGCGCTCATTCTAATGACCTTAAGTATAGATTTAAATAAAATAGCCCGCCTTGGACCAAAGGCTTTACTCATGTTTTTTACAGGAACATTTGGCATCATCATCGGAGGGCCAATTGCCCTTATGATTGTCAGTGTGATTTTACCTTCAGCAGTTGACGGTGTGGGCTTTGATGCAATTTGGAGAGGTTTAGCAACCATTGCCGGTAGCTGGATCGGAGGAGGAGCAAATCAGGCCACCATGCTCGAAGTATTTCAGTATACCCCGAGTAAATACGGGTCTATGGTGCTAGTAGATATTTTAATGGCTAATATTTGGTTGGCTGTCTTACTTTTTGGAGTGGGTAAAGCCGAGCGCGTTGACCGCTGGCTCAAAGCAGACACCTCTCAAATTCAAGCCCTCATCGAAAAGGTCTCTCAGTTTAGTGAAAAAGTGAATCGTACGCCCCAAACATCAGACTGGGTTATTTTAACCGGTATCGCATTTTTGGGAGTGGGAACAGCACATTTTTTTGCCCCCTTAATTGTAGACCTCATGGCACTTATGATTAACGAAGATTCCTCTTTGGGAATTTTTGAATCCCTCAAGAGTAATTTTTTATGGATGGTTGTTATTGCGACTGTTTTTGGCATCGCACTTTCTTTTAGTCGTTTCAAAAGTTACGAGGGTGTTGGAGCAAGTAAAATCGGTGGTGTTTTTATTTACATACTTGTAGCCACCATAGGAATGCAAATGGACCTGAGTAAAATACTTGAAAACCCTGGTTTACTTTTAATAGGATTTGTTTGGATATGTATTCACGCTGCCCTGCTTATCCTTGTTGCAAAATTGACTAAATCTCCCTTTTTCTTTTTAGCTGTGGGAAGTCAAGCCAATGTGGGAGGAGCAGCCTCTGCTCCGGTTATCGCTGCTGAGTTTCACCCCTCGTTGAGTTCGGTGGGCATCTTATTGGCAGTTTTTGGTTATGTAGTGGGAACGGCTGGAGCTTATTTTTGCGCTATTTTAATGGAAATAGCAAGTACCATCTGATAAAGTTTGCGATATTCGCGTTTGGAATTTACACCTATGAGAAAATACATTTTAATTTTAGTCGCTGGCGTTTTAATGACAGCTTGTCAACAAAATAAAGGGTTAAACCTTCAGGTTAAAGTAGATGGCCTAAAGAAGGGCATGCTTTATATCGAATCAATACAAGATACTGTTCTCGTGCAACTAGACTCAGTAGAAGTTAGGGGTAACAACCAAATAGAATTCGATGTAGCTATAGATCAACCTCAAATGCTGTATTTACATCTGGATAAAAACGATGAGAATGAATTTAACGACAGGCTATTATTCTTTGCCGAACAAGGTCAGATGAGCATTCAATCTTCCCGAGAGGCTTTTGAATTTGATGCCCAAGTGAAAGGGTCAAAAACAGATTCTATATACCGCATCTATCAAGAAGTATTGACCTCATTTGCCAAGAGAGATATAGAACTTTTGCAATTGAGTATAGACCCCGATTACGCTACAAAACTAGATTCAATATCCGCTTTAGCAGCCAGTAATGAGCGAAGAAAATTTGTGTACGTTTTAAACTTCGCACTCAATCAGAACAATAGTATACTTGCTCCTTACAGTGTTGTTTACGACGGTGATGGGTTGGCTCCCAAATGGAAGGATTCGGTTTATCAATCATTGACAGATGATATCAAAAACAGTCCTATGGGGGAGTCACTTAAAGCTTTACTGATGAATTAAAGCTTAGCCAGCTTCTTTTCAATTGCCACAGATTTCTCAGCTAAGGCTACTCTAACTGCTTTGTAATGCGCTTTAGGAGATTGCTCTGACTTTTGGTTCACCATGGCCATAAGCTCATCGAACAGTGAGATACACTCGTCGATAAGTGCCGTGCCTTCTTCTGAATTGGTATTAGAAGACTGTTTTTCCCACTGATATATTTGTTCAATAATATCACCAAGAACGTAATTAATTTCCTTTTTTAAATTTCTAACATTAGCCATAAGCCCAAATTTTGGTGTAAAAGTATTGATTCATTCGCGAAAGCAAAACTCTTTTAGTAAATTTTAAGACGCATAACACAAGTATTAACACCTTAGATTTTTAAGTATGAGTACTTCTAAAGGATGGAAAGAAGAGCAAGGTCGTTTGCGCAAAGAACTGAATTTCAAAAGTTTTGAAATGGCCATTGCTTATATCAATGCGATTGCACAAATCGCAGAACAGCACAATCATCATCCCAAAATAATCAACACGTATAACCAGGTCATTCTCGAGTTGTGGACACATGACAAAAATGCCATAACCGATCTGGATTGGAAATTGGCTGAAGCCTTTGACGAACTAGATGTAAATTTCGAGTAATTCGGCCCCAGAAGATTGCAATTCAAGTTGCTCACAACATGCGGGAATCATTAATGTCTCCCCTTTTTTCATAGGCAGTTGCCCCTCTTCAGTTCGAAGCACAACTTCACCTTCTATACACATGTAAATGCTAAAACTGTCTCTATCGGCTAATTTGATATCCATCTTTTGATTAACCGGAAGAAAGTTGGTTTTAAAATACTGATTGTGTATGAGCTCATTTGAGGCGTTCTGTTCACGCTTATAGCTCTTTTTGTAGTCTGTTTTGGCCTTGTAATTGATTGCATCAACTGCTAAATCTGTATGCAACTCTCTTAAATTTCCATTCTTGTCTCTGCGGTCGAAGTCATAAACGCGATAGGTGATATCTGAAGTCTGTTGAATTTCAGCCAATAATATACCTGCTCCAATGGCGTGCATTGTGCCCGTTTCAATCATAAAGGCATCGCCTTTTTCAACGGGTGTATAATTCAACAAACTGGTCAGCTTTTTTTCTTCGATTGACCTTTGGTAGGATGCCTTAGAGCAATCCTCTTTAAATCCTAAAATTAAGGCTGCGTCTGGATCGTGATCCATAATGAACCACATCTCATTTTTACCGAAAGACTGATGACGTTGCACTGCTAATGCATCACTGGGATGAACTTGTATAGACAAGTCTAACTTGGCGTCAATGTATTTGATAAGCACTGGAAAGGCACTCCCGAATCGAGACACCACTCCAGACCCTAAAACAGAAGGGCCAAACTCGGCTATTAAGTCTTCAAGGTTTTTTCCGCTATACGGGCCTTCAATTACTTTAGAAACATCTCCTTTTATAGTTGATATTTCCCAACTCTCGCCTACACCATCTTCGCTGTAGTTTTTGCCCAAGGAAGTTTTTAACTTCTCACCTCCCCAGAGGCGTTCTTTGTAAATCGGTTGAAACTTTAGAGGACTTCGATGCATCACTTTACAGGATAGGTCACAAAATTCCTAGGCGTCTCATAGAGCACAACTTCGATTTCTTTGCTTTGATCAATATGAGGGCGAAGGCGGTCATAAATGACCTTGGCAATATTTTCTGCAGTTGGAATCAAGGTCGAAAAATCTGCTACGTCCTTGTTCAAATTCTTATGATCTAGATGGTTTTCTACTTCGGATTTAATCAAATCTTTTAAGATTTTCATATCCATGAGATAGCCCGTTTCAGGATCAACCTCACCGATAACACTCACAATTAAATCGTAATTGTGTCCGTGATAGTTTGGATTATTACAAAGACCAAACACCTCTTTGTTTCGCGCATCACTCCAGTTGGGATTGTGCAAGCGATGTGCAGCATTAAAATGTGCGCGACGACTGACTTTAGTTTTCATGTTGATTGGCCTTTAAATGATCGTAAAAACGTTCAAAAATGATTTTGAACCATGCGGTGTAGCGATTGGGATTATTCTTAATGTCTCGATCGACCTCATCCAAATCCATGTATTTATAATCTTCTACTTCTTCTTTATTGATTTGAGGAAGAGCATCAGAATAACCGATCATTACATGGTCTAATTCGTGTTCGGTAAGTCCGTTATCAAATGGAGCCTTGTAAATAAACCAAAATAACTCTTTGAGTTCGGTTTGCATTCCCATTTCTTCTTCTAAGCGTCGAGCTCCTGCAGCCAGGTTAGTTTCACCCTCTCTTTGGTGTGAACAGCAAGTATTGGTCCACAAAAGCGGTGAATGGTATTTGTGCGCGGCTCTTTGTTGAAGTAACAGCTGACCTTTTTTATTCATAACGAATACCGAAAAAGCACGGTGTAAAACGGCTTTTACATGCGCCTCCATTTTGGGCATTGTTCCCAATACCTCATCTTTTTCGTTAACCAATAAAACTTTTTCTTCGCTCATACTACAAAAATAGAAAATCGACTTATCATTCCCACCGAAAAACCGAGCTTAAACAAAAGGAACATTTATTTTTGCATAAAATAGCGACATGGATTTAAATGCTGCCTTAGAAAAGAGAAGAACATTTGGGATTATTTCCCATCCAGATGCGGGTAAAACCACGCTCACTGAGAAATTACTTTTATTCGGAGGAGCGATTCAAGAAGCTGGAGCTGTCAAAAGTAACAAGATCAAAAAGACAGCCACCTCTGACTTTATGGAAATCGAAAGACAAAGAGGAATTTCAGTCGCCACCTCTGTTTTAGCCTTCAACTACAGGTCTAAAAAAATCAACATCCTGGATACTCCAGGTCACAAAGACTTTGCCGAAGATACTTTTAGAACATTAACCGCTGTTGACTCAGTCATCGTGGTAATAGATGTAGCCAAGGGTGTAGAAGAGCAAACTGAAAAATTAGTGGCGGTATGTCGCATGAGAAACATTCCTATGATTGTTTTTATCAATAAGCTCGACCGAGAAGGAAAGGATGCTTTTGATTTATTAGATGAAGTCGAGCAAAAACTCAAGCTCAAAGTTTGCCCTTTGAGTTTTCCTATCGGGATGGGTTACGATTTTAAAGGTATTTATAACCTTTATGAAAAAAACATCAACCTATTCAGTGGAGATCAAAAGCAACACATCGCCGATACAGTAGCCATAGATGATCTTGCAGACGCTAAACTCGAAGAGCACATCGGTGAACAAGCGGCAGCCGATTTAAGAGAAAATATTGAACTCGTTGAAGAGGTTTACCCCACTTTTGATCGTGCCGAGTACCTCAATGGAACGATTCAGCCCGTATTTTTCGGTTCGGCCTTAAATAATTTTGGTGTTAGAGAACTACTCGATTGCTTTATTGAAATTGCTCCCTCTCCACTACCCAAAAATGCCGAGGAGCGCAGAGTAGATCCAAATGAAAAGGATTTCACAGGATTCGTTTTTAAGATTCATGCCAATATGGATCCCAAACACCGAGATCGCTTAGCTTTTGTCAAAATTGTGTCGGGTACTTTTGAAAGAAACAAGCCTTATCTTCACGTGCGTCACAACAAAAAACTCAAATTTTCTTCACCCAATGCGTTCTTCGCGGAGAAAAAAGAAATCATTGACATTTCTTATGCTGGGGATATTGTGGGATTACATGATACCGGTAATTTTAAAATTGGGGATACACTGACCTCAGGTGAAATATTAAATTACAGAGGTATTCCAAGTTTCTCGCCTGAACATTTTAGATACATCAATAATGCCGATCCCATGAAGGCTAAGCAACTCAATAAAGGAATTGATCAGCTTATGGATGAAGGTGTGGCACAGCTTTTCACCCTTCACATCAACAATCGAAAAGTTATTGGTACGGTTGGCGCTTTACAATATGAGGTCATTCAATACCGGTTAGAACACGAGTATGGGGCTAAATGCACCTATGAAAACTTTCCTGTTCACAAAGCTTGTTGGATTGAAGCAGACGAAAACAACCCAGAGTTCCAAGAATTTAAAAGAGTAAAACAAAAGTTTCTCGCCTTAGACAAACAAAATCAACTCGTCTTCTTGGCAGACTCTTCTTTCTCACTTCAAATGACACAACAAAAGTATCCTTCGATTAAATTTCATTTCACCTCTGAATATGCAGAGTAATAAAAAAGCCCTCATTTGAGGGCTTTTTTATTAGGCTTTACCTGCGGGTCCAAAATTTATAGGGATGCTCGGCTGCTCATAATCTTTGATATCACCATGCATCTTTTCAAACTTTTGAACATTATCTCCTAAGGCTCTCAGTAGTTTTTTAGCGTGTTGAGGCGTTAAAATGATTCTACTTTTAACCTTTGCTTTTGGATTTCCAGGCATAATGGTAATGAAGTCTACAACAAACTCAGAAACAGAATGATTAATGATAGCCAGGTTCGAATATACCCCCTCAGCCGTTTTTTCATCTATTTCGATATTGATTTGTTTTTCCTTCTCTGCCATTGTATTAGAACTTAAATTCTTCTTTACGGGCCATGATCTCATCGTATTCTTCTTTAGAACCAACGATGATACTCTCATAATCTCTCATTCCTGTTCCTGCTGGGATTTTATGTCCAACAATTACATTTTCTTTAAGACCTTCGAGACCGTCAACCTTACCGTTTACAGCAGCCTCGTTGAGTACTTTCGTAGTCTCTTGGAACGAAGCCGCAGAGATAAACGATTTCGTCTGAAGCGAAGCTCTGGTAATACCTTGAAGAATTGGCGTCGCGGTAGCAGAAACTGCGTCTCGTGCAACAACCAAGGCTTGATCTTGTCTTTTTAGTACTGAATTTTCATCTCTGAGTTCTCTAGCACTAACGATTTGACCTGCCTTTAGGTTTTCAGAATCCCCTGCATCTTCAATCACTTTCATTCCGAAAATTTGATCGTTCTCTCTGATAAAGTCATCCTTGTGTACGAGTTGGTTTTCTAAAAAGATCGTATCTCCTGCATCTTCAATTCTCACCTTACGCATCATCTGTCTAACCACAACCTCGAAATGCTTATCATTGATTTTCACCCCTTGCAGTCGGTAAACCTCTTGAATTTCATTCACGAGATACTGTTGCACAGCTGAAGGACCTTTGATTGATAAAATATCGTCTGGCGTAATAGATCCATCAGAAAGTGGCATACCTGCTCTGACGTAATCATTTTCTTGAACTAAAATTTGGTTTGATAATTTAACCAAGTATTTTTTCTGATCACCAGTTTTAGACTCTACAATAATCTCACGGTTACCTCTTTTGATTTTTCCAAAAGTTACTACTCCGTCAATCTCAGAAACTACCGCTGGGTTTGATGGATTACGCGCTTCAAAGAGCTCAGTTACCCTTGGAAGACCTCCTGTAATATCACCTGTTTTTGCAGACTTTCTAGGAATCTTAACAAGAACTTTACCCTCACTAATTCCATCACCATCATTAACCATGATGTGAGATCCCACTGGTAAATTGTAAGATCTTAATGTCTCTCCTTTGTCATTTTGAATATGAAGAGTTGGAATTAATTTCTTATTACGCGATTCTGAAATTACCTTTTCTTGGAATCCAGTTTGCTCATCAATCTCAACTTGGTAAGTTACCCCTTGCTCGATATTTTCATAAGCAACCTTTCCTGTAAATTCAGAAACAATTACCCCGTTATAAGGATCCCACTGACAAATTTCAGTGCCATTTTTAATGCTAGCGCCGTTCTTAATGAACAATTCTGAACCGTAAGGAATATTGTTTGTAGAAAGTACTGATCCCGTTTTCTTATCGACTATTTTAATCTCAGCCGTTCTAGAAATCACAATGTTTACCGCCTCACCTTCTGCATTCTGGCCTTTAACTAATCTCAAGTCTTCGATCTCAGCCTTTCCATCGTGTTTCGCAATCAGTTTGTTTTCTTCTGATATGTTTCCGGCAATACCCCCAACGTGGAAGGTTCTCAATGTAAGCTGAGTTCCAGGTTCACCAATCGATTGAGCAGCAACAACTCCTACAGCTTCACCTCTTTGAACCATCTTATGCGTTGCGAGATTGCGTCCATAACACTTGGCACAAATTCCTTTCGGAGCTTCACAGGTTAGTGCTGATCTCACTTCGACCATATCAATCCCTGCAGACTCAATGGCTTTAGCTACAGACTCAACAATAAGTCCGCCAGCCTCGACAATGAGTTCATCGGTTTGAGGGTTACTCACATCATTTAGAGAAACTCTACCAATGATTCTGTCGTATAAGGATTCTACGATTTCTTCATTCTTGCGAAGTGCAGTTACTTCGAGTCCTCTTAATGTTCCACAATCTTCAATATTGATGATCACATCCTGAGCGACATCTACAAGTCTTCTGGTTAGATAACCCGCATCCGCTGTTTTCAAGGCGGTATCCGCTAGACCTTTACGAGCACCGTGTGTCGAAATAAAGTATTCAAGAATAGATAATCCTTCTTTAAAGTTTGAAAGAATTGGATTTTCAATGATTTCTCCACCTCCTGCAGTTGACTTTTTCGGCTTGGCCATAAGACCACGCATTCCCGTTAACTGTCTAATTTGCTCCTTAGAACCACGAGCTCCAGAATCTAGCATCATATAAACAGAGTTGAAGCCCTGTTGATCTTCACTGATTCGTTTCATGGCCAATTCGGTAAGCATAGCGTTGGTAGATGTCCAAACATCAATAACTTGATTGTATCGCTCGTTATTGGTGATAAGACCCATGTTATAATTCATCATGATTCCGTCAACTTGTCCGTTAGCGTCATCAATCAGACCTTGCTTTTCTGGTGGAATAATAATATCACCTAAACTAAAGGATAGACCTCCTTTAAAGGCGAAATCAAACCCCATGCTTTTTATTTTATCTAAGAAGGCTGCCGTACGAGGAACATCTGTAACAGACAATACGTGTCCGATTATGTTTCTCAAAGCTTTTTTATTCAATACTTGGTTGATAAAACCGGCTTCTTCAGGTACTACTTCGTTGAAGATTACTCTACCAACAGTAGTATCAATAAGCTGATATACCAATTCTCCTTCTTCGTTAAAATCTTTAGCTCTAACCTTTATACCGGCATTTAAACTTACTTTTTGCTCGTTGAAAGCAATGTTCACTTCTTCTGCACTGTAGAAGGTTAAACCTTCTCCTTTAACTGGTTTTTCAGCCGTTCCAACTCTCTTTTTGGTCATGTAATACAGACCAAGTACCATATCCTGTGAAGGAACGGTAATCGGAGAACCGTTAGCTGGGTTTAAAATGTTTTGAGAAGCCAACATCAATAATTGTGCTTCTAAAATCGCTTCAGGGCCTAAGGGTAAATGCACAGCCATTTGATCTCCATCGAAATCAGCGTTAAATGCTGTACACGCTAGTGGGTGTAGTCGAATCGCTTTACCCTCTATAAGTTTAGGCTGAAAGGCTTGAATTCCCAAACGGTGAAGTGTGGGAGCCCTATTGAGTAAGATAGGATGTCCTTTAAGTACATTTTCAAGAATATCCCATACAATAGGTTCTTTCTTATCAATGATTTTTTTGGCAGACTTAACCGTCTTTACGACCCCTCTTTCAATGAGTTTTCGAATAACGAATGGCTTGTACAATTCAGCAGCCATGTCTTTTGGAAGACCACATTCATATAAATTCATCTCAGGCCCTACAACGATTACCGAACGTGCAGAATAATCAACACGCTTTCCCAGTAGGTTTTGACGAAAACGACCTTGCTTACCCTTTAAAGAGTCAGAAAGTGATTTCAAGGGTCTGTTTGACTCTGTTTTTACAGCTGAGGCTTTTCTAGTGTTGTCGAATAAAGAATCTACAGACTCTTGTAACATTCTCTTTTCATTTCTAAGAATAACCTCTGGCGCTTTGATCTCCATCAATCTTTTCAAACGGTTATTTCTAATGATAACTCTTCGGTAAAGATCATTTAAATCAGAAGTCGCGAATCTACCACCATCTAAAGGAACCAATGGTCTTAACTCTGGTGGTATAACTGGTATAACTTTTAAAATCATCCACTCAGGAAGATTTTCACGGTTTTCTTGACTGTCTTTAAAAGCCTCAACAACTTGAAGTCTCTTAAGGGCTTCAGTCTTACGCTGCTTTGAAGTTTCAGTATTCGCCTTATGACGAAGCTCATATGATAAGCTCTCTAAATCAATTCTATTTAATAATTCAACCAAACACTCTGCACCCATCTTAGCGATGAATTTATTCGGATCAGAATCTTCTAAATATTGATTGTCTTGTGGAAGACTATCCATAATATTCAGGTACTCTTCTTCGGTTAAGAAATCCATTTTTTTGATTTCTTCTCCCTCTGGACCTTGCGCAGCTCCAGGCTGAATTACCACATAGCGCTCATAATAAATAATCATATCGAGCTTCTTTGAAGGCAATCCAAGAAGGTAACCAATCTTGTTTGGTAAAGATCTGAAATACCAGATGTGAGCAACTGGAACGACAAGGCTGATGTGACCTACACGATCTCTTCTTACCTTTTTCTCGGTAACCTCAACCCCACATCTGTCACAAACGATTCCGCGGTATCTAATTCTCTTGTACTTACCACAGGCACATTCATAATCTTTAACAGGGCCAAAAATACGCTCACAAAACAAACCGTCTCTTTCGGGCTTGTGTGTACGATAATTTATTGTTTCCGGTTTTAACACCTCTCCTCTAGACTCACCTAAAATGGTCTCAGGTGATGCTAAACCGATTGAAATTTTATTAAATCTCTTTTGTGTGTTGTTTTCTTTAGTTCTCGCCATAATACTTCGAGGTAGATTTTAATGTTTTTTGTTTTAGGATTTTACTCTTCTAATCGAATATCTAATCCTAATCCTTTTAATTCATGCATGAGCACGTTAAATGATTCAGGTAAACCAGGTTCTGGCATCGTCTCTCCCTTCACGATAGATTCGTATGTTTTCGCTCTACCGATTACGTCATCTGATTTAACTGTTAAAATTTCTCTAAGTGTCGAAGAGGCACCATAGGCTTCAAGCGCCCATACTTCCATTTCTCCGAATCTCTGACCTCCGAATTGCGCTTTACCTCCTAAAGGTTGCTGCGTAATAAGTGAGTAAGGTCCAATAGATCTCGCATGCATCTTGTCGTCAACCATATGTCCTAATTTCAACATATAGATCACACCAACTGTAGCAGGTTGATCAAAACGCTCACCTGTACCACCGTCGTATAAGTAGGTGTGTCCGTATTGTGGAACACCTGCTTTTTCAGTGATTTCATTGATTTGTGCAAGAGTAGCACCATCAAAGATAGGTGTGGCATATTTTTCACCTAATTTTTGACCGGCCCAACCTAATACAGTTTCATAAATCTGACCGATGTTCATTCGAGAAGGTACACCCAGTGGATTTAAAACAATATCAACTGGTGTTCCGTCTTCTAAGAATGGCATATCAGCTTCACGGACTATTCGGGCAACAATACCTTTGTTACCGTGTCTACCTGCCATTTTATCTCCAACTTTAAGTTTTCTCTTTTTAGCGATATAAACTTTAGCAAGCTTCATGATTCCCGCAGGCAGTTCGTCTCCAACAGAAATGGTAAACTTATCTCTTCTCAAATTACCCTGCATATCATTAAGCTTGATCTTGTAATTGTGAAGAAGGTCGTTGACCATAGCATTGATTTTATCATCAGCTGTCCAAGCACTGCTTACCAAGTGAGCAAAATCGTCCACTGCGTTAAGCATTTTTTGGTTGAATTTCTTGCCTTTTGGTAAAACCTCTTCTCCAAGATCATTGCTGATACCTTGAGATGTTTTTCCGTTAACTAGTGTATTTAGTTTTTCAACCAATACATCTTTCAACTTCTGGAATTTTACTTCGTATTCAATTTCTAAAGACTCGATAGCCTGCTTTTCTTCAGAACGCTTTCTCTTGTCTTTAATCGATCTTGAAAATAATTTCTTGTCGATCACAACTCCTCTTAGAGATGGTGAAGCTTTTAAAGAAGCATCTTTTACATCTCCAGCTTTGTCGCCGAAAATAGCTCTTAAGAGTTTTTCCTCAGGTGTAGGATCTGATTCTCCTTTTGGAGTAATCTTACCGATAAGAATGTCACCAGGTTTTACTTCTGCTCCGATTCGAATCATACCATTCTCATCTAATTCGCGAGTTGCTTCTTCAGAAACATTAGGAATGTCATTGGTCAATTCCTCTGCACCTAATTTAGTGTCTCTTACTTCAAGTGAATATTCATCCACGTGAATTGAGGTAAACAAGTCTTCACGAACGACTTTTTCAGAAATCACAATCGCATCCTCGAAGTTGTATCCCTTCCAAGGCATGAAAGCCACCTTAAGGTTTCTACCTAAGGCTAACTCTCCGTTTTCTGTTGCGTATCCCTGACAAAGTACCTGACCTTTAGTCACCTTATCGCCTTTTTGAACAATTGGCTTAAGGTTGATCGAAGTACCTTGGTTGGTTTTTCTGAATTTAATCAGGTCATACACTTTTTTATCGTCGTCAAAACTGACAAGCTTCTCGTCGTCTGTGCGCTGGTATTGAATTACAATACGCTCTGCATCAACATAATCAACGATTCCTGAATCTTCAGCATTGATTAAAACTCTAGAATCTTTTGCAACTTGTTTCTCTAATCCCGTCCCGACAATTGGCGAATCAGTTCGCATTAGTGGCACAGCTTGACGCATCATGTTCGATCCCATCAAGGCTCGGTTCGCATCATCGTGCTCCAAAAATGGAATAAGAGATGCAGAAACGGAGGCGATTTGATTCGGTGCGACATCGGTATAGTTAATTTCTTCTGGACTCGCTAATGGGAAATCACCTTCGAGTCTTGCAATCACTTTGTCTTCAGTAATCTTACCTTTTGCATCGAGTGGAATATTCGCCTGAGCAATCTTCATTCCCTCTTCTTCTTCAGCACTCATGTACGTGAAGTTCTTAGTGTCTACCACTCCTTTTTCAACTTTGCGGTAAGGAGTTTCAAGGAATCCCATACTGTTGACCTTAGAGAAAACAGATAAAGAAGAAATTAATCCAATGTTCGGACCTTCTGGCGTTTCAATTGGACACAATCTACCGTAATGCGTATAGTGTACGTCTCGAACCTCGAAACCTGCACGCTCACGAGAAAGACCACCAGGACCTAAGGCAGATAAACGTCTTTTGTGCGTTATTTCTGCTAATGGATTGGTTTGATCCATAAACTGAGACAATTGATTTGTCCCAAAGAATGAATTAATCACTGATGAGAGTGTCTTTGCGTTAATCAAATCGATGGGCGTAAAAACTTCATTATCACGAACATTCATTCGCTCTCTAATGGTTCTGGCCATACGCGCCAATCCAACACCAAATTGCTGAGAGAGCTGCTCTCCTACTGTTCTTACCCTTCTATTTGATAAGTGATCAATATCATCGATCTCTTCTTTCGAATTGATCAGCTCAATTAAGTACTTAATAATGGTTATGATATCTTCTTTGGTCAGCACCTGCTTGTCCATTCCAATATCTAAACCTAATTTTTTGTTCATTCTATAGCGTCCTACCTCACCTAAGTTGTAGCGCTGATCAGAGAAAAAGAGTTTGTCGATGATTCCACGAGCCGTTTCTTCGTCTGGTGGTTCTGCATTTCTCAGTTGACGGTATATGTGTTCAACCGCCTCTTTCTCTGTATTTGTTGGATCTTTTTGCAGTGTATTATGAATAATCGCGTATTCAGATTGCGTATTATTCTCTTTGTGCAATAAGATTGATTTTACATCTGCCTCGATGATTTCTTCAATGTGTTCTTTTTCAAGAACTGTATCTCTGTCAAGAATAATCTCGTTTCGCTCAATAGACACTACTTCACCAGTATCTTCATCAACGAAATCCTCATGCCAAGTATTTAAGACTCTAGCCGCTAGTTTTCGTCCTAATACTTTTTTAAGTCCAGATTTCGATACCTTAACCTCTTCTGAGAGATCAAAAATTTCAAGAATATCTTTGTCTCTCTCATAACCAATTGCTCTAAAGAGCGTGGTAACAGGCAATTTCTTCTTTCGATCGATGTATGCGTACATCACACCATTGATGTCGGTCGCAAATTCAATCCAAGACCCTTTGAAAGGAATAACTCTTGCCGAATACAGTTTGGTTCCGTTAGCGTGAAATGACTGACCAAAAAAGACACCAGGTGAACGGTGTAACTGAGAAACAACTACACGCTCTGCTCCATTGATTACAAATGTTCCTGATGGAGTCATATAAGGCATAGTACCCAAATAAACATCCTGTACAATGGTCTCAAAATCTTCGTGTTCTGGATCTGTACAATACAGTTTCAATCTCGCTTTTAAGGGAACACTGTAAGTTAGACCTCTTTCTATACATTCTTGAATTGTATATCTAGGCGGATCTATAAAGTAATCCAAAAACTCTAAAACGAATTGATTTCTGGTATCAGTGATTGGAAAGTTTTCCATGAAAGTATTGTATAAACCTTCATTTCCTCTTTCGTCCGATTTAGTTTCTAACTGGAAAAAATCTTGAAAGGATTTTACTTGTATGTCCAACAAGTCTGGATAATCGGGGGTGTGCTTTGAAGTAGCAAAATTTAGTCTTTCAATTTGATTTGTAATCATTTAGCGGACTTTTTAAATGGTCATTATTTAGAAAAATACCGGTAGTATTCTACCGAAAAAAAACACCTAGGTGTATAAACGGGGTAAGGTCTTACCGAAATTCATATCGGAAAGACCTTTAAACCCGTAATAATATTTAGAAGAGATTACTTAAGCTCAACTTCAGCTCCAGCTTCTTCTAAAGAATTTTTGATTCCTTCTGCTTCGTCTTTTGAAACTCCTTCTTTAACAGGTGCAGGTGCACTATCAACAATTCCTTTTGCTTCTTTAAGACCAAGTCCAGTAAGTTCTTTTACTAATTTAACTACAGCAAGTTTTGAACCTCCTGCCGCTTTAAGAATAACGTCGAACTCTGATTTTTCTTCAGCGGCTTCTCCACCACCAGCTGCGGCACCACCACCAGCAACAGCAACGGCTGCAGCTGCAGGCTCAATTCCGTATTCTTCTTTTAAAATATCAGCTAATTCATTTACTTCTTTTACTGTAAGATTAACTAATTGTTCTGCAAAATCTTTTAAATCTGCCATTTTTCTATCGTTTAATAAATTTTAATTATAATGTATTGAGTGCGTACAAATTATTTTTCAGATAAGGTTTTTAAAATTCCTGAAAGCTTACTACCTCCAGATTTCAATCCTGAAACAACGTTTTTCGCTGGAGACTGAAGCAACGCAATAACGTCAGCGATTAACTCTTCTTTAGACTTAATGCTAACTAGCGCTTCTAAATTTTCATCTCCAATGTAAATCGCCTCTTCAATGAAAGCTCCTTTTAAAATTGGCCTATCTGCTTTTTTTCTAAAATCCTTGATCAACTTCGCAGGTGCATTTCCAGTATCAGAAATCATCATTGAAGAATTTCCTTTAAGGATTGTAGTCAACTCACCGAAGTCTTTATCAGAAGCCTCCATTGCCTTCTCAAGCAAGGTGTTTTTTACAACTGACATTTTCACGTTTGCTTTGAAGCAAGCGCGTCTTAAATCAGCTGTAGTCCCGGCATCTAATCCAGAGATATCAGTGATATACACAGTAGAGGTCCCCTCTAAAACAGCGGTTAAATTCTCTACTACTTGTGCTTTTTCTTCCCTAGTCATTGTTATTAATGTTTAAAGGGTTTTTAACTTACTTTAGTATCGAGTTGAACACTAGGACTCATAGTTGAAGACATATAGATGCTCTTCATATAGACTCCTTTTGCCGCTGCAGGCTTCATTTTCACTAAGGTTTCAATAAGTTCTTTGGCGTTGCCAGCGATCTTATCTGCCGAGAATGAAACTTTACCTATTGCCGCATGAACAATTCCAGCTTTGTCTACCTTGAAATCAATTTTTCCGGCTTTTACTTCTGAAACTGCTTTTGCAATGTCCATTGTTACGGTACCTGTCTTTGGGTTAGGCATTAAACCTCTTGGTCCTAAAACTCTACCTAGAGGACCTAATTTTCCCATTACACTTGGCATTGTAATAATAACATCTACATCAGTCCAACCTGATTTAATTTTATCCAGGTACTCGTCAAGTCCAACAAAATCCGCACCAGCTTCTTTAGCCTCTGCTTCTTTATCAGGAGTAACCAATGCTAAAACTTTAACATCTTTACCTGTTCCATGAGGAAGTGTAACCACCCCTCTTACCATTTGATTCGCTTTTCTAGGATCAACTCCTAATCTAACAGCAATATCTACAGAAGCGTCGAACTTTGCCGTTGTCACTTCTTTAATCAGTTGAGCAGCCTCATCAATTGAATACAATTTGTTTCTATCGATTTTAGCGCTAACTGCCTTTTGATTTTTTGTCAATTTTCCCATTGCTATTAATTTTATTAAGCGTCCGCCGGCTTAGTTCCTGTTACTTTCAGTCCCATAGAACGAGCAGTACCTGCTATCATGTTCATTGCTGAACCAACTGTAAAAGCGTTTAAATCGACCATTTTATCTTCGGCGATAACTTTTACTTGATCCCAACTTACCGATCCAACTTTCGCACGGTTTGGTTCTCCTGAACCTTTTTTCAATTTTGCTGCTTCCAACAATTGTACGGCCGCCGGTGGTGTCTTTACAACGAATTCAAAAGACTTGTCTTTGTATACGGTTATCACAACAGGTAATACTTTTCCCTGTTTATCTTGAGTTCTCGCATTGAACTGCTTACAGAACTCCATGATATTGACTCCCGCAGCACCTAAGGCGGGTCCAACCGGTGGCGATGGGTTCGCAGCACCTCCCCTAACTTGTAGTTTTACAACCTTATCTACTTCTTTTGCCATGATTAAAAATTAAATTGACCGTCTGTATAATTGGAAGCTATACATTCGGCGATATATGTAACATTTAAATTTTCTCTACTTGCATATAGCTCAACTCAAGAGGTGTCTTTCTACCAAATATTTTCACCATTACCTCTAGCTTGCGCTTTTCTTCATTAATCTTTTCTACACTGCCATTAAAACCATTAAAAGGACCGTCAATAACCTTCACCGTCTCACCTAAGACGTAAGGGATATTTACGCTGTCTTCAGCAGTTGCTAGTTCGTCAACTTTTCCTAGCATTCTATTTACTTCTGCCTTTCTCAAAGGCACAGGATCACCACCTTTGGTTTCACCTAAAAATCCAATCACATTGGTAATGGATCTAATAATGTGCACCATTTCTCCACCTAAATTGGCTTTGATCATGATATAACCAGGAAAGTATGTGCGTTCCTTATTTATTTTTTTACCATTTCGAATTTGAACAACCTTTTCGGTAGGAACCAAAACATCCTCTAGGTAATTACCGAAACCTTGTCGTTCTACTTCAGTTTCGATATAACTTTTAATTTTGTTCTCTTGACCACTAACAGCCCTTACCACATACCACTTTTTCTCTAAGCTATCTGACATACCTAATTTGGTCATTTAAAGGGTTACCCTAATTGTTCAAAGTACAGACGTACTAATCGACTAAACACTGTGTCAATACCCCAGGTTAAAAGAGCAAAAACAATTGAAAACACAGCGACCATAACCATGTAGTTATACGCTTTATCACGACTAAGCCAAGTCACGTTTTCTTTGAGTTCGGCTATCGATTCTTTGATATATGTTAACATAATTTCAGTGTTTTTTAATATTCATTCCACTTTGCACGGGAGGAGAGACTCGAACTCCCGACACCTGGTTTTGGAGACCAGTGCTCTACCAACTGAGCTACACCCGTTTGTAATACGCCAAAAGGTTTCTGCGAGATAACACCCACAGTAACCCTTTGACAATTACTATTACTATAAGATTAGTCTAAAATCTCAGTTACCTGACCAGCACCAACTGTACGACCTCCTTCACGAATCGCAAAACGTAAACCTACGTTTAATGCAATCGGCTGGATTAAATCAACAGTGATTGTCAAGTTATCTCCTGGCATAACCATCTCTACGCCATCAGGCAAGTTGATGTTACCAGTAACGTCAGTTGTTCTTACATAGAACTGTGGACGATAGTTATTGTGGAATGGAGTGTGTCTACCACCTTCTTCTTTTTTCAAGATATACACCTCAGCTTTGAACTTGGCGTGTGGAGTTACAGATCCTGGCTTACAAATAACCATTCCTCTTTTGATGTCTGACTTTTCAATACCTCTAAGAAGGATACCAACGTTATCACCAGCTTCACCTCTATCAAGAATTTTACGGAACATCTCTACCCCAGTAATTGTTGAAGATAATTTTTCAGCTCCCATACCGATGATATCAACCGCATCTCCAGTGTTAGAAACTCCTGTCTCAATTCTACCTGTTGCCACTGTACCTCTACCAGTAATAGTGAAAACATCTTCGATAGGCATTAAGAAATCTTTATCTACATCACGAGCAGGAAGTTCAATCCAGCTATCAACTGCAGCCATAAGCTCCATAACTGTATCAACCCATTTTTGCTCACCGTTAAGAGCTCCAAGTGCAGATCCTGCTACTACAGGTCCTTCGTCACCGTCGTACTCGTAGAAAGATAAAAGTTCACGAACTTCCATTTCAACAAGTTCTAATAACTCTTCATCATCTACCATATCTACTTTGTTCAAAAACACAACGATTCTAGGAATACCAACCTGTCTTCCTAAAAGTATGTGCTCTCTAGTTTGTGGCATTGGTCCATCTGTTGCAGCAACAACAAGAATAGCACCATCCATTTGAGCCGCACCAGTTACCATGTTCTTCACGTAATCCGCGTGACCAGGACAGTCAACGTGCGCATAGTGACGATTTTCAGTTTGGTATTCTACGTGCGAAGTATTAATTGTGATTCCACGTTCTTTCTCTTCAGGAGCGTTATCAATTGAATCAAAACTTCTCAATTCAGAAAGACCTGCGTTAGCTAAAACAGTTGTGATAGCTGCAGTAAGAGTGGTTTTACCGTGATCTACGTGTCCAATAGTACCAATGTTTAAGTGGGGTTTGGAACGATCAAAAGTTTCCTTTGCCATTTTAAATGAATTTAATCTTAGTTTATATTAGTGTACAATTTTTAATCAATTTTAAAAAAAGCTCCTACCTCATATTCTATTCTCGCATTGAGCCAATGACGGGATTTGAACCCGTGACCTCTTCCTTACCAAGGAAACGCTCTACCCCTGAGCTACACCGGCGTAAAGTGTTTAGCTTCCTGACCAGCAGGAAAAGACTTTAGAGCGGGAGACCGGGTTCGAACCGGCGACATTCAGCTTGGAAGGCTGACGCTCTACCAACTGAGCTACTCCCGCTT
>WTJC01000049.1 GCA_011525015.1 Flavobacteriales bacterium
CATATTTTGGCGCAGGCCATTGAAGAAAGCTATCCTGGTGTGCATCTGACTATTGGTCCTGCCATTGAGAATGGATTTTATTACGATATAGATTTTGGCAGTCATTCATTTAGTGATAAAGACTTTGAAGCAATTGAAAAGAAAGCACTGGAGATTGCCAGAGAAAAACACGAATTCAAACTGAGAGAAGTTCGAAAAGCTGATGCTCTTGACTATTATAAAGACAATCCTTACAAAACAGAGCTGATTGAAGGTTTAGAGGATGGAGAAATCACCTTTTGTGATCATTCTTCTTTTACAGACTTATGTAGAGGTGGACACTTGCCACATACAGGTTTTGTAAAAGCGTTTAAAATTTTAAATGTCGCAGGGGCTTATTGGCGAGGAGATGAAAAAAATGCCCAGCTCACAAGAGTATACGGAATCTCGTTTCCAAAACAAAAAGAGCTCAAAGAATACCTAACCCTCATCGAAGAAGCCAAAAAAAGAGATCACCGAAAACTGGGAAAAGAATTAGAGCTTTTTGCCTTTTCTCAAAAGGTAGGTCAGGGATTACCGCTTTGGCTTCCAAAAGGAGCGGCCTTGAGAGAGCGTCTTGAACAGTTTCTCAAAAAAGCACAAAAACTGGCTGGATATGAGATGGTAGTCACTCCGCATATCGGTCAAAAAGAACTCTACGTCACCTCAGGGCACTACGCCAAATATGGCGAAGACAGTTTTCAACCCATAAAAACTCCAAAAGATGAAGAAGAGTTTCTTTTGAAACCAATGAACTGCCCTCATCATTGTGAGATTTACAAAGCGAGTCCTTTCAGTTATAAGGACCTACCCAAACGTTTTGCTGAATTCGGAACGGTGTACCGCTACGAACAAAGCGGTGAATTGCACGGATTGACTCGAGTTCGCGGATTTACGCAGGACGATGCTCATATTTTTTGCACCCAAGACCAACTTCTTGAAGAATTTGAGCAGGTTATCGACCTCACCTTATACGTATTGAGTTCTCTAGGATTTGAGAACTTTACAGCCCAAGTGTCTGTCAGAGACATGAGTAATCTCGATAAATACATAGGAGAGGCTGACGTTTGGGAAGAAGCCGAAAAAGCAATCATTCAAGCTGCAGAAAACAAGCAACTCAAATACGTCATAGAAGAAGGAGAGGCTGCTTTTTACGGGCCAAAACTCGACTTCATGATTAAAGATGCATTAGGTAGACAATGGCAACTGGGTACTATTCAGGTCGATTACAACCTCCCTGTTCGATTTGACCTCACCTATAAAGGTTCTGATAATCAGCTTCATAGACCTGTAATGATTCACAGAGCTCCATTTGGTTCCATGGAACGATTTGTTGCACTTTTATTAGAACACACAGGTGGAAACTTTCCACTGTGGCTCATCCCAACCCAGGTAATGGTACTTCCTATTGGAGAGAAACAAGAAAAATACGCTCAAAAAGTTTTAAAATCATTAGAAAATTACGAAATTCGCGCCCTCGTTGATGCTAGAAATGAGACCATTGGAAAGAAAATTCGGGAAGCCGAAATGCAGAAAATTCCATACATGGTTATTCTTGGAGAAAAAGAACAACAAGGCGAAATGTTGTCTATTCGAAAGCACGGAGGTGAAGATTTAGGATCGATGAGCGAGGAAGATTTTGTAAAAGAAATCGAGGCGGAAGTGTCGAAAACACTGCAGCCATTTAAAAATGAAGTTTAACTAAAATTTAGAAACAATAGCAATACGTAGAAGATCAAGACCGCAGCCTAGGAGGGAGAATAAAAAGCTGCATCGCACTAATGAGGAAATTGTAATTCCTGAAGTGAGACTCGTTGGAGACAATGTAGAAGTCGGTATTTATCCCACTAGAAAAGCCTTAGGCATCGCTCAAGAAATGGAGCTCGATCTGGTTGAAATTTCGCCAAAAGCAGATCCGCCAGTTTGTAAAATAATCGATTATAAGAAGTTTTTATACGAGCAAAAAAAGAGAGATAAAGCACTCAAGGCTAAAGCGACCAAAGTCATCGTTAAGGAAATCCGATTCGGGCCTCAAACAGACGATCACGATTTTGAATTCAAAAAACGTCATGCGGAAAAGTTCTTAAAAGAAGGTGCCAAGTTAAAAGCCTTTGTCTTTTTTAAAGGACGTTCTATTGTTTATAAAGATCAAGGTGAAATTCTACTCTTGCGTTTAGCACAAGAACTAGAAGAACTTGGTAAGGTTGAACAAATGCCAAAGTTAGAAGGTAAGCGAATGACGATGTTCATCGCGCCAAAAACAGTAAAAAAGTAATTTCCTAGCGGGAATAAATTAGATAGAGTTATGCCAAAAATGAAAACAAAATCCAGTGCCAAGAAAAGGTTTACCATTACGGGTTCTGGAAAAATCAAAAGAAAGCACGCTTTTAAGAGTCATATTTTGACCAAAAAATCTAAAAAGCGAAAACTGAGACTTACGCACTCTGGATTAGTACACGATTCAGATGTGGACAGTATCAAAACACAATTACGACTGAAATAATAATTTCAAAGGTCTATTTATTAACCATGGAGTAGCGCCTATCAAAGTATCTAAAAATTAAGATCGCCTACTACAAAAAATAATTAATTATGCCAAGATCAGTAAACGCAGTAGCGTCAAGAGCAAGAAGAAAAAAAATAATGAAGCAAGCCAAAGGTTACTTCGGTAGAAGAAAAAACGTTTGGACTGTAGCAAAAAATGCGGTAGAAAAAGCATTGTTATATGCCTACCGAGACAGAAGAAATAAAAAGAGAACATTTAGAGCTTTATGGATTACTAGAATTAATGCTGGAGCTCGCCAACACGGCATGTCTTACTCACAGTTTATGGGTGCCTGTAAAAAGCATGGAATTGAATTAAATCGCAAAGTACTTGCTGACTTAGCGATGAATCATCCAGACGCTTTTAAAGCAGTTGTAGACAAGATTAAGTAAATAAGATTTTCCGCTAGAAATCATAAGACCCGGTGCCAAGGCATCGGGTTTTTTATATTTTTAAAGTATGAAATTACCCAACCGACCTATAAAGTATATCGTCTCTGATATGGATGGCACCTTGTTAAACAACAACCATCAAGTCAGTACGCTTTTTTATGACCTCTATGCGCGACTAAAAGCACATGGTGTCGGTTTTATCGCCGCTAGTGGACGGCAATACAACAGCATGTATGAAAAACTTGCTCCAATTGCAGAAGATGTCATTTTTATTGCAGAAAACGGAGCCATGACCATGCATAAAGATCAGTTGTTACATCAGTGTACGCTTCAAAAAGAAGATGTATCTAGAATTATAGATACGATAAAACTCCAAGAAGATATTCACTCGGTATTGTGCTGCAATGGTACTGCATTAACCACAAGTGTATCAGAACGCTTTTTAACCTATTTAAGTGAGTTTTATATCGGACATGAGCAGGTGAAATCCTATGAAGATCTCAGACATACCGTTTTAAAAATTGCGCTCAATCACAACGGAAATGCAGAAGAACAAATCTATCCCTACGTGAAATCCTTGGAGAAGTATTACAAGGTTAAAGTATCGGGAAATCATTGGGTGGATATCTCGCATGTAGATGCCCACAAAGGATTTGCACTAAATCAATTATTAAAAGACAAGGGAGTTCATCCAGAGGAAATTATGGTTTTTGGAGACTTTAATAATGATATAGAAATGCTTGAATTGACTCCTTGGAGTTACGCCATGGGCAACGCACATCCAAATGTGGTAAAAACAGCGCGTTTTCAAACCTTGAGTAATGAAGAGCGTGGGGTAGAACACGTACTACTTCAATTAGTTCAGCAAATAGAAGGAGCTTAATTAGAAAGGCATATCGTCATTTGATCCGTCAAAGGCATCGTTTGGATTGGTTCTAAACGAAGACTGATCAAAATTATCATTCATTTTAGACTCAAATTCAAAAGGCATATCGAAGTCTTCTAAATTTTCGAATCTACCGAGTTCACCGATGAACTTCAATCGGATGTTCTCTAAACCTCCATTTCGGTGCTTGGCGATAATAAGTTCTGCCTGCCCATCTGTAGGAGATTGATCTTCATCATCCCATTCATCAATTTTATAGTACTCTGGTCTATAGATAAACGAAACGATATCAGCATCTTGCTCGATAGCACCAGACTCTCTTAAATCAGAGAGCAGTGGGCGTTTTGAACCTCCTCTTGTCTCTACAGCACGAGACAATTGAGACAGGGCGATCACAGGTATATCCAATTCTTTTGCCAGAGCCTTGAGGTTTCTTGAAATGGTCGAAATTTCTTGTTCTCGATTACCTCCCTTTTGACTGCTTCCAGCGGTCATCAGTTGTAGGTAGTCAATGATGATGAGTTTTATTTTGTGTTGTGAAGCCAATCTTCTGGCCTTCGCTCTCAAATCAAAAATAGAAAGTGAAGGTGTATCGTCTATATACAAAGGTGCAGACTCTAGTGCTTTTGCTTTGACGTTGAGCTGCTCCCACTCGTGTTTTTCTAATTTACCTGTTCTAAGCTTTTCAGAGGTCAAGCCTGTTTCTGATGAAATCAAACGTGTAATCAGCTGAACCGACGACATCTCTAAGGAGAAAAAGGCTACCGGAATATTGGTATTCACGGCGATGTTTCTCGCCATTGAAAGTGTCAAAGCCGTCTTACCCATACCAGGACGAGCAGCGATTATGACTAAATCACTAGGTTGCCACCCAGAGGTCAGCTTGTCGAGCTTGTCGTATCCTGAAGGAATACCACTAAGCCCATCCTTATTTGAAATCTCTTCTATTTTTTGTTTGGCTTGAATGACCAAATCTTGAGCCGTTTCAACAGATTTTTTTAAGTTGCCTTGGGTCACTTCGTAAAGCTTGGCTTCTGCTTCATCCAACAAATCAAAAACATCTTTGTTGTCAGCATAAGAATCTTCAATGATTTCCGTAGAAATTTTGATTAAAGAGCGCTGAACAAATTTTTGCAAAATGATTCGAGCATGAAATTCGATGTGAGCAGAACTACCTACTTTTCGAGTGAGTTCGATCAGGTAGTAATCTCCACCAACCACATCGAGTTTCTCATTCGTTTTGAGCTTGTTCGACACAGTCAGTAAGTCAATGGGCTGAGCCTCTTGAAACAACTGAAAAACAGCTTCAAAAATATGTTGATGCGCCTCTACGTAAAAAACATCTTTATGTAAGATATCAATGACTTCATCAACTCCTTTTTTATCAATAAGCATGGCGCCCAATACTACAGCCTCGAGGTCAATAGCCTGAGGAGGGATTTTTCCCTTTTCTAAACTCACCACAGAGGGGTTTGTTTGTTGTATTGAAGTATTTGGAAGCCGTTCTGCCATTTGATGTATTATTCTTGATATACACCCATTTCAAAGTACTTCTCCATGCGCTGCTTGACAAGTTCTTTTGGGGTAAGTGCTGCTAAGGTTTTATAATGTTTGACAATTGTATTTCGTACAGTATCAAATGTTTTTTCTCGATTCGAGTGCGCACCACCTAATGGCTCGTTAACAATCTCGTCGACTAAAGACATTCGCTTCATGTCCTTGGCCGTCAACTTCAGTGCTGCGGCAGCCTCTTCTTTGTGCTCCCAACTTCTCCACAATATCGATGAGCAAGATTCTGGAGAAATCACAGAGTACCAAGTGTTTTCAAGCATAAGAACTTTGTCTCCTACTCCAATACCTAAGGCTCCACCTGAGGCACCTTCGCCGATAATAAAGCAAATGATTGGCACTTTCAGTCTAGACATTTCTAGTATGTTTCGTGCAATTGCCTCACCCTGACCTCTCTCTTCTGCTTCAACGCCGGGATAAGCCCCTGGAGTATCTATAAATGTCACAACTGGGATTCCAAATTTTTCAGCAGATTTCATCAGTCGCAATGCTTTTCGATATCCCTCAGGATTCGCCATCCCGAAATTTCTGTACTGTCTGGTTTTGGTATTGTATCCTTTTTGTTGTCCGATGAACATAAAGCTCTGATCTCCGATTTTTCCCAATCCTCCAATCATGGCCTTATCATCACCTACGGTTCGGTCACCGTGCAATTCCAAGAAGGTATCTCCACACAAGGCCTTAATGTAATCCATAGTGTAAGGACGATTAGGATGTCTGGAAATTTGAACGCGCTGCCAAGGCGTTAAGTTCTTGTATATTTCTTTTTTGGTTTCGTCTAATTTCTCTTGAATTTTATCACAAGTTTCGGTGACATCTATTTCACTTTCTTCGCCAATAGAAGCACACTTAACTAATTGATCTTCAAGTTCTTTAATGGGTAATTCAAACTCTAAATACTCCATGTAATGAATGTTTTTATCGCTAAAGTTGAACGACAAATATAGTGATTAACGCTTTGCTCTCTGCAACATAATGAAGGCTAAAATTCCAAAAAGTACATTGGGAATAAGAATGGCCATCAAAGGAGAAAAATCAGCCTGTTTTGCGAGCACTCCAAAAATGCGTTCAAAAAAGACATAAATGAATCCAATAAACATTCCGAAGGCAAGAGTAGCTCCCATTCCTCCCCTTCTTTTAATGGAGGCTACAGAAACGGCAATAACCGTCAGGATATATGCCGAAATAGGCAATGCCCATCTTTTGTACTTTTCCAAAACATAGACATTTACATTAGAGGCTCCTCTTCGCTGCTGATCATCAATAAATTCATTGAGTTCAAATAGGTTTTTAGTCTCGGCAATGTAAGATACCGGCATCAAGTCGTCTATGGTGAAATTAAAAAGGGTATCTAACTGTCGCTTTTTTTCAATGATTTCTTTGCCTTCTCTAAATTTTCGCTTAGTGTAAGAGGTAAGAGAATAAATGGTGTCAACTGGCACCCACTTAATATTGGTGGATGTTATTTTATAATCAAGCGTTTGGTCTTCGTTAAAGTGTTCAAATGTGAAGTAGTAACCAATATTTCGATTGGGGTCAAAAAAGCTCACATACACATAATCTTGATTGTTGATTTGATTAAATATGTTTCGCGTTTGCCTGTCATTTCTTCCTTTGTGAAAGTAGTCGTACTCAAACTCGTGGTATTGAACACTGGCATTGGGAACAATAAAAGATCCCATTAAAAAAATCAATAAGGCCACAATAGTAGCTCCAATGAAGTAAGGCCTTAAAAATCGGTTAAACGAAACGCCTGAGCTGAGCATCGCAACGATTTCACTTCGTTCTGTCAATCGTGTAGTAAAGAAAATAATAGATAGAAAAAGTAAAATGGGCATTAAAATATTCCCCAATACCAAGGTGAAATTTCCATAGTACTCTAACACCTCTAAAAACGGAGCTTTATTGTCTAGAATTTTATTGATTTTCTCAGCGAGACTTGCGAGTATACTTATGGGAATGAAAATGATGAACATCCCCAAAAAACTCGTCAAATACTTTTTCAGTATGTACTTATCTAATATCGTTAGTCTCACAGGCGCTTATCCATTTTTGAAACCATCTTATTTTTCCACTCGTAAAAATCTCCTGCTAAAATGTGTTTTCTGGCTTCTTTGACTAACCAAAGATAAAAAGCCAAATTGTGAAGAGAGGCGATTTGTTTCCCCAAAAATTCATTTGCCACAAACAAATGCCTTAAATAGGCTTTTGAATAAGAAGTATCCACATAAGAGTGTGCGTTTTCGTCAATGGGAGAAAAATCATCATGCCACTTTTTATTTTTAATGTTGATGGTGCCCTCAGAGGTAAAAAGCATTCCGTTTCGGGCATTTCTTGTCGGCATTACACAATCAAACATATCGATACCCAAGGCAATATTCTCTAATAAATTAACTGGAGTACCTACGCCCATCAAATATCTGGGCTTTTGCTCGGGCAACACATTGCAAACTACCTCGCTCATGGCATACATTTCTTCGGCGGGTTCTCCAACCGATAGACCACCTATGGCATTTCCAAAGGCATCTGCTTTTGCGATGTATTCGGCAGACTGAATTCTCAAATCCTTGTATGTAGAACCCTGAACAATTGGAAAAAAAGCCTGCTCGTAATCATAGGTATATGGAATTTCTGCCAAGGCATTGATGCAGCGATCCAGCCAACGATGGGTCATGTGCATAGAATCACTTGCGTATTTGTAGTCACAAGGATAGGGCGTACATTCATCAAAGGCCATGATGATGTCGGCTCCGATATCGCGTTCAATTTGCATTACACTTTCTGGAGTAAATAAATGTTTTGAACCATCAATATGCGATTTAAATTGCACCCCATTTTCATTAATTTTTCTATTATCGGCTAATGAATAGACTTGGTATCCTCCACTATCGGTTAGAATACTCCTATCCCATCCCATAAAACGGTGCAGCCCTCCAGCCTTTTTGATGACCTCTATTCCAGGACGAAGATATAAGTGATAAGTATTACCGAGAATTATAGGGGCTTTGGTGTCTTCTTTAAGTTCGTGTTGATGAACTCCTTTTACGGTAGCTAGGGTTCCAACGGGCATAAATATTGGCGTTTGTATTTCGCCGTGGTCCGTGACGATTGAACCCGCTCTTGCCTTACCCTCAATTTTTTCTAAACTAAATTTCAATCGTTTTTCTTTATAGGGCAAAGATAAGGTGTTACTTTTATCGAATATTAATCGATGAACATGAATAACCTACACGACTTAGAAAAACTTGTTACCCAAGTTCGAAGAGACATCTTGAGAATGGTGCATAAAGTGAATTCCGGACATCCTGGAGGTTCGCTGGGTTGCGCTGAATATTTTGTCGCCTTGTACAATGAAATTATGACTCAAGACACCTCTTTTGATATGGATGGAAAGGGCGAAGATCTCTTCTTTTTGTCCAATGGACATATTTCTCCAGTATACTACAGCGTTTTGGCGAGAAGAGGCTACTTTCCTGTTGAAGAGCTCAATACATTTCGATTGTTGGATTCAAGACTTCAAGGTCACCCAACCACACACGAAGGCTTGCCAGGTGTCAGAATTGCATCAGGCTCATTGGGTCAAGGTATGTCTGTGGCTATAGGAGCTGCTCAAGCCAAAAAGCTGAATACAGACGCAAGTATCGTTTACAGTCTTCACGGAGATGGTGAACTTCAAGAAGGTCAAAACTGGGAGGCTATCATGTATGCATCGGCAAATAATGTCGATAATCTTATCGCTACTATTGACCGAAATGGACAACAAATCGATGGAACGACAGAAGATGTGTGTGCTCTTGGCGATATCGCAGAGAAATTTAGAACCTTTGGTTGGACTGTACTGAGTATTGAAGACGGAAACGACATGAGTCAAGTTGTTGAAGGTTTAAAGCAGGCAAAATCAGAAACCGGAAAAGGTAAACCCGTGTGTATTGTTATGAACACCGTTATGGGTAATGGTGTAGATTTTATGATGCATACCCACGCATGGCACGGTAAAGCTCCTAACGATGAGCAGTTAGAAACGGCTCTTGCCCAAAATCCAGAAACCTTAGGAGATTATTAATCATAACGACCTCAAAAAAATGAATACATATACAGATCAAGGAAAAAAAGACACAAGAAGTGGTTTCGGTGATGCCATGACTGAACTGGGAAGAACCAATCCACAAGTAGTGGCGTTATGTGCAGATTTAGTAGGTTCTTTAAAAATTCAAACCTTTATTGATGAAAATCCAGAGCGTTTCTTTCAAGTGGGAATCGCTGAGGCGAATATGATGGGTATTGCTGCGGGGCTTACTATAGGTGGAAAGATTCCTTTTACCGGAACCTTTGCCAACTTCTCTACCGGAAGAGTTTACGATCAAATCAGACAGTCTATCGCCTATTCGGGGAAAAATGTAAAGATATGCGCTTCGCATGCAGGATTAACCCTTGGAGAAGATGGAGCAACGCATCAAATCTTAGAGGATATCGGATTGATGAAAATGCTTCCTGGAATGACGGTAATCAATCCTTGTGATTACAACCAAACCAAAGCAGCAACCTTGGCAATTGCCGAGCATAAAGGACCGGTTTACTTGAGATTTGGTCGACCTAAGGTGGCGAATTTCACCCCTGTTAATCAAAAATTTGAAATAGGTAAGGCCCTGAAAATGATCGAGGGATCGGATGTGAGTATTATGGCTACAGGACATCTTGTATGGGAAGCTATTCAAGCTGCACAAGCACTAAATGACCAAGGCATATCGGCAGAAGTGATTGATATCCATACCATTAAGCCATTAGACGAAAAAGCTATTATTGATTCTGCTCGAAAAACAAAATGTGTGGTTTCAGCAGAAGAACACAACTATTTAGGAGGACTCGGCGAGAGTATCTCAAGAACTTTGGCACAACATTTGCCCACAGTTCAAGAGTTTGTCGCAACGCAGGACACTTTTGGAGAAAGTGGAACACCAGCGCAACTCATGGCTAAGTATCAAATCGATGCGAAAGCTATTGAGGCCGCTGCCCTTCGTGCGATTTCACGTAAACCTTAAATATTTTCAACATGAAAAAAATCAGTTTTTTTGGACTATTACTCCTGTTTACAGCCATGAGTGTAAATGCTCAAAAAGGGAGTTCATTTGGTATTAACGCAGGATTGAATTTCAATTCAAACGGTGAATTATCTGAATTGGGAGAACTCAGTTTATCCTCGGCAACACAGGGTGGTTTTCACGTAGGAGTCTATGGTAAGCTTGGCAACAAGATTTTTTTACGACCTGAAGTTTGGTATACAAAAACACAATCGGGCTATAATGAGGCAGATTTAAAAACCTCAAAAATCGATGTTCCCGTTTTAGCTGGAGTTAAATTGTTTGGACTCAATTTCTTTGCAGGTCCAGCGATTCAAATTTTATTGGACTCTGAAATCGATGGTACCAGTATTATCGATGAGGCTAAAGCTTTTACAATTGGAACCCAATTGGGTGTTGGTATCAATCTCGGAAAAAAATTAGGACTTGATTTTAGATACGAAAGAGGTATGAACAGTAATGAGGTGAGTTTACTCAATAAAGTAACCACTATAGATGCTGAACGCATTGACTTACGTCAAAAACAGCTGATTCTAAGCTTATCCTTAAAACTTTAATTGTCTTCTTCTTCGGCGCTTGGAGGCCAACTGTCGGCGTCCAAGTGGTCGAAGATTCCATCGCCATCTGTGTCTAGAAAAACAGGATTACCTTCCTGATCGAAAGTGATTTCAAGACGCGTTCGGTACCCATCTCCGTCATCATCAGAATCTAAGAAGTCGGCAAATCGATTTGAATTGATGTCGTTTTCGTAGTCAGCATCGGTATTGTCATCATACAAGTATCCGTTTCCATTCAAGTCTTCTTGAATCGAAGGAATTCCATCACCGTCGTGATCGGTAGGATTATAAGTCAATAAATCAACTTGAAAGATAAGTGGGGAATATTGAGGAATTCTTGCTGTAAGGCTGTTAAACCCTCCCAATCCAGATGGAAAAATAAACATCCCTACACCGTAATTTTCAACAGAGAAAGTTCCATCGTTATTGACAATAGGTGTTCCTCCTGTTTTAAAATGCTGCATCCCTTCGGTAAAACCTCTAAAACCTTGCAATGGCGCTTGTATCTGAGCTAAATCAAACCAAACACCACCATCGGCGACTTGGTCGAATAAATTTCCGTCTAATAATTGCCCTTGATATCGAACAAAAACAGAATCGGCAACACTAGGCTTAGGCCCTTCACCCTCCCTGGCTGTGAAGTAATAATAGGTGTGCTCTATGTCGGTTTCATTGTAATCTACCGTAAATTCAAAAGAATTTACCAGGGTTGTTCCGCTTTGAACAAACTCAGAAAGTGGTCTCTTATCGCTATTGTCACCAGCAATGGTGTCTAAAACAATTCGGAAGTCAAAGTTTGCGGGTGGATTTTCGAAATCCTCATAGTTGTAAAAATGTGAATCTAAAAATGCTCTAATTTCTGCATCGTTCTCTGGTGCAACTTCTGATAAAAAGCGCGGTGGTACGATTTCAACAGGATCATCTTCTTTCTTACAAGCTCCTAATACTAGCAGCAAACCTAATGTCACTAAGACCTTACGCATATGTATTTGTTATTTAAGCGCGCAAGATACAATTTTCCGCTATTTTTGTGGGAGACCTTTAACAAAGTTTTGCGTTATGCGTATTGATAAATTTTTGTGGTGTACCCGATATTACAAGACACGTACTCAGGCGACAGAAGCATGCAAAAAAGGAAGGGTCTTGTTGAATGATGAAACCACAAAGCCTTCGAAGGAGGTTTTCCCCGGAGATATCATCAAAACCCGTATCAATCAAATCGAGCGAAAATTAGAGATCATCGCCATACCTGAATCCAGGATGGCAGCAAAATGGTTGGATCAGTTTAGAAAAGACCTCACAGAGGCCGATGCTTTTTCAAACGCTGAACTGTCCAACTTAGCGCAAAAATATTACAGGGAAAAAGGAACAGGTCGACCTACAAAAAAAGACCGAAGAGATTTAAAAGATTATATCGAGGATCAATCATGAAAGATATCATACTAGCTCACAAGCAAATCACCCATATTATTAAAAGAATGGCCTATCAGGTTTACGAAGACAATATTTCAGAAGAGGACTTAATTGTGGCTGGCGTTCGAGGTGAAGGATTTATTCTAGCTCAATTAATTGCTGATGAGCTTGAAAAAATCAGCGATTTAAACATAGAATTGTTGGCTATAGAAATCGACAAAAAAAATCCGATTGAAAAAGACATTGTTTTAAATCCAAAACGCAATGCCGAAGATTTACATCAAAAATCAGTAGTGGTCATTGACGATGTGTTAAATTCTGGCTCTACCCTATTGTTTAGCCTACAACCTTTTTTGAAGCAACCCATGCGTCAAATTAAAACTGCTGTTCTAGTCAATAGAAACCATAAAAAATATCCTGTAAAAGCTGATTTTAAAGGAATTTCTTTATCGACCTCTTCTCACGAAAATGTTAAGGTGAGTTTGACTCCAGAAGCCTTTCAAGTGGTCTTAGAATAATTGTTTTTCTAATGCTATAACCGACTGCTCAATCCCTTGGGCTTCAACGGGATAATGAAGCCCTGCTTTTTCGTAATAGTATCTGCGTTCAAACAAATGTTTTGCAATAAATTCGGTTAATTCAGACTCGTCAAAACTAGAAATTAACGGCCGCTGCTCTTTCTGATCTCGTAAACGTTCGACTAAGGTTTTGAGCTGAGCCTTGAGGTACACAGTCTTTAGATGCTGCTCAAGTAGAAAATCCATATTATTGGCATAGCAAGGTGTTCCTCCACCGAGGGACAAAACAAAGTTGTCATTCTCAGCTATAAAAGATCTCAGGACCTCTGCTTCAGTTTTTCTAAAGTATAACTCCCCCTTTGATGCAAATAACTCAGAGATTTGCTGACCTTCTTGCGCTTCGATTAATTCGTCTAAATCAAAGAAACGAAGCTTAAGCCGTTCTGCAAGCCTTAGCCCAATAGTGGATTTACCACAACCCATATAACCAAGTAGTACAATATTCATTGAGTATAGAATTTGAGCACTTAACATACAGAAGGCATGTTAAATGCACGGAGTACAAAGTTAAAATCTTCGTGCCTTATTTCAAGTACTTAAAATTCAAAATTAATTTATGGTTAAGAGTGTTGTTTTATCGACAAATGACTGTATATTTGCACCCGCAATTTGACCTGATAGCTCAGTTGGTAGAGCATCTCCCTTTTAAGGAGAGGGTCCTGGGTTCGAGCCCCAGTCAGGTCACAAAAAAGTTAAGGCGGCTGCCTTAGCTTTTTTTGTATCGGCTCACGTGGCGGAATTGGTAGACGCGCTACCTTGAGGGGGTAGTGTCCTACGGATGTGCTGGTTCGACTCCAGTCGTGAGCACTTGATAAAATCCTATTATATTGATATTCAATATTTTAGGATTTTTTATTTGTAGTAAAAGCAACATATTGGCAACAATATTAACGTAAAATGAACTAGGTGTATTCTAGATAAAATATCTAGCTAGTTTCAGAAAAGCCAAAAAAAGCCAAAAACTCTTAAAAAAATCTCACCCCCCTACTCTTTTTGAGTTCTGTTTTGTTACAAGATTGAAGCTGTATTAGTATATGTTAGCTATAGTTTTAAAGTTTCTAGATAAAATATAGGATAACCCCTATTGTTCCCATAGTTTTTTCTTCTTGAGCTTATTTATTTCTTAGATTAGAATACCTATATAAACATCGAGATGAAAAAATTGTCCCTTTACACCATTTTTATAATGGTGTTCTTTTCTTGTTCTCAAGACACACAAGTTGAAATACTTTCTGTTGATCTTAAGGGTAGTATTACCAAAGGGAGCTATTTACCCGGCTCTAACATCTCATTTTATGAATTAGATGACAAAGACCTTCGTCAGACAGGTAAAGATTACTTCTCTATTGTTGACAATGCCTATGGTGAATACGAACTTAATATTGATGATATTGATGATGATATCGCTTTAGCGGTGGCTAATGGCTATTACTGGGATGAAGTGCGTAATCAAGTCTCTGATGGAGAATTAGATTTGGTAGGGATTTTCGAATGGAGTAGTGAACTCAATATAAACGTTCTTTCTCACCTAGAATCTGAGCGGGTCAAGTACCTTATTCAAAATGATTTGATTGGTGGTAGAAGAAGCAAACGCTTTGGAAAGGCAAAAAAACAAGCGCTAAATGAAGTATTAGCTGCTTTTGGTATAAACCAAGAGTACACTCTTTCAGAGGATTTTAGTTTCTTTTCTACGGATAATAAGGCAAAGATACTCTTAGCCATTTCGTCTGTGCTTCAAGCTGATCGAGACACCTATGAAATAGCCTCTTTATTGGCTCAATTAAGAGTGGATATCAAAGAAGATGGAACGATCGACAACGAGGATTTAAGAGAAGAAATAGGCTCACGTCTTTGTATTTTAGATATCGAGCAGATACCAGCAAATGTGTATC
>WTJC01000036.1:0-71756 GCA_011525015.1 Flavobacteriales bacterium
CTAACAACCACATTTCATCTTGCTCCTCATAAAGCTGGAAATTGGTGTTGACCATTTCAATGATTTGAATTCCCTTATCTGCCATGTTTTCAAAAGTGTCCATACCATTGTTTTTAAAGCCTTGTCTTGTCCTGTGTATGTTGAATTGGTTTGAGAAATCAACTCCAAAATCAGCGGATAATTGTTCGGCTCCATACATAAACCCTAACAATCCACCCCAGGTGGCCGTAGGATTATCTGAGTCCCAGCCGCATAGTGCTCCTATTTTGACCGTTTCTTTAAAATCACCTTCCCCATAAAAATAGCTGATCATTCCTGCACCAAAATTGATTCCAGCTGCAAAGCAACCTTGACAAATGGTGTCGGTTGTGGCCATTTTATAATTGTCCTCTTGGTTGATTTGGTATTTAAGGTGAAGTTGATCTCTAGTTTCTTCCCAGCTTTTACCTTCGAGATAATTTGATTTTACAAAGTCATACATTTTTGCAGGATATCCAGCATCATCCATTTTGGATCTAGCCTCTTCGGCCATTCCAAAAATTCGGTCTTTTGGACTTTGGTCTGAGGGAACAGCTCCAAGGGCATAGAGGCGCACATAGAATTCTGATATTTCAGCAGCCTCTTCTCGTGCAGTCGTGCGTATGGGTAAGTGTGCTAAATCGACCGCAATTTCAGGATATCCAGGTGCATAAAAACCAAAAATTTCAGTAGTCAATTGGGCGTCAATCATATTAAAGTTCGAGTTCAGTTCTGGGTCTGAAGTCATTGGTGGTACTACGCCCTCACCCATTAAATCAAAAGCAGTTTGATTAGAAACCCATAGGTAGTTTTCTTCTTCGGCTTTGATGTGCTTGAGCCAGCCGTTTTTAATTTGTTCACCACTTAGTTTAGGTGTTTTATTTTCCAGTAATAATTCTTGATAGATGTATTCGATGTCTGTATCGTCATCTGCTCCCCAAAGACTATCTCCTTCGGCGTAGATAAAATCAATATTTTGAGAATAGTTGTTCGAACCCCACAAATTCGGTAAATCTTGAGCTCCCCAATTATCACGAGTATAGAATTCAGAAGAGGTGTTGGGGGTGTCAAAACCAATTTTATCCATTTCAGTAATCAGTCCTGTCCAATTGGCGATACATTGTCCTAGCCAAAATCCATGAAGTTGATTTTTATAGTCGCTTTTTGAAATTTCGATATAATCATCAGAGGTCGGGGCACATGAGTTTAGCAGAGCTAATGCAAAGCAAATAAAGAAGATCTTGATAGTTTTCATGATTAGTTAGTTTCTAACAAAATACAAATTTGAAATGAAATCGTATTTACTGAAAAGAATGACTTCTATTTTATAACTTTAAGCGACTAACTAAATCTAAACATCTCAAAGGTGAAAAGCGCTAAATTTTTATTTGCGTTGATGCTGTGTCTGAGTTTTTCAGGCTTCACATCAAATCTAAATGCACAGCAAGACAAAACAAAAGTTTTCTTAATTACCCTCGACGGCCTGAGATGGCAGGAGCTTTTCACGGGAGTTGATTCTGTTTTAGTTCACACTAAATCTTTCACCTCAAATCCGAAACAACTTGAAGAATTTATGAGCCCTACTTCTGTTCAAGAAAAAAGAGCCTCCTTAATGCCTTTTGTGTGGAATTCGGTGGTAAAAATGGGTACAGTATACGGAAATCGTCATTTTCAAAACAAGGTCAACCTGACCAATAAAATGTGGTTTTCCTATCCTGGATACAATGAAATACTAACAGGAAAAGCAGATGATGAGCGCATCACCTCAAACTCCAAAATCAACAATCCTAATGTGACCGTGCTTGAAGAGTATCAGCAAATCGCAAAAAGACCCTACGCGAGTGCAGCTTTCGGAAGTTGGGATGTATTTCCCTTTATTGTCAATGAAGAACGCTCTGGAGTATATGTCAATGCAGGTTTTGAGCCTGCAAATCACCAGGCACTGAGCCCTGAGGAAAGACTTTTAAATGATCTACAACAACAAGTACCAAGCCCATGGTCAACTGTTCGTTTAGATGGATTTACGCATCAGTACGCCAAAGCGTTTATCAAAAAATACCATCCAGATTTGGTATACATCGCTTACGGTGAGACCGACGATTTTGCGCATAACGGAAACTATGAAGCCTATATAAAGGCGACTCACAATACTGATGCCTTATTAAAAGAACTATGGGAACTTACTCAAAATGATGACTTTTATCGCAATCAAACCTTGTTTATTATTACCACAGACCACGGTAGAGGAACTGTTCCTATTGAGAGTTGGAAATCTCACGGCGCCTCAGTCTCTGGTGCCGACCAGACTTGGATCATGATTTATGGTGCTGGAGTAGAGCCGCAAGGAGAGCTTCAAAATCAGGGGCAGTTTTACGCGAATCAAATCGCTCCAACCATTCGAAAAATCATGGGTTTAGAAAACAAAGGAGTAGACCAAGGTTTCGGAAAAACCTTGGATATTAGATTAAATCATACAAATTAACAGTAGTATGGAAAAGTATTTTTTGGGATTGGATATAGGGAGTTCTTCGGTGAAAGCCGCATTAGTTGAAGTTAATTCGGGAGAATGCAAGGCATCCATTTCAAAACCAGAACAAGAAATGCAAATCATTGCAGCGCATCAAATGTGGGCTGAACAAGACCCCGACTTGTGGTGGCGTATTTGCTGTGATTGTATTAAAGCGTTAAGAGAAGAGCATCAATTGCATGCAGAACAAATTATTGGGGTTGGTATTTCTTATCAGATGCATGGTTTGGTCACCTTAGATGTCAATGGTAACCTCCTCAGACCTTCGATTATTTGGTGCGACGGAAGAGCTGTTTCCTATGGTGAAAAGGCCTTTGAACAATTAGGGGAAACCTACAGTGCTGCTCATTTATTGAATGCGCCAGGAAATTTCACTGCTGCAAAGCTAAAATGGGTAAAAGAAAATGAACCACAGATCTTCGATAAGATTGACAAAATCATGCTTCCAGGGGATTACATTGCCTATCGATTTACTGGGGTCATCAATACGACAATTAGCGGACTCTCTGAGGGTATTTTTTGGGATTTCGAAGGAAATAGAGTAGCTGATGCACTCTTAGAAAATCTCGGTATCCCAAGCAGGTATTTACCAGATCTTGTAGACACTTTTAGTGAGCAGTCTAAAGTAAGTGCAAAAGGAGCTCAGGAATCTGCCCTACTTGAAGGAACTCCAATTTTGTATAGAGCTGGTGATCAGCCCAATAATGCACTCTCTTTGAACGTATTGAATTCAGGAGATATTGCAGCCACTGCAGGTACTTCTGGAGTAGTCTACGCCGTTACTGATCAAAAAAAGACCAAAGAATTAAAGCGCATCAACAATTTTGCCCACGTGAATCACAGTGCTCAGCACACAAGTATAGGTAAGTTGCTGTGTATTAATGGTTGTGGGATATTGTACAAGTGGATCAAAGAGAATTTAGACCTGGAATCTTATGTGCAGATGAATGAATTAGCTGCTAAAGTTCCTCAGGGGTCTGATGGTCTTTTAGTCTTTCCTTTTGGAAACGGCCCAGAGCGTATGTTTGAGAATAAGCCAATGAATTTTGAGCTAAGAGGAATGCAATTTAACCGGCATGATAAGGCCACCATTTGTAGAGCTGCACTCGAGGGCATTGCTTTCTCATTTTATTACGGAATCAAGATACTTTTAGAAGACGGAATACCAGATGGGGTCATCAAAGCTGGAAACGACAATTTATTTCAAGCAGAAATTTTCGGTCAAACAATTGCGGACTTAACACAGCTCGAAATCCAAATCTATGATACAACAGGAGCAATAGGTGCTGCTCGTGCGTGTCAGATGGTGAGCTTCGGTCAAGAGCAGTTCTCACAAAGCATTGAAAAAAACGATTTTGTTCGTAGCTTTCATCCCAAGGTGGAAAACGAAGACATCATTGAGGTATACAACAATTGGGAATTCATCATAACTAATCAACTTAATAACTAAATAAATTATGGCTTTAATAGGTGATAAAGAATATTTTAAAGGAATAAATGAAATCAAATACGAGGGAAGAGATTCAGATAATCCCTTGGCTTATAAATACTACGATCCAGATCGAATCGTTGCGGGTAAAACCCTTCGAGAGCATTTTAAATTTGCCGTAGCTTATTGGCATTCGTTCTGCGGAACCGGAGCTGATCCTTTTGGCCCAGGAACTCAAATTTATGAGTGGGATGCTCCATCTGATCCTATTCAGGCGGCAAAAGAAAAGGCAGATGCGGCCTTTGAATTTATTACCAAACTCGGATTTGATTACTTCTGTTTCCACGATTATGATTTGATAAGAGAGGGTTCAAATTGGAGTGAATCTGAGTCGAGATTAACGAGTATTGTGGATTACATCAACCAGAAAAAGAAGGCTTCTGGTGTTAAGGTGTTGTGGGGTACTGCAAATTGTTTTTCGAATCCACGATACATGAACGGTGCTGCTACGAATCCAGATTTTAATGTAGTGGCCAATGCCGGAGCTCAAGTCAAATTAGCCTTGGATGCTACAATGGCTTTAGGTGGTGAAAATTATGTTTTCTGGGGTGGTCGTGAAGGCTATATGTCGCTGCTCAATACAGACATCAAAAGAGAACTAGACCATATGGCACAGTTTTTAGCTATGGCAAGAGATTACGCCAGAGGTCAAGGCTTTAAAGGAACCTTTTTTATCGAACCCAAACCAATGGAGCCAATGAAGCATCAATACGATTTTGATGCAGCTACGGTTATTGGGTTTTTAAATCAGTACGGATTGGCCGATGATTTTAAAATTAATTTGGAATTTAATCACGCCACCCTTGCGAGTCACACCATGCAACACGAGATGGCTGTAGCCGGATCTAATGGTATGCTCGGGAGTATCGATGCAAACCGCGGTGACTATCAAAACGGTTGGGATACCGATCAATTTCCGAATAATCTCGTTGAGGTAACAGAAGCCATGCTTGTCTTTTTACAATACGGAGGCCTTCAAGGTGGTGGAATCAATTTTGATGCTAAAATTCGCAGGAATTCAACAGACCAAAAGGATATCTTTTATGCGCATATTGGAGGGGTAGATACCTTTGCGCGAAGTATTATTGCTGCTGATAAAATCATTTCTTCTTCGGAGTATCAAAAATTAAGAGATGAGCGTTATCATTCGTTTGACAGTGCTTCTGGAAAAGATTTTGAACAAGGGCGATTGCAACTTAAAGATTTGTTTGATATCGCGGCACGAAATGGTGAGCCCAAACGAATCTCAGGTCGTCAAGAGTACTTCGAAAATATTGTAAACCAATATATTTAAACAGGTTTAAAACTATATAGGTAAGGTGCTTTGTGTGCTTTGCCTGTGTATTTTTTTTCGTGTCGAACCAAGATATCTTTAGCCAAGATTTTTCGTTGAAACGCAGTTCTGACCAATTTTTTTTGAAGAATACTCTCGTAGACGTTTTGAAGGTCTTTCATGGTGAATTTTTCTGGCAATAAATTCATGCCCACCAATTTTTCGTCTATGTTTTTTTGAAGTACTTCTAGAGCTTTTGATACCATTTCTTTGTGGTCTAGCATTAGTTCAGGCAATTCATCAAGACCGTACCATCCAACTGAATCAGAGAGTTCATCGGGTTCAAGGCTTACATCTTCAAAATTGATTAATGCATAGTAACAAACGCTTATAAAGCGGCCTAAGAGCCAATGGTCATCTTTGATTTGATGGTCGTGTACCTCGCAAATGTCTTTTAGTACTTTTTTATCTCTTCTGTTTTGGTGTCCAAACGTATGGCATTGCTCTAATTGAATGTCACTTATTCCTGTTCGGTTTTGAACGCCCTGGTAAACGGCTTCATCTAAATTTTGATTGTGTCGAACAAATCCACCAGGTAAGGCAAAGTGATTGGTTTTTTGGTATTCCAAAATCACAATTTTCAATTCAGTACCATTGAACCCAAAAATGACAGCGTCATAGGCCAGATGTGGAATGAAATCCTCTTTTTTGGGAAGTACTATTTTTTTCATCGTCGTAAATATAAACTAATTCACATTTGTTGTATTATTGTATCTAACCGATACAATAGAAAAAATGAAAAATATTTTTCTTGCCTTTTTCGCAGGAGTGCTGATAGCCAACGCACAAAATCCAAATGCTTTTGCCGTTCAGGTAGAAACAGATAAAGGTGTCATAGAAGGAAGTTATGATACCCACACGGGTGTACAAACCTATTTAGGAGTTCCTTTTGCTCAGCCGCCAGTTGGAGCATTGAGGTGGAAGGCACCTGTTGAAATGCAAAATTGGCAGGGTGTCAAAGAAACCAAAAAATTTGGACCTCGACCTATGCAGCCTTTAGTCTTTGGCGATATGAAATCCAGATCTGCTGGGGTAAGTGAAGACTGCCTTTATCTAAATATTTGGACCACCGCTGATCGAAATACCAAAAATTTACCCGTATTAGTTTATTTCTATGGGGGAGGTAATGTTGCAGGTGATGCATCTGAGTATCGCTATGATGGCGAGAGCATGTCCAAAAAAGGTATCGTTGTGGTTACTGTGAATTACCGCTTGAATGTATTTGGCTATTTGGCACATCCCGAACTCAGCGAAGAAGCCTCATATAAAGCCTCTGGGAATTATGGCTTGTTAGATCAGCTTCAAGCCTTAAAATGGGTAGGTCGAAATATAGCTCAATTTGGAGGTGACCCCGACAATGTGACCATTGCAGGTGAGTCTGCAGGTTCTATTTCTGTCAGTGCACAGATGGCTTCGCCCTTGAGTAAAGAATTCATAGATAAAGCGATAGGTGAGAGTGGTGCAGCCATTAATCCTACCATGACACCAGTGACCCTTGACCAAGCCGAAAAAGAAGGTGAGAAATTCTTAGCGCAATTCGAAATCAATTCAATTGAAGAATTGAGATCCTTGTCTACCAGAGCAATTTATGAGATGTATAAAGAATCTGGCCGTTTTGGTTTTCCCATGGTGGTGGATGGCTATTTTCTCCCAAAATCGTTAAATGATATCTTTAACGAAGGGAGTCAGGCTCAAATACCCCTCTTATTGGGGTGGAATTCTGCTGAAATCCCTGCGCAGGCGATGATGCAAGATCAAGAATTGACAGAATCGAATTTTAATAAAACCATAGAATTCTTGTATCCCGATGAACATCGAAAAGTTCAGAAACTCTATGCGCCAGATAAAAACGATCCTCGAGGAGTAGAACGCATGGCAACGCGCTTGGCATCAGATCGATTCATTGTTTACAGCTCGTATAAGTGGTATGACCTGCATCGCAAAAATAGTGATCAGCCTATTTATCGCTATTTGTACGCCAAGCACAGACCTCCGTTGAAAAATGCAAATTTAGTGGCAGGATTTGCCGGCGGAACAAGAGAGCGTTCCGAAGATGATACAGTACTAACGGAACCTATTGGAGCACCTCATGCGTGCGAAATTGAGTACGCCATGGGTAACTTGCATTTAGTTGATGACTATCAGTGGACGGCCGAGGACTTTGTGGTGTCAGAGACCTTTCAAAATTACTTTGCTAATTTTATTAAAACCGGAGATCCAAATGCTGAGGGAATGGCCATTTGGCCTAACGCCAATGTGAAGGGGAATCCTGAAGTGATGGTTATCAATACCCGAAGTGCAGCAGAAACTGCCGATAGCGATAAGCGGTTTAAATTTTTAGATACTCAGTATGATCAATAAATTAAAATGTTTCTTTTTTGTTAGCATCTTTTTCATGCTCTCATGTGAAACAACTCCAGAGTCGACACAAGTTAAGAGTCAAAAGATTTTAGCGAGAACTATTATTACCACAGACGGAGAAATTGATGATATAGATTCATTTATACGCCTTTTACTATACGCTAATGAAATGTCTATAGAGGGCTTGGTTTACAGCAGCAGTCAATGGCATTACAAGGGAGACGGATTAGGTACTTCGTTTACTTCAGAAATGCAAATGACCAAAGAGCTTTATGGGTCGAGAACTTCTTTGAGGTGGCCTGGAACGAATTGGATGCAAGATCTAATTTCAGCCTATGCTGAGGTTTATGACAATTTAAAAGTTCACGATTCAAATTATCCCCATCCTGATGAATTGCGCAATCAGATTTATGTAGGTAATATCGATTTTGAGGGAGAAATGAGCAAAGATACCGAGGGTTCTAATTTTATTAAGGCTAAACTCTTAGATGATGATAGGTCTCCACTTTATTTACAAGTTTGGGGAGGAACCAATACCATCGCTCGAGCCTTGAAATCTATCGAAGACGAGTTTTGGGGAACCTCTGCTTGGAATGAGGTCTATCAAAAAGTGACAGAGAAGGCCGTCATATATGCGATTCTAGATCAAGATGCTACCTATAAAAATTACATCTCCAAAAAATGGCCAGATGTGAAAGTCTATTACAATAGCAATCAGTTTTGGAGTTTTGCTTATTTCTGGAAGCGTGTTGTTCCAGAAGATTATCAGTCGTATTTAAAGGCAGAATTTATGTCTGATCTGATTAATAATCACGGTCCATTACTAAAGAAATATTACAGCTATGGCGATGGGCAAAAACAAGAAGGAGATCCTGAGCACATACACGGTGATCCAAATCGATTGGTCAATGCGCAATGGGGAACTTTCGAGCCCTATGATTTTATCTCTGAAGGAGATTCTCCTGCTTTCTTGCATTTGGTTGATGTAGGACTTAAAAACCTAGAACACCCTGAATACGGTGGCTGGGGAGGTCGCTTGGTCCAATTGGATAGTACGCTTCCTTTCTGGTCTGATGGAGAACACATCTCAGAGTACAATCCATTTACAAAGACCATGGATTTGAGTTATGCACAAACACGATGGATTCCTGCAATTCAAAATGATTTTGCGGCAAGAGCGGATTGGTGTATTTCAGATTACAGCAGTGCCAATCACGCTCCGAGTTTTAAATTGGCAAAAACAAAAATTAAAGTGAGACCTTCGGAACAAAATCAAATTGAATTAAAATACACGGTAGATGATCCTGACGCTGATCAGTGGAATATGTCTCACTTTTTTTATGATGAATTAAGTGAAGAAAAGATGTCAAATTATCCAAAAGTATCCATTGAAAATGATCAAATTACTCTATCGGATTTTGACCCTGAAACCAAAGCTGGTATTTATCACTTAATTTTTGAGGTAAAAGATAGAGGTAGTCCACCTTTAAGCTCCTATCAACGCTTGCTTATTGAACTTGAATAAGCATCGATTTTTTGGCTCGAAAATCACAGAAAAAAAAGTAGCGTACTATTTTATCAAAAAATGAAAAAATAATTGAATTTAGTCTTTTGATGTGATGGCGTCATTCTTTTTTTAAAATGTAAAATACTTAAAATCAATAGTTTGTATTCATTCTGATTAAAGTGTCTCTAAAGGCTTAAGTAGTGTAATATTTTTACAAATGACCTCCTTTCATGTATAATGTTGTGAAATCCTTAACAAAATTTTCTATTCAAGAATCATTTTGTTATACTTGTTGTTATATGCCTTTATCGAAAAAGGCTTAACTAACTATTAATTCAAACAAATTATGAACCGACACAGAATTTTGATTTTGAGTAAGAAGAGTGTTCAGTCAGCATTGACGAGTCTCTTTTTATTGATGTTCGTCTTTGGTACGAGTGCCTATTCATGGGCCAACTCCAACCCAGAGATTAAGAATGACACAGGTTTAAGTCCTGTACAAATGACCGTTTCAGGTACAGTAACAGATTCAGCTGGTGAACCATTACCAGGTGCAAACGTTATCGTGCAAGGAACCACAAACGGAACCCAAACTGATTTCGATGGTAATTATTCCATCAATGCTGCATCTGATGCCGTACTTGTTGTTTCTTACTTAGGTTTCCAAACCCAAGAAGTTTCAGTAAACGGTAGATCTTCAATTGATGTAATGTTAGCTGAAGATGCTTCTGCACTTGAAGAAGTTATTGTTACGGGTTACCAAACATTTACTAAAAAGGAGTCTACGGCTGCGGTATCTGTTGTACAAGCAGATGAATTAGCGGGAATTCCTTCTGGTAACATTGAGCAGCAATTACAAGGACGTGTTCCTGGGGTTACTGTAATCACAAACGGACAGCCTGGTACAACATCTCAGGTTCGTGTACGTGGTTTCAACGCCTTCGGTGGAAACAGTCCATTATACATTGTTGATGGGGTACCAACACAAGACATTTCTTTTATCAATCCAGATGACATCGCGACAGCAACAGTACTTAAAGATGCGGCTTCTGCTTCTATCTATGGTGCAAGAGCGGCGAATGGTGTAATTGTTTATACCACTAAATCAGGATCTAAAACGAAAAGAGAAACAAGTATTTCACTTAATGTATCTACAGGATTCACTGATCCAAACGTAAACGGATCTATTGAAATGTTAAATCCAACAGATATGGCGCGTTACACGCACATCGCATACGAAAATAATGCGGCGGCAAATGGAACGCCAGTAGCCTATACCCACCCACAGTATGGATCGGCTGCTACACCTGTTCTTCCAGATTACTTATTTGCAACTGGAGTAGGATCAGCAAACATTTCTCAAGCTCAAGTAGATGCTAACTTTACAGCGATTCAAGCAGCTTACGACGCAGATCCTTTAAATACGTTCTTAATTCGCTCAAACAAAGAAGGTACTAATTGGTATGATGAGATTACCAGACAAGCACCTGTTCGAAGAGTAACATTAGGTTTTGACGGTGGTAATGAAAATTCTCGTTTCTACATCGGATTATCTGGACAAGACCAAAGCGGTATTGTTTTAGGTCAAGAATTCCAGCGTTTCGCACTCCGTGTGAACTCTGAGTTTGACGTTACTCCTTGGTTAACAATCGGTGAAAATTTCCAAACTACATATCGTTCTGCTGTAGGTATCTTCGGTGGAGGTGGTGGAGTAGAAGTTGCTGATGATGAATCAGAAGTTCTTTCTGCATATAGAATGCCAACTATTATTCCTGTATTTGATGAATTTGGAAGTTATGCTTCTACCAAAGCAGCTGGTTTTAACAACCCACGTAACCCAGTACGTCGTTTAGTAAACAATCAAGGAAGCGATAAGAACTATAGCATTGGAGGATTTGGTAACCTTTATGCTACTATCAAGCCAATCGAAGGTCTTACCTTGAGAACAAGCTTAGGTGGACAGTTCAGTAACTATCACTATGTAGACTATGGTTTCAGATATTTTGGAGATTCAGAGCCACAGGCGTCTGATAACTTCGGTGAAGGAAGTGGATACTCGTATGCATGGACATTCACTAACACTGCAGAATATCAAAGAGATTTCGGTAAGCACGGTCTTAGAGTACTTGGAGGTATTGAAGCCTTAAATACTGGAGCTGGTAGAAATATCAACGGTTCGGGTATCAATCCATTCTCTACAGATTTAGACTTCCAGTCTTTAAGTGTAGTACAATCACCAGTTGTAAACTCAAACTTATTCAAAGGAGTTAATTTCTTCTCAGTATTCGGTAAGCTTGATTACAACTACGATGAGAAATACTTAGTAACTGGTATCCTTCGTCGTGACGGATCTTCAAGATTCGGTGCCAATTCAAGATACGGGGTATTCCCAGCGGTATCTGGTGCATGGAGAATTTCTAATGAAGATTTCATGTCGAACAACGATAATATCAACGAACTTGTTGTTAGAGCAGGTTGGGGTGAGATGGGTAACTCTGAAAACGTAGACCCTAACAACCAGTACTCTCTTTACAACGCAAATAGAGGAAGAACATTCTATCCAATTGGAGGTCAGAACTCTGGAGCAGACGAAGGTTTTGCTGCAAGTAGAATTGGTAACCCTGATGCAAAATGGGAGACTTCTACAACAGTTAACATCGGTTTTGATTTAGGATTATGGAATGATAAACTTAGATTAGAATTAGACTGGTGGGATAAGACTACTGATGACTTATTATACACTGTACCTCTAGCAGCTGTTACTGGTAACTACGCTGCTGCTCCATCTGTAAATATCGCAAGTATGGCTAATACGGGTCTTGACTTTGCGATCTCAACACGAGGAGATATCGGTGATAAAATGCAGTTTAACTTAGTAATGAATAACGCGTTCTTGAGTAATGAGATTACAGCTCTTGCTCCTGGTATTGATTTCTTCGATACAGGTAGCTATAGAGGTATTCAGCCAGTTCGTAACGCAGTTGGACAGTCTATTTCTTCTTTCTTTGGATACGAAGTAATTGGATACTTTAACTCTCAGGCTGAGGTTGATTCAGCACCTGCTCAGGTAGGAGCTGGTATCGGTAGATTCCGTTATGCTGATGTAAACGGAGACGGTGCAATTACTCCAGATGATAGAACATTCATTGGAAGTCCAGTTCCAGATTACACGGGAGGTTTAACCTTTGACTTGTACGCTGGAAACTTTGAAATGACAATGATGTGGTACTGGTCAATTGGTAATGATATCTTCAACCAAAGAAAGTGGTTTACTGATTTCTTTGGATCATTTGAAGGATCTGCCAAAGGTGCTGCTGCATTCAATTCGTGGACTCCTGAGTTAGGTAACAATGCTGCTGCTCCAATTTGGGAATCAGCTTCTAACCTTTCTACAAACGGAGCTTCAAACTCTTGGTATGTTGAGGATGGTTCATTTGCAAGATTACAAATGCTATCTTTGGCTTATAATTTTGATAGAGATAAAATCGAGCAATTCGGATTATCTAAGTTAAAATTAGGAGTTTCGGCAAATAACATTTGGACAATTACAGGTTATGAAGGATTAGATCCTATGGTAGCTGGTCCAGATACGAACTTTGGTATTGATGTTGGTAACTTCCCTGTTACTCCATCTTACTTATTCAATTTAGAATTAGGAATATTAGGATTATAAAAACTTTAAAAGAATTACAAAATGAAACAATTTAATACTATGAAGAAGTATTTTGCTGTTGGTGTTACCGCACTTATGTTAGTCGTTTCTTGTAGCGATGACTTTCTAGAAGTGGCACCTACGGGTTCTCTTGCCGATGCGCAAGTGGGAACCAAAGCCGGTATTGAAGGACTTTTAATTGGTACTTATTCTGCTCTAAATGGAGTATTTGGAAGTCGATTTGAAGGTCCAAACCACTGGGTAACAGGATCTGTTGTTGGTGGTGAAGCAAACAAGGGTACAGATGCGGGAGATTATTCTGCTATCAACCCTGTACAACGCTATGAAGTAGACCCTACTTCTGGTGATTTATTTAACCTATGGAGAGGTCGATACGAAGGTGTTGCTCGTGCTAATGGTGTGTTACGCGCACTTGCTAATGCAACTGACGTGTCTGGAGCTGACGCTGCTCGAATTGAAGGAGAGGCAAAAATGCTTAGAGGGCATTTCTACTTTGATTTGAAAAAGCACTTTAACAGCATTCCTGTTTTTGACGAAACAGTTGCTGCTACTGATGTTGTTTTAGTTCCTAACACTACTGATGTTTGGGGCCAGATTGAAGCAGATTTCCAGTCAGCTTACGACAACCTACCTGTAAACAATGGACCAGGTCGCGTGAGTAAAATGGCTGCTGCTGCCTACATGGGTAAAGCTAAATTATACCAAGGTAAGTGGTCTGAAGCTAAGCAATGGTTCGATATCGTAATTGGTAGTGGACAGTACATGCTTTTAGATGATTACATGCAAATCTTTAACGCTGAAAACGATAACCACGCGGAGTCAGTAATGGATGTAGAATCTGCCAACAACACTGGTAGTACGCAAAATGCTAACTATTTTGATGATTTGAATTATCCATACAACACAGGACCTGACGGACCTGGTAACTGCTGTGGATTCTTTCAGCCTTCTTTTGAATTAGGAAATTCGTTTAGAACTTCTGGTGGATTACCACTATTAGACGGTTCTTACAATGATCCAGCGAATGAAATCGCAACTGATTACAATGTTGAATCATCTGATTCATTTACAGAAGATGCTGGTGAATTAGATCCAAGAATTGACTTTTCACTTGGTCGTAGAGGTATTCCTTACCTAGATTGGATAGAACACCCAGGTAAAGCTTGGATTCGTTCTCAGCCATATGCTGGACCATACTCACCAAAGAAATTTATCTACTATAGATCTCAAGAAGGTTCTTTCACAGATGCTTCATCTTGGACTCGTGGATATGCACTTATGAACTACAACATTATTCGTTATGCTGATGTATTGTTAATGCAAGCAGAAGCAGAAGTAGAATTAGGTAACCTAGAGGCTGCAAGAGCGCTAGTGAACCAAGTTCGTGCAAGAGCTGCAAATTCTGCATATTGGGTAATGGAGTATGACGGTTCTGCACCAGCTGCGAACTATGTTATCTCTGAGTATACTGCTGCGTGGACCGATGCTAACACGGCTAGAGCTGCTGTTAGAATGGAGCGTAAATTGGAATTATCAGGTGAAGGGCACCGTTTCTTTGACCTTGTACGTTGGGGAATTGCTGCTTCAGCGCTTAATGATTATCTAGCTTACGAGTCTCAGTACTTAGTGACTAAATTTGGTGGTGCTTCATTTACTACTGGTAAAAACGAGTACTATCCAATTCCACAATCACAGATTGATATTCAAGGATCTGATGTATTATCTCAGAACCCAGGATACTAAGAATTATAATTCTTAGCATAAAATTAAAGCTGCCTAGATTTAGGCAGCTTTTTTTATTAAGTTTATTGTACGATTAAGACCAATGATGAACATGAGATATTTAGTACTATTACTAGTAGGAGCCTTTATTTTTTCTTGTACAAACCAAACCCAACCGCCTTTATTCAAAGTCTTAAATGCAGAGACCTCAGGAATAGACTTCAACAATAGATTAGTAGAAGATGATACCATTAATATTTTAGATAATGAATTTGTCTATAACGGAAGTGGAGTGGCCATTGCAGATCTTAATAACGATGAATTACCTGACCTTATTTTTACCGGAAATCAGGTTGCCAATAAAATTTACCTCAATAGGGGAGAACTTCAATTTTCAGATATCTCAAAAGAGGCCGGATTTATAAAACCTGATTCATTAATGTGGTCTTCAGGGGTAAGTATTGTCGATGTCAATGCAGATGGATTAAATGATATCTATGTGTGTAATACGTTTAGAAAGCAAAGTACACTTCGCAAAAACTTATTGTACATCAATCAAGGTCTAAATGAGCAGGGACTACCCGTCTTCGTTGAAAAAGCCGCTGAATACGGCCTAGATAATGATTCGTATTCTTCAAATGCTCAATTTTTTGATGCAGATAATGACGGAGATTTGGATGTTTTTATTGGTGTCAATCAAATCGATGGAATTAATCCGAATGAATTTAGACCCAAACAAGACGATGGAACCTCACCAAGTCGAGATCGACTACTACTTAATTCAACCGAAGGGGGTCAGATGAAATATCAAGACGTCTCGGCATTGGCTGGTATTAAATTCCACGGTTATACACACTCGGCATTAACCTACGATTTTAATGCAGATGGATTTTTAGATATTTTCGTCGCCAATGACTTTTTAAGCAATGACCTCTTGTACATTAACAATCAAGACGGAACTTTTAGTAATCAAATAAGTGATAGTTTTAAACACCTGAGTCTTTCTTCAATGGGAAGTGACATTGGTGACATCAATAGCGATGGAAGGGCAGATTTATATGTCACAGAAATGCAGCCCTTCTACAACAAAAGAAAAAAATTATTTCAGGGTCCGAGTAATTATCAAAAAGAAATTTTCACCAAGCGCTACGGGTTTGAAAAGCAGTATGCACGTAATGTATTGCATGTAAACCAAGGCATTTCTTCGCCTGATGGACTTCCTGTCTTTAGCGATTTAGGAATGATGGCAAAGGTTCAGGAAACCGACTGGAGCTGGACGCCTCTTTTTATGGATGCTGACAACGACGGCTTACAAGATTTATTTGTGACCAACGGTTTTCCAAAAGACGTTACAGATCGTGATTTTGGAGACTTTCGGGTAACAGCCAGTCGTCTGGAAACAAAAGAACGACTCTTAGCGGCCATACCTGAGATTAAAATCTCCAATTTTATTTTTAAAAATAAGGGGGCTTATGATTTTGAAGATTACACCCAGAAGTGGGGGCTTGATTTTGGCACCTATTCTCATGGTGCTGCATACGGAGATTTAGACGGAGACGGAGATTTAGATTTGGTCGTCAACAATATGAATGACACGGCAAGTGTTCTGGTCAATCAGCTCAATACAACCGAGTCTGAGACACATTGGGCGACATTTAATTTGAAGGGTCCTGACTCGAATAAAAACGGAATAGGGGCTGAATTAAGCCTTTACACTAATAATGGTATTCAGTCTCGTTATCAACTGACCAATAGAGGCTACTTATCTCAATCTGATTTAAAACTTCATTTCGGACTGGGGACAACAAATCAAATCGACAGTGTAGTTGTGAACTGGCCGGGTAATCAAAGTCAAGTATTTTATGATTTAGCAATTAATGCAAAAAATACACTGACCTACGATGCGGATCAAATTGAAGAGCGCACTCTTAAGACCATGAATAGTTCACAATTTGTAAATGCAAATCAACAATTAGGCTTGGATTATTTGTCAAGAGACATCGACTTCATCGATTTTAATTTTCAGCGAACAATACCACATAAATTTTCATCATATGGACCCTCAATCGCGGTAGGAGACGTAAATGCTGACGGTATTGAAGACTTTTTTCTATCCGCCAGTCGAAATTTTAAAGAGGTCTGGTTTATGGGGCAGGCTGACGGAAGTTATGCCAAACAAGAAGTCAATTATAAGGCTAATATAGAGTTAGAAGAAGAAGATTCTTCGAGCTTGCTTTTTGACGCCGATCAAGATGGAGATTTAGATCTTTACATCGCAAGAGGATGCGCACAATATCCAGAAAATCATCCCTATTACAAAGATGAGTTATGGATGAATGATGGAGCTGGAAACTTCACGCTTAGTAAAGATGTACTGCCAGAATTTTTATCAAATACCTCCGCAGTCAAAGCAGCGGATTTTGATCGAGATGGTGATTTGGATCTCATCGTAAGTGCCTCTGTAAAGCCATTTACTTATCCTTATGGCGATTCGCATTACATTTTCATCAATGAACTCGATTCAGGGTCATTAAAATTCAGTCTTGCTGATGAGTCAATCGCACCAGAATTAAGCGATATAGGCATGTTGAGTGACGTTTTATGGACCGATTACAACAATGATGGCTGGGTGGATTTACTGCTCGCAGGTGACTTTATGCCCATTACTTTTTTAGAAAATCGCAAAGGGAAATTTAAACGATTGAAAAACTCAGGCTTAGAAGACCATTTAGGATGGTGGAGCAGTCTTAGTGCAGCAGATTTCGACCGAGATGGTGACATGGATTATGTCGTCGGAAATATTGGGCGAAACATCAATACACAAGCAAAGGCAGATGAACCCATAAGAATCTACGCCAAAGATTTAGATCAAAATGGAACCATAGATCCTTTAGTTTCCTATTTTTTAAGAGACAGTTTAGGTGCAAAGAAAGAATACCTCTATCATCCTTGGGATGATATATCAAAGCAATTTGTAGGCATAAGAAAACGCTTTAATTCCTATGGGCAGTTCGGTGAATTATCTGTGCCTGATATGTTTGAGGATGGCTTATTGGCAGACGCGGATGTCTACACCTTGAACGAAATGAATTCGGTTTGGATTGAAAACCTCTCCAATGGAAAATTTAAAATTCATTATCTCGATGTGGAAGCCCAAATTGCACCCATTTTCGGAACGCTAACCACTGATATCGATGCTGATGGATATACCGACATTTTATTAGTCGGAAATGACTTCGGCATGGAGGTGCAGCAAGGTCCAGCAGACGCTTTTAACGGTTTGGTATTGCGCAATGATCAGCAAGGTTCATTCGCAGTAGTTCCCAAAGAGGAGACGGCTTTTTATGTACCAGGTAATGCCCGTGCCCTTGCAACTGTTTTTAGAGAAAATGATCCTGTTGTTCTGGCTTCTGTAAATAATGATACCCTCCAAAGCTTTGTATGGAACAATGCGAATCAAAAAAGCAAATACCTAAAACTAGATGCCAAGGAGGTAACAGCTTTGGTGAATTATAGCGATGGAAGTACTCAAAAAATAGAACAATTTTACGGTGATGGCTTTATGTCACAATCCAGTCGTTTTTTGACACTCTCAAAAGAAGTCAGTCAGGTAGAAACCTTTAATACTGAGCAACAACAAATTCGATTGCTCAAATTCTAAGTATGAAAATTCGATTAATTCTTGGCTCATTCTTGATTTGCTGTATTACCCAAATTCAGGCGCAAGTTGATACAGGTGTACTTTCTTTAGAAGGTTTAAAGACAGAATACTTAAGTGAGCCCTTGGGAATTGATGTGGCTTCTCCACGATTTTCGTGGCAATTAGGGGAAGATATTTCTAGAAGAAACATAACACAAAAAAGATATCGAATCACGGTATTTAATGAAAATCAAGAGTTAGTCTGGGACTCAGGACTTCGCGATAGTTCTAATGCTCATGGTGTGTACTACCAAGGAGTACCCTTAACTCCTAAAACCAAATACGAGTGGAAACTTTGGGTTGAAGATCAGCAAGGCTATATCGCTCAAAGATCCTCCTGGTTTGAAACGGGAATAATGTCTACCTCACCTGACAATGAAGGTTGGATGAATGCAGAATGGATTGGCAGTAACGAGCTTGTTTTCAATGCCCAATACTTGACTGTGTTCAAATTGGATTATGCCCTTCAATTAGATGAAAAGTCGCAATCTACAAAAGCCAGTATCCTTTTTGGAGGAAATGACCCGAGATTACTCGATATTAACAAGAATATACAAGGTGTAGAGTCAGAAATAGACCGCTCCTATATAGAAGTTGAATTAGATTTATCTTCTTTACCTACTACCCAAAACGCACAATTACATATCTACCGCCAAGGTTACAGCAAAACTGACGATGGACAGCAGCCCTTTGCATCCTTTGATATTCCTGATGCTTTGATTAATGGTAAAAATAAATACGATTCACATCAATTTGAGATTCACGCTGTTTTTGGATTAATTCAGCTGTACTACAAAGAAGGAGACCGTCTTCATTTAATCAATAAGCCACCTGCAAACGCGCCTAGATTTGGGGGTAGAGGATTGAATTTGAATCCCGTAGGTAGTGGAAATAATTACATCTGTTTTCCGGCATTAGGAGAGGTCGGTTTTAAGATGAAACCCGATCAACACGCTCGTTTTTCAAAATTTGAAATCCGACATTTTAGAGCTCCTTCGAATTCGCTTTTTAGTGAAGAGGGACAATCAGAATCTGTATTTGATACTGCTGGATTAAGCTTTGAAAAGGGCGTTTATAGTTTTGATCATAACAGTCAAGAGGTATTTGTTTTAAAAGATGTAAGCTTTCGAGGTACTCCCTACCTCAGAACTGACTTTAGCGTTGAATCGAAGCCCATTCGCAAAGCGAGGGTGTATACAACAGCACAGGGTGTTTATGAATTATACCTCAATGGAAAACGCGTTTCAGAAAATTATTTTGAGCCCGGCCTAACCCAATACAATAAGACCTTGAGTTACCAGACCTATGACGTTTCTGAAATGATCGAAGAAAACAATAATGCCTTTGGTGCTATTCTTTCTGAAGGTTGGTGGAGCGGGAATATTACCTATGAAGGAGAAAATTGGAATTATTTTGGAGATCGTCAAGCGATTAAGACACTCTTACAAATTACTTACGAAGATGGAACTGAACAATACGTGAGTAGTACTCCAGATACATGGAAATACACTCATAATGGACCCGTTCGTTACGGTAGTTTCTTTCAGGGAGAGGTTTACGATGCCACAAGAGAAGCAGAAATTGCCCTGTGGAATACAGCTATGTATGACGACTATCATTGGTCTGCAGCAGAGCGCATTGAGCCAGAACACTCCTTTTATTTGGCCGAAGATTTTAATTATGACACTCAACAGTACATCGGAAAAGTAGATGAAGGTGTTCGTGTTGTTGCCACTTTAGAAGCCAAATCAGTGGAGGAGGTGAGACCTGGAGTTTTTGTATATGACATGGGACAAAACATGGTAGGTTTTCCAGAAATAATCATTTACGAAGGAGAGGAGGGCGAAAAAATTACCATGCGCTATGCCGAAGTTCGATATCCTGAATTAGAAGAATACCAAGGACAAGAAGGTATGATTATGCTGGAGAACTTAAGAGCAGCATTAGTTCAAGATGAATACATCCAAAAATCCGGATATCAGCTTATCGCTCCGAGATTTACCTTTCACGGCTTTAGATATCTAGAAATAATAGGAATCGACAAAGCCTTACCTCTTGAACAGGTGAAAGCTAAGGTGCTTAGTTCGGTAAGTGAGCTCAGTTCTGAGTTTGTAAGTTCGAATAAATTGGTCAATAGATTATGGGAAAATGTAACCTGGTCGCTCAGATCAAACTTTCTCTCGATTCCAACAGACACTCCTGCTCGAAATGAGCGTATGGGGTGGAGTGGAGATATTAATGTTTTTTCACGTTCGGCAACCTATTTGGCAGAAGTAGGACCTTTTTTAAACAGGCACATGCGCGCCATGCGCGATATTCAATCCGCTGAAGGTCGTTTTACAGATGTTGCTCCGGTAGGAGGTGGTTTTGGAGGTACCCTCTGGGGATCTGCAGGAATAGTAATTCCATGGGAGGTTTATCGTCAATACGGAGATCTAGAAATTTTAAAGGACAACTATAGTGCTATGAGCGCATATTTGGCCTTTTTAGACGCTAAGATTGACGCAGATACTGGAATCATTCAAGAAGGCCCCTTAGGGGATTGGTTAAGTCCAGAGGCGTATAAAAACGACCCTACCTTGTTTTGGACTACTTATTATATCTATAATCTTGAAGTAATGCAAAAGGTTGCTGCTCTTCTTGGTCATAAAGAAGATGAGTTGATGTATGCTCAAAAATACCAGGCGCAGAAAGCATTTTTTAATTCGGTATATGTTGATCAAAACTCTGTAAAAACCTTACATCAAGGCAATCAAAGTTTGAGATTTGGCCCGCCTTTATCAGATCATTTAAGGAAATCCAAAGGAGATACTATAGATACTCAGGCTTCTTATGCGATTCCTTTGCGTTTTGATGCTTTTCATGAAAATTTAAAGCACATAGCTGCTCAAAATTTAGTTCGTACTATTGAGCGTAGTAATATTGATGAGTTAGAACAAGCCAGGCCACCTTATTCGCTAATGACAGGCTTCATTGGCACAGCTTCTATAAATCAAGCACTTTCTAAGTATGGATATCACGATGTGGCTTATCGCTTATTACAACAAGAGCATTATCCTTCATGGTTGTATCCGGTCATCAATGGGGCAACAACCATATGGGAACGATTAAACTCCTATACTATAGAAAATGGTTTTGGTGGAAATAACGCTATGAACTCCTTTAATCATTATTCTTTTGGAGCGGTTACCGCCTGGATGTATGAAACTATTTTAGGAATTAAGCCCGAAGAAGAAAATCCTGCATTTAAGTCATTTGTGTTGCAACCCGTTCCAGATCCAACCGGGCAAATGTTGTGGGCTAAAGGTTATTTCAATACCGTTTACGGTCAAATCGTCAGTGCATGGCAGTGGGTAGATGAAGAGAAAAAACTTTGTGAGTTCATTGTAAAAATACCTTCTAATACTAAGGCTAGGATCCGTTTCCCCTTAGGGGTTTCGGTTGAAGAATTCTACGATAATAAGTTTGAACCTGTAAAGGATTGGCAGGTGTCTTCAGATGAGAGCTGGCAAGACTGGCAAGAATCGACCTATGGCTCTGGTATTTATAAGTTCAAGGTGCAGTATTAAAAAGTAAGGCCTAATTTTTTGCTGTGGCAATGTGCTGAGCAATCAGATCGGCATGTACAATAGAATTTTCGATGAACCATTTGTGCGTTTTCATTCCGCCTACAATAACTCCAGCGAGATAAATTCCAGGGATATTACTTTGCATACTCTGCTCGTCGTAAGAGGGTGCTTTATGTTCATCCTCACTTAAGCTTACCCCTAATTCATTGAGGAATTGAAAATTGGGCTGATACCCCGTCATGGCTAATACAAAATCGTTTTCTAATCGAAGGGTCTCATCAGGGGTTTGTACAACCACTTCACTAGGGGTAATTTCAAGGAGCTCACTTTGGTAATAAGCCTTTATACTGCCTTCTTCAATACGGTTGATGATATCGGGTCTAACCCAATATTTAACGCGTTGACCTACTTCAGCTCCTCTTATGACTAAGGTTACATCAGCACCTTTTCGATGGCATTCAAGAGCAGCATCAATGGCAGAGTTACTGGCACCTACAACAACGAGTTTTTGGTTGACGTAATAAAAGCCATCATCAAAATAATGACTGACTTTGGGTAGCTCTTCGCCTTTGATATTCAATGCTTTGGGAATGTCAAAAAATCCAGTGGCCAGAATTACATGCTGGGCACTGTAAGTGTTTTTATCCGTGTGAACGATGAATTTTGTTTCTGTAGAGATACTCTTATTCTCAATCCGTTCTACTTTTTCAAATAAGTGAAGATTTAGCTGATGCTGTTGTGCGACTCTTCGGTAATATTCAAGAGCTTGATCTCTAGTGGGTTTAGTTTGATCACAAACGAATGGAATCTCGTCGATTTCTAATTTTTTTGAGGATGAAAAAAAACGCATGTTTTTGGGATAGTTGAACAGCGAATTTACAAGCGTTCCTTTTTCGATAATGGTATATTCTATACCTCTTTTTTGTAGCGCAATTCCACAGGCAATACCTATGGGACCTCCACCAACAATGACGACCTCAGTAGATCTCATGATCCTTTTTTAAGGTCTAAAATCATTTGCTTAGGGTTTGCACTTTTAAATACAGCGCTTCCAGCGACTAGAACATTGGCGCCTGCCTGGTGAATGATGTGTGCATTTCCTAAGTCTACCCCTCCATCAATTTCTATGAGCGCATTGGAATTATTGCGATCGAGTAGGCTTCTTAGTTGTTTTATTTTGTCTATAGTTCTGGGAATAAATTTTTGACCACCAAATCCTGGATTTACCCCCATCAAACAGATGATATCTATGTCTTCTATACAATCCTCAATTAAATCAATCCGACTGTGTGGATTTAAGGCAACACCTGATTTAAGACCGAGTTGTCGAATGTGATTTAGGGTTCTGTGCAAATGATTACAAGCTTCGAGGTGAACTGTAATATGATCTGCACCTAAATCGGCAAAAGTATCCAGGTAACGATCCGGATCGACAATCATCAAATGAACATCTAAAGGTTTTTGAGCAATAGGTTTGAGTTGTTTAATGATAGGCATTCCAAAGGAAATATTCGGAACAAATACCCCGTCCATAACATCGACGTGAATCCAATCTGCTTGAGATTCTTCAATCATTTTAATTTCTCGCTCTAGGTTCATGAAATCTGAAGCTAGAATAGAGGGTGCAATTAAGGGCTGTTTCATGTTGTAAAATTACGACAAAGCAAAAAAAAACTCCGACATAAGTCGGAGTTTAAATCATCAATCAAAAAACGAACAGTTATAACTGTCGACTGCAAAATAATCATTTTTTTTTAACCGAGATAGGTTTTGAGAATTTTGCTTCTTGATGTGTGTTTTAGTCTTCGGATTGCCTTTTCTTTAATTTGTCGAACGCGTTCGCGGGTCAAATCAAAGGTTTCTCCTATTTCTTCAAGTGTCATAGAGTGCTGTCCAGCAAGGCCAAAATACAATCTTACCACGTCGGCTTCCCGAGGTGTTAAAGTGTCTAAGGCACGCTCGATTTCTGTTCTCAAAGATTCGTGTAATAATTCTTTATCTGGATTTGGTGATTCTCCTGAACGCAATACGTCATAAAGATTTGAATCTTCTCCATCAATTAAGGGGGCGTCCATAGATACATGACGTCCAGAATTTTTAAGAGATTGCTTTACATCTTCTACCGTCATGTCTAATTCTTTGGCAATTTCTTCAGCTGAAGGAACACGCTCGTGCGCTTGTTCTAAATGTGCAAAAGTTTTATTGATTTTGTTGATAGAACCAATCTTATTCAGCGGGAGTCTCACAATTCTCGATTGTTCAGCCAGAGCTTGTAAAATCGATTGTCTAATCCACCAAACGGCGTACGAAATAAATTTGAATCCTCTAGTTTCGTCAAAACGCTGAGCGGCTTTGATGAGTCCAAGATTTCCTTCATTGATAAGATCAGGAAGGGTTAAGCCTTGATTTTGATATTGTTTTGCAACCGATACCACGAATCTCAAATTCGCTTTTGTAAGTTTTTCAAGTGCAATTTGGTCTCCTGCTTTGATTTTTTGAGCGAGTTCGACTTCCTCTTCTGCTGTGATTAAGTCGACCTTACCAATTTCTTGCAAATACTTGTCAAGGGATGCGGTCTCTCTGTTAGTGACCTGTTTTGTAATCTTGAGCTGTCTCATAGTTGTGAATTAATTCTTACCGTGTAACCTTTATACGTAGAAAAACGCAAAAGGTTACACCAGTAATACATTTTAACGCGAAATCGCGTAAAATGGTATATTAATCTCTCTTTCTATGGTCTCTTCGCTGTCCTGATCTTGGTTTACCGCCGCGATCTGATCTCGGTGGGCGCTCCTGATATCCTTCAGGTTTTTCAAGAAGTGCTTTGCGAGAAACTTTTTCTTTCTTGGTGCGAGGGTCGAAACCAAAATACTTTACTTCAATGATATCACCTAGGTTAACCACATCAGTAACATTTTCTGTTCTTTCCCAAGCCAATTCAGAAACGTGCAGTAGAACTTCGTTTCCAGGTGCCTCTGTATATTCAACGACCGCTCCAAAATCAAGAACTTTAATCACCTTAACTTCATAACGTTCTCCAACTTCGGGCTTAAACTGTAGCGATTCAATAGCTTTGAGAACCTTGTCGATTCCCTCTTGGTCAGTTCCTAATATTTCAACAACACCTTCACCATCTTCATTTTCATTAATAACGATAGTAGTGTTAGTGTCTGCTTGAAGATCTTGTATATTCTTACCGCCACTTCCAATAAAGGCTCCGATTAAATCACCCGGTAAAATAGTCGTTACGATTTTCGGTGCATGCGACTTAACCTCTGCATTAGGCGTGTCTATTGTTTCAACAAGTTTATCTAAGATGTGAAGTCTACCATCTTTAGCTTGCGCTAAGGCTTTGGTTAAGATTTCATACGACAATCCCTTTACTTTAATGTCCATCTGGCAAGCTGTGATACCATCAGCTGTTCCAGTCACTTTAAAGTCCATGTCACCTAAATGGTCTTCGTCTCCTAAAATGTCTGAAAGCACAGCATACTTGCCGCTTTCAGCATCCGTAATGAGCCCCATGGCAATACCAGAAACTGGTTTTTTGATCTGTACCCCAGCATCCATAAGAGCCAGTGTTCCTGAACATACTGTAGCCATTGATGAAGAACCGTTTGATTCTAAAACCTCAGAAACTACACGAACAGTATAAGGGCAGTCTTCAGGAATCATCCCTTTTAGGGCGCGTTGAGCTAAATTTCCGTGTCCAACTTCTCTTCGTGATGTTCCTCTTAAAGGACGAGCCTCACCCGTTGAAAAAGGTGGAAAGTTGTAGTGTAAATAAAAACGCTCTTCGCCTTCAAGTGAGGGCATATCAATGATGTTGGCGTCTCTAGAAGTACCTAAAGTTACCGTTGACAACACCTGTGTTTCTCCACGAGTAAAAATACCAGAACCGTGTGTAGATGGTAAGTAATCTATCTCACACCAAATGGGTCGAATTTCATCTGTCTTTCTACCGTCTAGTCTAAGGCCTTCTTCTAAGGTTAAATTTCGAACTGCATTTTTCTCAGTTTTACTGTAATACTTTGAAATTAAATCTTTCTTTTCTTCCAATTCTTCTTCTGAGAATTCGGCCATTAAGGCTTCTTTGATTTCTGAAAAAGCGCTTCCTCTTTCTTTTTTAGAAGAACCTTGTTTAGCTACTTCATAGACCTTGTCATAAACCATTGAGTTTACCTTTTCTTCTAATTCAAGGTCTTGAGCTTCAGGTTCGTACTCGCGTTGTTCTTTCTGACCAACTTGAGCTACGAGATTCTTTTGGGCCTGACATTGCACTTTAATTGCTTCGTGAGCGAATTTGATGGCTTCTACCATCTCTTCTTCTGAAATCTCTTTCATTTCTCCTTCAACCATCATTACCGAGTCTTCTGAAGCACCGATGATCATATCGATATCAGATTCTTTCAATTGAGCAAGTGAAGGATTGAGAATGAGCTCTCCATCTATTCTTCCAACTCTTACCTCAGAAATAGGGCATTCGAATGGAATATCAGAAAGCTGGATTGCTGTTGAAGCAGCTATTCCGACTAGAGCATCAGGTGTGATACTGTCGTCATAAGACATCATTTGAATCATCAATTGTGTCTCTGAGTGGTAATCTTTCGGGAATAATGGGCGTAATACACGGTCCACAATTCGCATGGTTAAGACTTCTCCATCACTTGGTCGAGCTTCACGCTTAAAAAATCCACCAGGAAAACGTCCTGCAGATGCAAATTTTTCGCGGTAGTCAACGGTTAGCGGAAGAAAGTCTACGTCTGCCGCTTTATAGTTTGATACTACAGTACATAACAGCATGCAGTTACCCGATTGTACGACAACCGAGCCATGAGATTGTTTGGCTAATTTGCCAGTTTCAATAGAGATGCTTCTACCATCTCCGAGGTCGATGACCTCATTATACGTTTTTGGAATCATAAAATTTTCGCATATGCGATGTTTTGGAGTTTAATACTCCGTTGTTAAATTGATCGTACGTCGTCCTGACGTTAAGGGTTGTGTTGTGGTGATCAATAAAAGACTGAGGCAAAAAAAGGTGCGCTTTGATAAAAAACACACCTTTTCAAGATTATTTTCGAATACCGAGCTCTTTGATTAGCTCACGATATTTTTGAATGTCTTTGTTTTTCAAATAGTCTAACAGCGCTCTTCGCTTTCCTACCAGTTTAACAAGAGATCTCTCTGTATTAAAATCCTTGTGATTTTTTTTAAGATGTTCTGTTAAATGGTTAATTCTGAAAGTGAATAAGGCGATTTGACCTTCTGTAGATCCAGTGTTACCTGCATCTCCACCGAAATTTGAAAATATTTCGCGTTTTTTGTCTTTAGATAAATACATGCTAATATTATTTAAATGATTTTTATGTATTTCATTGATTATCAATGAGAGCGCAAAGGTAACACATTAATTCTAATCTGCAAGGTGCTAGGAGCGAATTGGCAGGTTTAGAATCAAATCGATATAAAGGTTGATTTTTGCTTTTAACTCTTTGCGATGTACGATAAAGTCTAAAAATCCGTGTTCTTTTACGAATTCAGAAGTTTGAAAGCCATCTGGTAATTCTTGACCCGTTGTATCTTTTACTACCCTTGGCCCAGCAAATCCGATTAATGCTCCTGGTTCAGCGATGTTCACATCACCGAGCATAGCATAAGAAGCAGTTGTACCCCCAGTTGTTGGATCTGTACAAAGTGAGATATACGGAATTTTGGCCTCCGCTAACTGCGCCAACTTTGCAGATGTTTTTGCCATTTGCATAAGAGATAAGGCAGCTTCCATCATTCTCGCTCCTCCAGATTTCGAAATCATTACGAAAGGAACTTTCTTTTTACGAGCGACATCTATGGCTCTAGAAATTTTTTCACCCACAACACTACCCATAGATCCTCCAATAAAACTGAAATCCATACAAGCAATTACAACATCTCTGCCATTTGATTTACCAATGGCAGTTCGCACTGCATCTTGCAGACCTGATTTTATTTTAGCCGCCTTGAGTCGGTCGCTGTACTTTTTAGTGTCCTCAAATTGAAGGGGATCTTTAGAATTTATTTGCTCGTTGAGTTCTTTGAATTCTCCATCAAACAAAATTTCAAAGTATTCTTTAGACCCTATGCGAACGTGATAGTCGTCTTCTGGGCTGACAAAGGCATTCTTTGCAAGTTCTTCGGATTCTACGATTTTTCCCGTTGGGGATTTGTACCAAAGACCTTTGGGGGTGTCCTTCTTTTCTTCGGTTAAGGTTTGTATACCTTTTTCTTTTCTTTTAAACCAAGCAGATGACATAGTCCTATTAATTAAGGGTTACAATGTATCAATATTGTTTAAATCCTCAAAGGCTTTTTTCAATCTGTTTCTAAGGGTATCTTCTCCTTTTCTCAACCAAACTCTTGGGTCGTAGAATTTTTTATTCGGTACATCATCTCCTTCTGGGTTACCAATTTGTGCCTTGAGGTAGGCTGCTTTTTCACCCATGTAGTCTCGGATACCTTCTGTGAAAGCGTATTGTAAATCAGTGTCAATGTTCATTTTGATAACACCGTAACCTATTGATTCACGAATTTCATCTAGGCTTGATCCAGATCCGCCGTGAAAGACAAAATCGATATGATTGTGAGGAACACCGTATTTGTTGCTGATGTATTCCTGTGAGTTTTTCAAAATTTCAGGAGTGAGTTTAACGTTTCCTGGTTTGTATACACCGTGTACATTTCCAAAGGCAGCAGCTACGGTAAAACGAGGGCTGACTTTAGAAAGCTCTTCGTAAGCATAAGCTACTTCTTCAGGTTGAGTATAGAGTTTTGAACTGTCGATATCAGTATTGTCTACACCATCTTCTTCACCACCTGTAACACCCAATTCAATTTCAAGGGTCATGCCCATTTTGTGCATTCGCTCCAAATATTGTTTACAGATCTCTATATTCTCTTCTATAGGTTCTTCGGATAAATCAATCATATGCGAACTGAAAAGCGGCTTTCCTGTGAGTTCGAAATGTGCTTCAGAGGCATCGAGGAGTCCGTCGATCCAAGGTAAAAGCTTTTTAGCGCAGTGGTCTGTATGCAAGATAACAGACGCTCCATAGGCTTCAGCTAAATCGTGTACGTGTTTTGCTCCGGCAACGGCACCAAGGATGGCTGCTTTTTGTCCTTCATTAGAAAGTCCTTTTCCTGCGTTGAAAATTGATCCTCCGTTTGAAAATTGAATAATAACAGGTGCATTTAATTCTGCAGCTGTTTCCAAAACGGCATTGATCGAGTTTGATCCAACAACATTTACTGCTGGAAGCGCGAACGCTTTTTCTTTTGCCAGTGAAAAAATAGCTTGAACTTCATCTCCGGTAGCTACTCCGGCCTTGATTTGAATTGACATTTGATTATAATTTGGTTTGTTCTGCCGGCAAATGTACTAATAAATAAAGATTAGAACGGATAGTTAATACCAATATTAAAAACGGCTTCTTTCCAATTTAAATCTCGAAACCATCTTTCAGTTCTAGGTCTTATAGGATTGTAGGTTTTAAAACCGGTATCAAATCGAAAAATAAAATAAGAAAAGTCAAATCGAAGCCCTAATCCAGACCCAATCGCGCTATCCCTTAAGGATGAAAAGCCTCGGAAAATAGCGGCCTCATCTTGTTGGTTGTCTAAGACATTCCATATGTTTCCAGCGTCGACGAAAAGTGCCCCTCTCAAATTGGAAAAGAGCGGAAAACGATATTCCAGATTTAGATTGAGTTTGAAATTCGCTTCGTTGAATTCATTGGTACTTCTCGTTGTTCCAGGCCCTAAACCATAAGCATTCCAGGCTCTGTTGTCATTGGAACCTCCGGCGAAATAGGAGCGAACAAAAGGAATGTTTTGCGCATTACCCAAAGGAATGGCCACTCCACCAAAAAAACGAAAAGCCAGGTGGTTGTTTTCGCCAAAACGAAAGTGTTTGATGTAATCCAATTCGCCCTTAACATATTGAGAGTAGGCCACACCAAACAAACGCTGTCGAACTTCTGCCTTGTTGATCGAGAAATTGTTGAGCAAATTTCCCGCGGCTTCTAATTTGAACCTAAACTGCCTAAAGTCATCGCTTGAGGTGGTACCATTAATGGCCGAAACAAAAGTATATGCTGTTGAAACAATAAGGTTGTTTTCGGTAAGTCGACTTCTTCGTTCTTCTATGCGATTGACTTCTGTAACAGCCTGCTCGTCTAACTCGATACTGCTGTTTTGAACACCTTCGATAAATAAATTTGCCCCTGAGGGTATTGAAAGAACAAGCTGGTCACCTTGAAGGTCGAAAAGGTTTTGGTATTCACTTTGGTCTTCAATTTGATTGGCTATTTCGTCTAAAGCTTCGAATGTATTGGAGTATACCCTAAAAAAGTTATCTGGATTTAAGTTTCTGACATATTCAATTTTAGCCAATTCGAAGTTTTTTCGATTTGTTCTTTTTTGCCAGTTGTAGCTGAAGATTGTATTGAAACGCTGCCTGTCAAGGCCGATATTGTTTTGAAAATTTGTTCCTATTGAAAACAGTGTCTTTGGTAATTTCTCAGAGGATACCAGGGAATTCTTGGTGAATGGAATCCAAAATCGAGGAAAAGTTAAATTGATATCTGCTCCAAATTCTGAAGTGTTTGTTTGAGTCGGCCCACTATCCCCTAAAACACCCACTGATCCACGAACAGACAAACCTAAATTCGCCATTTGTCCAAAAACATTTCGAGAGAGAATAGAACTACTAAATGCCGTACTAATTGGTCTGATGTTGGAATGCGTGATGTCAAAGTCTAAACTTAAAGCATACTTTGATTTTGGTCGCAGATAAATATTGGTATTGAGCTGCTTAGTCTCTTCATCGGGAATAAACTCAATAGAGGGATAGGAAAATACATTCAAACTACTGAGCTGCCTGCTGGTCAAGGTTCTATTGATTTCTTGGTAGGTCTCTCCTTGCCTTAAAAAAATAAAAGGTGACAACAATTCTGGCTTGTATTTCAACTTATCGATGTAAAAAAAGTTTGCTCCTTCTTGTGTTAAGGAGCTGTAATTTTGATTTTCTACAGCCGGTTGAAAATCCGTGTAGACATTAATGTCGCCAATGGTGTAGGCACTGTACTCTTCATTTGAAATTCCCCTGGGGTTATCGATATTTAAAAGTACTTTGACCTTTGGTTCAGCATCTGAGGCAATTGCTGTAGTATCGCCCAGAATATCAAAAGAAATAGAACTCTCTTGGAAGTTATAAACTCCTTGGTTTCGAAACAAGGAGGTAAGGCGTTTACGCTCATCGCTAAAGTTTCTCACCAAAAAAGGAGCACCCACCTTAATGACTGAGGTGCTGTCACCTTCTTTAGCGTAGATTTCATCAATAACTGTTGAAGCGATATTGGTGTCAAATTCTTCGATTTTATACTGCTCACCTGTATCGATTTGATACACAATTTGACTTTTTTGTTTACCCTTGGTGTTTTTTTCGAAATGGATATCTGCATTAAAGTACCCTCTGTTTTTGTGATACAATTTTAATCGGTTGACATCGGATTGTATCGCTAATGAATCTACTAAAACAGGCTCTTCACCAATATTTTGAAGAAATTGATGAATGCCACTGACAAGAAAAGATTCGGATAGTCTATTGGCCTGTTTTTCAGATAAAAGCCGTTTTAGACGATCAGCTCGTTTGGGTTTTTTATTGAGCCAGTTTTGATAATTGCCTTCTGCATCACTGCTGCTGAGATTGTAGAGGTGCAATCGCAATGGAATACCAAGAATTTTACTGTTGGTATTTTGAGTGAGTAAATCTTTAAGTTCAGTTTGATTGGTTGTTTTTCCGTTGAGCTCGATTTTTTGTTGGACCAACAATTCCTGGTCAGGGAGAACTTTTTTTGTGGTTTTACAACTTGTAGTAAGAATTAAAAAAAGAATCCAACATTTTGGCCAAATGGCAAAAGCTTTTGATATATTTAGGCTTTTCGGCATAAGCTCCAAAATTAATTATTTAATGCTTACTTCAAACGAATTTAAGCGCATCAAAAAGCTGCATCAAAAAAAACACCGAATCCTTCAGCAACTATTTATTGCAGAAGGGGTAAAGGTAGTAGAGGAATTTATCGCAGAAGGCCTAAAACCACGCTATATTCTGGCAGATCAGAGTTACGACGGAAAAGTCTCCGCATCAGTTGAACGAATTTCAAGTAAACAACTCGAGCAGCTGAGTGCATTCAAAAAAAGCCCTGGTTTATTAGCTGTTTTTGAAATGCCTATTGAGAAAAAATTGAACTACAGCCGTTGGATTGTCGCTTTAGACGCAATTAATGACCCCGGAAACTTAGGAACAATTATCAGAACCTGCGACTGGTTTGGAATCGATCAAATTCTGTGTTCATTAGATACTGTTGATTGCTATAATCCAAAAGTGGTTCAGGCCTCAATGGGCTCTTTAGCGCGAGTACAATGTCATTATGCTGATTTAGCGCATGAATTGAAAGGAGCTGATCAAGCTGTTTTCGCCGCTGATCTCAAAGGAGAACGTTTCGATGAGGTAGAGTGGCCTGAGACTGGTATTTTGCTTATGGGTAGTGAATCCCATGGTCTCAGTTCTGAACTCAACTCGAACATCGATCGTTATGTACACATCCCGAAATCTAAAAATGCCAAGGCTGAAAGTTTAAATGTGGGGGTGGCAGCGGCAATTCTACTCAGTGCGCTACAGAACTAATTATTCAAAGGTCAGTACAAAGAAAACACCGCGGTTTTTAAGCCCTCTTCTTCGGGCAATGTCAACAATGGTATTACTCCAATGCGAAATGTCATTTTTGTCAATCAACAATTCGTTTTCTCTTCCATAGATGGCTCTAATGGCTGGGGTAAATTTGAAGTAGGGCAAATAGAGGTCAACACCAAGACCAATCTCTAATTGATTGACATTTGACCTTAGGTCTATAATGTTACGTCTAACCTCATCGTTTTTTGCACCCAATCTTACCGATTTAGAGATACCTGCCACCACAAAAGGCCTAAAATTATCATAACGTGTGCTACTGAGTTTAATCAAAAAAGGCAAGTAGAGCATACTTTGCTTTAACTCAAGAGTCTCATCTCCGATGGAATTAAAATTTACCTTGATGGAATTGAAATCGATATTGGTGCGCCCGTAGAGATAGCCAGGTTCAAATCGCAAGTCGACGTGATCAGAAAGTCTTAATTCAGTAATGAATCCAACGCCAAATCCGGTTTGGGGCTGAAAAATGATTTCTTTCACCTCATAGGATGGATTGAATCCTGCGACCGAGTTACGAGGCAGGGTATTTTTATAGTTGAGGTCGTAATTCATTTGGTAGGCCCCTAAATAATACCCGAAGTTGAAGTCTTTTAAATCTTCATTTTGTCGAAACATGGGTTTGTCGGCACCGTAGTTGTAATTGGAATATCGAATGCGGTCCAAAAGTTTTTTGATGCCTCGTGCTTGACCAAAAGCATTTAAGCTAAAACCAAAAACAATCAAGCTAAGAATGAGTTTTTTCATCATGATTTGGAACCGAAATACAAACAAGCGACACCCAGCGTTTGGGAATCATACCTGCAATTTATAAATCCTACAGATTCTAAAATACTTATAAAATCAGCGCGATACGGAAATTTTGTTGCAGATTTCGACAAATAACCATAGGCGTTTCCATCTTTTGAAAAGAGTTTGCCAACGCCTGGAAGTACAACTTTTGAGTGCAGCATATATCCCATTCGAATGATTGGATTGGCAGGTACAGAGGTTTCAAGTACCCCTAAAAGACCTCCAGGCTTCAAGACTCTTAAAATTTCTGCAAGTCCCACTTCTAAGTTCTCAAAGTTTCGCACGCCAAAGGCCACAGTGACCGCATCGAATGTGTTGTCTTCAAAAGACAAGCGCTCCGAATCACCGATAACCATTTCAATGTGTTTCCCTAATCCTTGATGGTTGATTTTTTCTTTTCCGATTTCAAGCATTCCAGGCGAAAGATCTAAGCCTGTGACTTCTTGCACACCTTTTTGAGCCAATTCAATCGCCAAATCGCCAGTTCCTGTAGCGACGTCTAGTACTCGATTTGGGTTTGATTGCAAAATTTGTTCAATCAAATTTCGTCTCCATTTTAAATCAATACCGAAGGTGATGACCCTATTTAATTGGTCATACTCTTCAGAAATTCCATCAAACATTTTCTGTACTTGCTGCTTTTTGGACGCTTCTGAATTCTGGTAAGGAACAACAGGTTTTGACATAAAAGGTCTTTTGTGCAAAGATAAGGGGTATTCTCAGCAAAACGAGGTTTTAATAAAGCTTCGATTGCCATCTTTTTTGTTCCACACCTTTAATTGGATTTTGACAAGAATATTTCAAATACTCATAAAAATTGTACTTTTATTCTGTGATTGACTGTCAGAAAAACAATGAAATGGACAGTTTACTGAACAAAACCAATGAAAATTATCATTTCTGGAGCAGGGGAGGTAGGAACCCATCTTGCTAAACTCCTCTCCTTTGAAGCGCAAGATATTACCTTAATTGATCATGATCGCGAACGTTTAGCGGTCATCGAATCTCAGCTCGATATACGAACCATTCACGGAAACGCTACCTCGATCGAAACTCTGCTTGAAGCCCAGGTTGATACGGCCGATTTAATGGTGGGTGTAACCTCGAATGAAGCAGCCAATTTCACTCTTTGCGTTTTAGCGAAGCAATTGGGGTGCAATAAAACGGTAGCCCGAATTCGAGACACTTCATTTATCAAACACAAAGAAAGAGTCAATTACCAAAGTCTGGGTATTGATGAACTCATTTCACCTGAGGAGCTTGCAGCTGATGAAATCAAAGAGTTACTCAATCAATCGGCCTTCAATGATGCCCATGATTTTGAGGGAGGCTTATTGAGAATGATCGGCTTAACCCTACCCCCTCAATCGAAGTTCAATGCCAAGTCGATAAAGCAAACCGCAGAAGAGTATCCCGATTTACACTTTATGCCAGTGGCTATGAAGCGATTTGAAAGTGAACAAACCATTATACCTCGAGGAGATACGGTTTTAAACGAAGGAGATACGGTCAACTTTATTACCAATGCTGAAGGGATCAATGAAATCAATAAGCTGATCGGTAATATTAAAACCACCATCAAAACGGTAATGATTTTAGGAGGAGGTAGTGTTGGTGTCAATACGGCCAAAGATTTAGCGGAGCAGCGCTTCAATGTCAAACTGATTGAACGCAAAAAAGAAAAAGCTGAGCTGCTTACTGATTTATTACCCAATACCTTAATCATTCACGGAGATGGTCGCAACGTAGAATTGCTCGATGATGAAGCCTTAGATTCTATGGATGCCTTTATCGCGGTAACAGGCGACAGTGAAACCAACATTATATCCTGCTTGTTGGCCAAAACAAAAGGCGTGAAAAAAACCATTGCCCTGGTAGAGAATATGGATTACTTTCAACTTTCACAATCCATAGGAATAGACACCTTAATCAACAAAAAGCTCATCGCCGCAAATGCCATTTTCAGATACGTCAGAGAAGGAACAGTTTTAGCTGTGGCAATGCTCAATAACCTTGAAGCAGAAATATTGGAGTTTGAGGTGCAGTCGAATACACTGATCGAAAACAGATTCATCAAAGATTTAGATTTTCCGAGAGAAGCAGTGATTGGAGGAGTTATACGACAAGGAATGGGAAAAATAGCCCTGGGTAATTTTAAAATTATTGAAGGAGATAAGGTACTTGTTTGCGCCACTTCGAACGCCATTAAAAAAGTCGAACGCTTGTTTAGATAAGAGATGAACAGCAGAATCATCATGTATATTATGGGGCTCTTGCTCGTCTGTAATGCGAGCTTCATGTTATTGGCCAGCATCATCAGTTTTGCAATGGGCGATGATGTGGCAACTGACATACTCACTGCAGCCTTGATGAATTTGTCTTTAGGTGGTTTAGGGATGTATGCTTTTCGCAACCACAAAAAAGAGCTTCGTAAACGAGAAGGTTTTTTTATTGTAGGTGCAGGATGGCTTTTACTAGTTTTTTCAGGAGTGTTACCCTATGTCTTTAGCGGCAGCATAAAGGGTTTTGAAAATGCCTTTTTTGAAACCATGTCAGGTTATACCACTACAGGTGCCACCGTGATTGATCAAATTGAGATCCTACCCAAGGGAATATTACTTTGGAGAAGTTTAACCCATTGGATTGGGGGAATGGGAATCATTGTATTAGCCATTGCGATTATACCACTATTGGGAATTGGAGGAATGCAGTTGTTCGCTGCAGAGGCACCAGGACCTGGAGGAGATAAATTACATCCTCGAATTACGGATACTGCAAAGCGACTTTGGTACATTTATGTAGGCTATACCTTGGTAGAAACTATTTTGTTATGGGGTGCTGGAATGAGCCTTTTCGATGCGCTCAATCATTCACTCTCCACCATGTCTACCGGTGGTTTTTCTACCAAAAACAGCAGTATTGCCTTTTGGAATGATCAGCCATTGATTCAGTACATCATCATTGTATTTATGTTTTTAGCGGGTACAAATTTTGTATTGTCTTATTATGCGCTCACTGGTAAGGTGCAAAAAGTGCTTCAAGATGACGAGTTTAGATTTTACTTTAAACTGATTATAGCCTTTGCCATCATCACTGCCTTAGGAATACGCTACTACAGCGATTTCTCTGCTGTTCAAACAGGATGGGATTCTATAGAAACCGCATTTAGACATGGACTATTTCAAGTGGTTGCCGTAATAACCACAACGGGTTTTGTCACCTCTGATTTTACGGCATGGAATTCATTTTTAACTGTGCTCTTCTTTGGGTTAATGTTCGCTGGAGGATCTTCAGGTTCAACCAGTGGAGGTGTTAAAATTGTTCGTCATTTATTGATCATCAAAAACAGTCTTTTGGAATTTAAACGAAGTCTGCATCAAAATGCGATTATTCCAGTTCGCTTCAACTCGAGAGCAGTAGATAAGCAAATCGTTGACAATGTCATCGGATTTTTTGTGCTCTATATGTTATTGTTTATCGCAGGATCTGCAATTCTTGCCCTTTGTGGATTAGATTTTGAAACAGCGATAGGTGGCGCAGCATCTGCTTTAGGAAATGTAGGGCCTGCCTTAGGAGAAATTAATCCCGTAAGTACTTATGCCGCACTTCCAGTTGCAGCCAAAATCTGTCTCAGTGTTCTTATGCTGTTGGGAAGACTTGAACTCTTTACCATATTGATTCTAGTCAGCCCATCGTTTTGGAGAAACTTTTAGCTTACCGCTTCTTCAATTCTTCTAAGTGCTTCAAGCAATTCCTTTTCTGATGCAGCATAGGAGATTCTTATACAATCTGGATTTCCAAAAGCCTCACCTGTAACAGTAGCTACATGCGCTTCTTCTAATAAGTATAAGGCGAAGTCAGAGGCGTTTGTAATCTGCTTGTTTTTAAGTGTTTTTCCAAAAAAGTATGAGATATCAGGAAATACGTAAAAGGCTCCTTCAGGCACATTGACCTTGAATCCTTGTATGTCATTCAATCGTTGTAGTACCAAGTCTCTTCGCTCTTTAAATTCATCTACCATGTACTGAATTCTACTTGGAGATTCTTGAAGAGCGGTAATTACTGCGCGTTGAGCAATAGCATTGGCTCCACTTGTTACCTGCCCTTGTAGCTTGTTGCATGCTCTAGCAATCCATTCTGGAGCTCCGATGTATCCGATTCTCCATCCTGTCATGGCAAAGGCCTTAGAAACTCCATTAACCGTTACCGTTCGCTCTTGCATACCTTCAATAGTTGCAAAACTGGTATGACCTCCACTGCTAAAATTAATGTGTTCGTAGATTTCATCAGAAACCACGATAATGTCTGGATGCTTTTTTAACACCTGAGCTAAAGCTTCTAATTCTTCTTTGCTGTAAAAGGATCCACTTGGATTACAAGGTGAACTGAACCACAGCATTCGAGTCTTATCATTAATAGCGGCCTCTAACTGCTCAGCGGTCATTTTAAAATCATTTTCAATAGAAGTTGAAACTTCAACAGGAACACCTTCGGCTAGTTTGACAATATCGCTATAACTCACCCAATACGGTGCGGGTAAAATAACTTCGTCACCTTTATTGAGCACCACCATAGCCACATTGTAAAGCGATTGCTTAGCTCCAGTCGAGACGACAATTGAATTAGCTGTATAATCGATTTTATTATCTCTTTTAAACTTATGTATGATAGCCTCTTTTAAATCGGCATAACCATCTACAGGAGTGTATGAGCTGTAATTGTCATCTATTGCTTGTTTGGCTGCTTCTTTGATAAAATCTGGAATATCGAAATCGGGCTCTCCCAGAGAGAGTCCAATGACATCGACGCCATCATTTTTTAAACTTCTCGCTTTGGCAGCCATGGCAAGCGTGGCTGAGGTTGACATTTTTTGTAATCTTTCGGATACTTGATTATTCATTTTTTTGACTGATTAAACTGCAACAGCAGGTTTGTTTCCTAAGTGTTTAAGGTGATTAAAATGTGATTCTATGGCTACCCAAATTGAACTGTATTCGTGATAGGGTAGATTAAATTCTTTTGCCGTTGATTTGACGATTTCGGCAATCTTGGTATAGTGTACGTGACTGATGTTTGGAAAAATGTGATGTTCGATTTGATGGTTTAATCCACCGCTAAACCAGTTCAAAAATTTGCTTTTCGTGCCAAAATTAGCCGTAGTAAACAATTGGTGAATGGCCCATGTATTTTTCATAAATCCCGATTCGTTTGGAGTCGGTGTTTCTGCTTTTTCTACAATATGCGCCAATTGGAAAATCATACTCAAAATGAGTCCTGCAATGTAATGCATGACAAAAAATCCAATAATAACCTGATACCAAGCAATGTCAAAGACAACAATAGGCAACACAATCCAAATGATGAAGTACAATATCTTGGTCAGAATCAACATGCTCCACATATAAATGTCACTTTTTTCAGCCCCAACCGATAGTTTTCGTTTTCTGTACCTGATCATTTGAGTAAAATCACTGGTTAATGACCAGTTGATGGTGAGCAATCCATAGAGAAGAATCGAGTAGAGGTGTTGATAGCGGTGATGCTTTTTCCATGGAGTGTGTTTTGAAAACCTCAAAATTCTACCGGCCTCTAAATCTTCGTCGTGCTCGTGAATATTGGTAAAGGTGTGGTGTAGTAGATTGTGCTGCACTTTCCAGTTGTAAACATTACCTGCCAATAAGTAAATACTGCTTCCCATGATTTTGTTTACCCATTTTTTTGAGGAAAATGAACCGTGATTGGCATCGTGCATTACATTCATGCCGACTCCAGCGACTCCAATTCCCATGACGATACAAAGGGCAAAATCTAAGACAAAGTGAAAATCAAAAATGGTAATCAGGAAATAAGGAGTCACAAGGAGTATAAACATGATGAGTGTTTTAAAATACAACTTGAAATCCCCCGTTTTTTTTAGTGATTTTTGTCTGAAATAGTCGTTGACTCTTTTGTTAAGGGTGGTAAAGAACTTGCGTTGATCCGCTCGTTCAAATCGAATACTCTTCTTTTTCATAACTCGGTTAATTAGCCTGTTTAGAATGATTAATTTAGCGCAAAATTCTCTTAATGTCCAAAGAAAAAGTCTCTAAATACTTCACTGAACTCAGTTCAAAACAGAGAGCGCAAATTAGCGAATTAGAACGGTTATACAATGACTGGAATCTTAAAATCAACGTAGTTTCTAGAAAAGATATAGAGCAGATTTACCTCAGACATGTTTTGCATTCGATGTGTATTGCAAAGTTCATTTCCTTCAAAGCAAATTCAAATGTCATTGATGTCGGCACTGGAGGTGGTTTTCCGGGAATTCCCCTTGCCATTTTATTTCCAGAGGTCAACTTCACGCTTGTTGATTCCATCGGTAAAAAATTAAAAGTTGTTGAAGAAGTAGTTTCGGGTTTGAACCTATCTAACGTAAAAACCATTCACAGTAGGGCAGAAGATTTGACTTCAGGTCAATTTGACTTTGTAGTCTCTAGAGCGGTAGCCTATATGCCAACATTTGTGCATTGGACACAACACCTGCTCTCAAAAAAGAACAGGCACCAAATCGCTAATGGAATTCTATACCTCAAAGGAGGAGACTTAGAAGAAGAGCTTTCATCCTTTCCAAAAAGTCAAATCTATGAACTCACCGATTGGATTCCTGAAGAAGAGTTCCAAACAAAGAAGTTGGTATACCTACCTCTTTAACTTTCTAAGAAAGGATAGCTATAGTCTTCAGGACTTACGAAGGTCTCTTTGATCAATCTCGGAGAAACCCATCTGAGTAGGTTTAGTGCTGATCCCGCCTTGTCATTTGTTCCAGAGGCTCTAGCACCCCCAAAAGGCTGTTGACCAACCACAGCACCAGTAGGTTTGTCATTGATGTAAAAGTTTCCTGCTGAATTTTCTAAAGCTTCTAACGCCTCGTTGATGAGGTAACGGTCCTTTGCAAATACAGCACCAGTTAGCGCGTACTCCGATGTAGTATCTACAAGTTTGAGCGTTTCTTTCCACTGATCGTCTTCGTAAACATAGACTGTGACCACTGGACCAAAAAGTTCGGTTTCCATGGTTTCATATCTTGGATTTGTGGTGACTATAACCGTAGGGTCTATAAAGTAACCACAGCTGTCATCGTATTGACCTCCTGCATAAATAGTGGCCTCATTGCTTTTTTTGGCGCGTTCGATAAAATGTACGTTGCGATCAAAGGCTTGCTGGTGAATTACAGCAGTTACAAAGCGCGTCATATCCTCAGGGCTTCCTGGTTTTCCGATTTTATCGATATCCTGTTTTACCTGGTCTAAAATCGTATCGGCTTTTGATTTAGGAAGGTATACCCTAGATGCAGCACTACACTTTTGACCTTGTAATTCAAAAGCTCCTCTAACAATAGCAGTACTAACTTGTTTGCTGTTCGCAGAAGGGTGCGCAATGATAAAGTCTTTACCTCCAGTTTCTCCTACGATTCTCGGATAGGTTTTGTAGTTGTGAATATTATTTCCGATTTGCTTCCAAAGGTTCTTAAAGACCTCTGTAGATCCGGTAAAGTGTAATCCAGAAAAATCAGCATGGCCTAAAACTTGGTCACTGATCATGACAGGATCTCCGTAAACCATATTGATTACCCCCGCAGGTAACCCGGCTTCTTGAAAGACTTCCATAATGACTTGAGCACTATACACCTGCGCGTCACTGGGCTTCCACACCACAGTATTTCCCATTAGAGCTGCAGATGCTGGTAAGTTTCCTGCAATAGCGGTGAAGTTAAAAGGTGTAATGGCGTATATAAATCCTTCTAAAGGTCTGTAGCTGACTTGATTCCACATTCCTGAAGCTGACTGTGGTTGATCAGAATAAATCTGAGTTAAAAAGCTGGCATTGAATCGCAAAAAGTCAATTAGCTCGCAAGCAGCGTCGATTTCTGCTTGATGAATTGTTTTTGATTGAGCGAGCATTGTAGCCGCATTGATTCGAGCTCTATAAGGACCTGCCAAAAGATCTGCAGCTTTTAAAAATACAGCCGCACGGGATTGCCATGGTGTCTGTCCCCATTTGTCTCTCGCATTGAGTGCGCTGTCAATCGCCATTTGAACTTCTTTTTCTGAGGCCAAATGGTATTTACCAATTTCGTGCTTGTGGTCGTGAGGAGGTGCAATCGATTTGCATGTTCCGGTGCGTACCTCTTCACCATTGATATACATCGGGATGTCAATGTGATTTTTATACAGTGATTTATAAGTCTGCAAAACATTTTGTTTTTCAGCACTGTTTTTTTTGTAATCCAGCACTTTTTCATTTGCAATTGCTGGAACCTTAAATAGAGCGTTCGACATGACGTTTGAATTCAAATGTTATGTCGCAAAGGTAGAAGATTTAATGTATTAATTCATGTAATATTCAGGGTGTAACTGAATGAGAACAGACTTTATTTCGATATAGTCTTTTGTTATGACATCTTGAAAAAGAAAGTAAGCTTCAATAGCCCCAAATTCAGATTCTATCGCCAGATTTGACTCGTAAGTGAAAGAATCTTGCGGTAGAATAACCGGCTTTTGCCCTTTTAAGGTAGTATTGAATATTTCGTAATTCTTGTTGAATTCGTAGATGTTCCACTTCACATTGATAAAGCGAAGTGCAATACCACTTTCATTGGTGATTGTGGTCTTGTAACTGTAGCCGTATAATGGCCTGTCGTTTTTGTAAAAAATCTCATCGTTTTTGATGGAGTTTTTTATGAATATAAGTTGGTTGATATCGGCGTCCATATCGGTTAAAGTAGACCAATGGGCTTGCATTTCGTCGAATCGGATTATTAATTCGACAAAGGCTCAAAAATTAAGACAAACGCTCAAAGTCCGAGGTCGGAGGAGTAAATTTTTTGATAACCGATTAGGCGGTCGTAATTCAAATCAAAATCCTTGTAGTAAAATAAAATCTGATAGGCATTTTCAGTGGTTAGAAAACTGCCATTGATACTGCTGGCGTCTATCGCACCTTCTTTGTTTTTAGTGACAAAAAGATAATTGTATATACCTTGTTTGAGTAATAGTCTTGTCTTCCAGATATTGGCTTTTTCATCGAATTGAAGTTGAGACTCCTTATTGAGTTCAAAATTGTTGAATCCACCGATGATATATACCTCGTTAAAATCTCCGACATTCTCTAAACTAAAATCAATATTAAGATAGTCAGCTTCTATTGCAGGTTCTGTTCCTTGTAGGGTTTGTATCACAAAATCACCGTTGATATCTGGGTTGTACGTGTAGGGCAGGAGTTGTCTGTTTCTTTGGGTGTATAGTGTCATGAGAATAGGCGTCTCATAACTAATTTCTCTTACGCTGTTATTGGTACTTCTGATATCCTTGGTATCAAAGAACAAGAATTCATTTTGTCCATAAAACTGAATTTCATCTCGGTTAAAAATGAGCTGATTGCTATTTTGAAAATCAGGATTTATAAATGTCTTTTGAGTGCTCCACTGAAAGTTTTGAATGATAGAAAGAGATGTGCGTTGTTCGAAGTCAATCAGTGCGTTGCGATTGATGTTTACTCGCACCTCAATGCGCTGCTGCTCATTCCCAAAGCTTATTTTTCGCGGTCGCTTCACTATTCCGGCGATTTGAGCTAAAGGCTCATAGACCAAAAATTTTCGTTCTAGAACGAGTTCATTTTGACTGTTTTTAATTAAAATCTTGTAATGTCCGCTTTTGGTGATTCGAATTTGATCATTGGGAATGGTCAAGGTGTAATTCGAATAAGAAATTAAGGTGTTAAAACTGTTTTGATAATTGATAATTCGCTGCCCGTCAAAACCAGAAATATATTCTGTTTGAAACAGGTTTGATTTGCTCCAATCCTTGTTGTAATGTTCAATGTAGTAGTAATAATCTTCTTCTAGGTTTGCCAGGTCGTCGAAACTTAGGTGTATGGCCTCTCCAAGAGCTACTACAGGTAGTACGTCAGTTGGGTCACTTCCTCTTAAAATGACCGTTTGGAGCTGCTTTTGTTGACTGTAAACCACGGTGTACATCAGACAAAAAATCAAGCAAAGAATACGGATATGCTTTTGCATGGTGTAAAAAAACAAAATTATAAGCGCATTTGTAATACGAAAGAACCAATAATTTATTTAAACAAAATTGTGTTGGTACGCTTTCCTGTCTTATTTTTGCCGCGTCTAATAGTAAATAAACTTTTCTAATCAATTATGTCTAAAGACATTCGAATCAAGAAAGGATTGTCTATTTCGTTAAAAGGAGAGGCTGAAATGCGCACCGAAAGTGCCAAAGAAAGCCAAACTTTTAAAGTGAGATTGGATGATTTTCACGGGTTAACTCCAAAATTAATTCACAAAGAAAACGCTCAAGTTTCTAAAGGTGAACCTCTTTTTTTCGACAAGAATAATGAAGAAATACTTTTCGTTTCACCAGTAAGTGGCACTGTTGCCGAAATTGAAAGAGGAGCGCGCAGAAGAGTGCTGAATATTTCGATCAAAGCGGATGGTAAAAATAACTGTGTCGATCACAAGGCTTTCGACTTTTCTGGTAAAAATGCAGAAGACGTCAAACAACATTTATTGAAATCTGGATGTTGGCCTTACATCAAACAAAGACCTTATGACGTTATCGCAAGACCAGATCAAAATCCTAAGGCAGTTTTTATTTCAGCCTTCAACTCTGGTCCCTTACAACCAAACCTAGAATACATCCTCAAAGGAAATGAAGATAAAATTCAAGCGGCTATTGATGCCCTAAATATTTTGACTCCAGGTAAGGTTCATGTATCCGTTCCAAATAAAGAAGGTTCTGTTTTTGAAGCGATTAAAAATATTGATTTACACGCGGTATCTGGTCCTCATCCTGCAGGACTTGTCGGTACTCAAATCGGACAGATTGATCCTATCAATAAAGGAGAGGTCGTTTGGACTATCGGAGCACAAGACCTTCTGATCATAGGAGAGTTGCTGCTAACAGGAAAATATAACCCAGAGCGCATTGTCGCTGTAACAGGGTCTTCAATCAATGAACCCATGTACGTGAGAACCACTTATGGCGCCTCTTTAGAAAATACCATTGAGAGTTGTGGATTAAAAGAAGGCAATCACCGTTTGATCAATGGTGACGTCCTCACAGGTTACACCTCAGAAATGGATGGAGCTATTGGATTCTACACCACTCAGATTACTGCTATTCCCGAAGGTGACGATTATGAATTTTTTGGTTGGAATAAACCCGTTTTTGATAAAATTTCAAGCACTAGGGCATTTACCTTTTCGTGGTTGACCCCTAAGAAAAAATACGATTTGACCACCAATACAAATGGTGAGCACAGGGCATTTGTGGTAACGGGAAGTTATGAAAAAGTCTTTCCGTTAGACATCTATCCGATGCAATTGCTCAAGGCTTGTATGGTCAAAGATTTAGACGAAATGGAACAGCTCGGTTTGTATGAGGTTGCTCCCGAAGACTTTGCCTTGACAGAGTTTATTTGCATCTCAAAACAACCGCATCAACAAATTATTAGAGAAGGATTAGATCTATTACTCAAAGAAATTGGATAAAGCATGAAACAGGCATTACACAATTACAAAGAAAAAATTAAGGGCAATAAGTGGGCCCCAGCATTTAATGCGATACACACTTTTTTGTACACGCCAAATGAGGTAACCCAAAAAGGAACGCATGTAAAGGCAGTTGACGATTTGAAAAGAACGATGAACACGGTAATTTTATCGCTTGTTCCTTGTTTGCTTTTTGGAATATTCAACGCAGGATACCAGCACTACAGTGCCATCAATGGTTTTCCAGAATCATTTTCACTTTTTGAACACTTCATCAACTGGGAGAATTTCATATTGGGAATCACCACAGTACTCCCGCTTTTAATCGTTTCCTATGGAGTAGGATTAGCGGTTGAATTTGTTTTCGCCGTGATTAAAGGACACGAAGTGGAGGAGGGTTATTTGGTCACTGGAATGCTAGTTCCCCTAATTGTGCCAATTGACACTCCATTGTGGATGCTGGCCATCGCTGTTATTTTCGGTGTGGTTATCGGAAAGGAAGTTTTTGGAGGAACAGGGATGAATATCTTGAATCCTGCCTTAACGATTAGAGCCTTTTTGTTTTTTGCCTATCCAACTTGGATGAGTGGAGACAAAGTTTGGGTGCACGATGCGGTAAACGGAGTGACCAAAGCAAATAGTACAGACGCCATCTCAGGAGAAACTGTTCTAGGTTATCTCGCTCAAAATAGAACAGACGAATACGCCTATTCACTTTCAGACATGTTCTACGGATTTATTCCTGGATCTGTCGGAGAGACCTCTGCATTTTTGATTCTATTGGGAGGATTATTTTTAATCTTCGCCAAAATTGGAAGTTGGAGAATCATGTTAAGCGGCGTGCTTGGAGCTTTAGCCATGGGACTAATTTTTAATGCCGTTGTCGATTTTGGATGGATAGGTTCTTACAGTAAATTTTACAGCCTAATGGCCTTTGATTATTGGAAACATTTAATCGTGGGTGGGTTGGCCTTTGGTATTGTCTTTATGGCAACCGATCCAGTAACTGCGGCACAAACCAATAGAGGTAAGTGGATTTACGGATTTTTGATCGGATTTATATCTGTGATGATTCGTGTTTTCAACCCAGGATACCCAGAAGGTGTATTCCTCGCCATTTTACTGATGAACGTTTTTGCGCCTACTATTGATCATTACGTCGTTCAAGCCAATGTAAAGAGAAGAATGAAAAGAGCTTCACTTGCACAAGCCAATTCAAATTTTAATACTCAAAACGCCTAATCATGTCAATCAATACTGAAAAAAATTCATACACCATCATTTTTGCAGTCGTCATGGTTGCGGTTGTAGGATCGCTTTTGGCATTAATGGCCACAGGTTTAAAATCTAAAATCAAAGAGAATGAGCGTTTTGAAAAACAGCAAAACATTCTTTACGCTATGGGTGTTAATCGCAATCAAGATGATTCCTCAGTTAATTTCATTCCTACCACAGAAGTTGAATCTATTTTTAACAACACCATAGAAGGACAATACGTGCTAACAGGAGGAGAAATTAAAGCTCAAGAAGAAGCCTATCTCATTGATCTGAAAAAAGAAATCACCAAAATCAAAAATGGAGATAAGGCGAGCCTTCCACTTTTTGTTGGAAGCAACGACAATCAGAAATACTACATCATACCGATGTACGGAAAAGGGCTTTGGGATGCCATTTGGGGTTATATGGCTGTTGATGAACAAATGATCATCAAGGGTGTTTATTTTGACCACAAAGCAGAAACACCAGGGCTAGGCGCTAACATCAAATTGCGTTATTTCATGGATGATTTTATTGGCGAATCTATAGCTCCAAACGGAAAGTTTGGAGGGGTCAGTGTTGTCAAAGGAAATAACGACCCCCTTAATGAAGACAAATCCGATGCTGAAGTAGATGCTTTAGCAGGTGCAACCATAACAGGTAATGGAGTATCAGACATGATCAAAGAAAGTGTGAAACTCTATCAACCTTTTTTACAATCAATAATGACCAATTAGTATGGCACTACTATCAAAAAAAGACGCAAACCTAATACTAGATCCCCTCGCGGACAATAATCCTATTACCATTCAGGTATTAGGAATCTGTTCAGCGCTGGCCATTACTGCAGAGCTTAAAGCTTCTGTGGTTATGTCTATTTCGGTTTTATTCGTAATGGGTCTTGGTAATGTTGTTATCTCTTTACTGAGAAACCTCATTCCATCAAAAATTAGAATTATCGTACAACTTATCGTAATTGCTGCTTTGGTGATTATTGTAGACCAGGTGTTAAAGGCATTTGCCTATGAACTCAGCAAGACCTTATCGGTTTTCGTGGGATTGATCATTACCAACTGTATCATCATGGGACGTTTTGAAGCCTTCGCTTTAGGTAATGGGCCATGGCGTTCATTTTTAGACGGTATCGGAAATGCTTTTGGTTATGGAATCATCTTAATTATCGTTGGATTTTTGAGAGAATTATTGGGTTCAGGAACCTTATTCGGTATTCCAGTCTTGGGAGATCCTATCGCTAAAACCGGTTTATATGCCTTTGGATACGAAAACAATGGTTTTATGATTATTCCTCCAGCCGCTCTTATCGTTGTTGGGGTTTTAATATGGATTCAACGCGCACAAAACAAATCATTAATTGAAGAGGCCTAAAACAGAGCAGTTATGTTAGAACACTTAGAATTATTTTTCAAATCGATCTTTATTGACAACATGGTATTCGCTGTGTTTTTAGGGATGTGCTCTTATCTAGCCGTTTCTAAAAAAGTGGCGACTGCAGTAGGTTTAGGAGCCGCGGTTATTTTTGTCTTAACAGTGACGGTTCCCTTAAACTGGCTTTTAGACCAATACATTCTTCAAGAAGGGGCTTTGACCTGGTTAGGACCTGAATTTGCAGATTACGACCTAAGCTTTTTGTCCTTTATTTTATTTATCGCTACCATCGCCACTATGGTGCAGTTGGTAGAAATTGTGGTAGAGAAGTTTTCTCCAGCCCTGTATAACTCACTGGGAATCTTTTTACCATTAATCGCGGTGAACTGTGCTATTTTAGGGGGTTCACTTTTTATGCAGGCTCGTGAAATTTCAAGCTTTGCACTGGCTTTAAATTACGGTTTCTCTTCGGGTATTGGATGGTTTTTAGCTATACTCGCTATCGCAGCAATTCGAGAGAAAATTAGATATTCAGCTGTTCCTGCACCCTTACGAGGTTTGGGAATCACTTTTATCATTACAGGACTCATGGGAATTGGTTTCCAAAGTTTTGGGGGAATGCTTACAGGAGATAATGAACCACCAGCAGCTGAAGAGGTTGTTGAGACCATTGCTCCAGTAGACCTCAAAGAACTGACTCAGGATCAAACTGAGACCGAAAAAGACCAAGAGACTGAAGAAACAAACAAAGACTTAGTACTAAATCCTTAATATCGTTCAAATGACTTTAGCAGCAATAGGTGGTACAATAGCAATTACAGTGGCAGCATTCTTGACGTTAATTTTAGCGTTGGTTGCCTTGTTGTTATTTACGAAAGAAAAATTAGCGCCTTCAGGGCCGGTTAAAATTCTTCTTAACGGAGAGCGAGAAATCGAAGTAGCCTCAGGGGATTCACTTTTGACAACTCTAGGTAATCAAAAAATCTTTTTGCCTTCAGCATGTGGAGGTGGTGGATCATGTATTCAATGTGAATGTCATGTTTTAGCTGGTGGAGGAGAAGCACTTCCGACTGAAACCCCTCACTTTTCTAAAAAAGAATTACAAGGCGGTGCGCGTTTAGCCTGTCAAGTGAAGGTGAAACAAGATATGGAAATTACCATTCCTGAAGAGGTTTTTGGAATCAAAAAATGGCAAGCTAAGGTGGTGCGTAATTACAACGTAGCTTCATTCATCAAAGAATTTGTAGTTGAGATTCCAGAGGAAATGAATTACAAAGCGGGTGGATATATTCAAATCGAAATTCCACCTTGCGAGGTGCGCTATGCTGATATGGACATCACAGCACATCCAGAGGAGCACGAAACACCGATGAAATTTAAAGCCGAGTGGGATAAGTTCAAGCTTTGGCCATTGGTGATGAAAAACACTGAACTCGTAGAACGTGCCTATTCCATGGCCTCTTTTCCTGCAGAAGGAAGAGAGATCATGTTAAATGTGAGAATTGCGACTCCTCCTTTCGATCGCGCTAAAGGCGATTGGATGGATGTTAATCCAGGAGTGGCCTCTTCGTATATTTTTGGACTCAAACCAGGTGACGAAGTGACCATCTCGGGTCCTTTTGGTGAATTCTTCATCAATGAATCAGAATCTGAAATGCTTTACGTAGGAGGTGGTGCAGGAATGGCTCCAATGCGCTCTCACCTATATCACCTTTTCAAAACCTTGAAAACCAACAGAAAAGTAACCTATTGGTATGGAGGACGTTCAAAAAGAGAATTGTTCTACCTTGAACACTTTAGAGCCTTAGAAAAGGAATTCCCGAATTTCAAATTCTATTTGGCACTCTCTGAGCCTCAAGAGGAAGACAACTGGAAAGTAAAAAAAGACATCAATGATACAGATGGAGATGGATTCGTTGGATTCATACACAACTGTGTAATCGATAACTATCTCAACGATCACGAAAGTCCAGAGGACATCGAATTGTATTTCTGTGGACCTCCACTTATGAACCAGGCTGTTCAGAAAATGGGAGAAGATTTCGGTATTCCAGACGAGCACATCAGATTTGATGACTTCGGAGGATAATCCTCTTCTAAGAATCGGATTTTAGTAGACTGGGGTGCGAAAATTAACCGAACAAGAGTTACACAACTTGGCCATGAATATTGTGGGTAAGGAACTCGAACGCCATGGATTTGAGTTTTTAGCTGTTAATTCTAAACCCAAGAAAAACCCTCAGTTCGTTTGTCTTAAAGAAAAAAAAACACACTTTATTGTAGTGCGTGCAGTGCCTTATCCAGAAGATCCGCTTGCACCCGATCTCAAGCTTTTGACCAAAGTAAAAGACCATGCGGAGAAATTCGAGGCCATGTCTTATTATGCCGGAGTGGGACTCTACAACGCTGAAGACAAGGAGGAGGCTGTTTTATTAGACCAGCCCTATGAAATTAATTTTAAAGGGATGATTCCTATTCAAGAATTCTTATGAGAAAGCTTATAGTAATTGCGTTATTTCTCGGGATTTCTTGCAGTCCAAAAAAAGAAGTTATACGAATACAAGGCAGTGCCCTGGGAACGACCTATGGCATTGTTTGTTACGATTGTAATATCGAATCATCTGCCTTACAATTCGCCGTAGATTCAATTGTAGAATCTGCGAATAATTCAATGTCGACTTACAGGCCTAATTCTTTAATCAGCAGAATCAATAAAGGTGAAGAAAATGTGCTTGTCGATGATCAATTCAAAAAAGTATTTGACCTAGCCCAACAAATTCACAAAGAAACCGACGGTTATTTTGACCCTACTGTGGGTATACTTGTCGATGCTTACGGATTTGGAGCACAAGAGGCAGTAGAGGTGACAGATGAGCTGCGAGATAGTCTTTTACAATACGTTGGATTTGATAAACTTTCCCTAAAACAAAATGTGCTGCTAAAAGCGAATTCCAATACACAATTTGATTTTAATGCCATTGCCAAAGGTTACACCTTAGATTTAATTGCTTTATATCTAACTCAAACAGGGGGTGCTAATTATTTAATAGAATTAGGCGGTGAAATCGTAGCTAAAGGACAAAATCTTGATTCGTTGAGAGCTTGGACTGTTGGGATCGACGATCCTCAGCGCTTCGAAGAACGTGTGCTCAAACAAAAAATCCAGTTCAGCGATAAGGCTATGGCCTCCTCAGGTAATTACCGAAAATTTAGAGTGGATGAAAAGGGCAACAAATACGTACACACCATAGACCCTTTTACAGGTGAGGCCAAAATGTCTAATGTTTTAGCAACCTCTGTGATAGCGGATGACTGCGCCACTGCTGATGCTTGGGCCACCTCGTTTATGGTGATGGATTTGCCAAAGTCACTCTCCATTTTAAAAGGCCGCTCTGATTTATGGGCTTATATCATTTACAGCGATGAGCAAGGAGAAATCAAAGAGTGGTTTTCGCCCGAATTTGAGGCCTTACTGATCGATTAATTTTTGAACCAAAGGCAGAATTTCAGTCTCATCTAATCTGTACCTTTCGATTTCTTCTTTGGTGTAGAGTTCTTTCACGGCGATTTTTTGAACTTGAAAATCGTGTTTTTCAAGCTGATTGAAAAAATCCATTCCATAAATGCGCAGGTGATCGTACTGTCCAAAAATGGCTGTTCTTTCTTCTTTATCTACGATAGAATCGTCTTCAAAGGTCTTGCTGCGACTGTAGTCAATGGGAACTTGAAATATTCCCCATCCGCCAGGTTTTAATACGCGGTACAATTCAGTAATCGCGTCTTGATCGTTTTTAATATGCTCGAGTACATGATTGCACAAAATCACGTCAAAGTAATTGTTTTCAAAAGGTAAATCACAGATGTCCGCATGAACTTCAGCAATTGGAGAATCTAAATCACAGCTGGTATAGTCGATGTGCGAAAGGCGTTTAAATCGTTTGTAAAAAGCTTGTTCTGGTGCCATATGTAATAACTTGATAGGCATAGATTCATCAAAAAACGAAGTCTTCGCCTTTAAAAACAACCACAGAAAGCGATGTCTTTCGAGTGAAAAGGTTCCTGGGGCCAGTACACCTTCGCGTATTTTTTTATAACCATAGGGTAGAAACTTGCGATAGCTTTTCTGGTCTATGGGGTCTTTATAGGTAGTTCCTGTGTAAAATAAGGCGATAAAAGGTCTAAGCCCTAAACTGATTTTAATCAGTAGGGGTCTAGGTATGCTGTTTAAAATTTTTTTTACGAACCTTTCGAACATCGATTATGTTATTTCCCATCTGTAGGGGTCTTCTTCGTCTGTAGAAATACCCAAAGCCTCGTGCACGTAGTCAAACGTAGACAATAGCCTTGGAGCGCCATCTACGATTGCCACATTGTGCTCAAAATGCGCAGAAGGCATTTTATCTGCTGTGACAATACTCCATCCATCCTTGAGTTGTACAACGCGATGAGTGCCCATATTGATCATAGGTTCAATAGCCACCGCAAGGCCTTCTTGAAATTTTTTCCCCCATCCACGTTTACCGTAATTGGGCATTTCTGGACTCTCGTGCAATTTTTTACCCAAGCCATGGCCTACCAGTTCTCTGACAACCCCATATCCTGCGTCTTCACAATATTTCTGAATGGCATGGCCTACATCTCCCACACGATTGTTAACTTTAAAATGAGAAATACCTACATAGAGCGACTCCCTTGTGGTTTTTAAAAGTTGTTTCACCTTTTCATCCACTTCACCCACTTCAAAGGTGTAGGCGTGATCCCCGTAAAATTCATTCATCAGTACTCCACAATCTACAGAAATGACGTCGCCTTCTTGAAGTGGAATGTCTCCAGGAATACCGTGAACCACTTGCTCATTAGGGCTCCAGTTTAGGGTATTGGGAAATCCATACATGTTCAAGAATCCCGGGACTCCTTTGTGATCTCGTATAAACTCTTCAGCCATTTGATCCAGCTTTAGCGGATGAGCTCCTGGCTTTATTTCACTAGCCAACATCCCTAGGGTTTTAGATACGAGTCTCGCGCTCTCACGCATAAGTATCAATTCTTCTTTTGACTTAAGTACCATTAGTTATTACTTAGAGATTAAGGAGTGTCGGGTCATTTCTTCAGGTTGGTCAATACCCATTAAATCTAAGACCGTCGGGGCGATATCCCCAAGAATACCATCTTTGATTTTTGTGCCCTCCTTATCGATAAGAATGATCGGAACAGGATTAACGGTGTGTGCTGTGTTTGGGCTTTGATCTTCATTAACCATGGTATCACAGTTTCCGTGGTCTGCGATGACAATAATACTCATGTCTTGTTGCAAAGCACTCTCGACAATTCTAGAAGTGCATTCATCAACGGTTTCCACGGCTTTTACGGCCGCACTCATGATTCCAGTGTGACCTACCATATCTGGATTGGCAAAATTCAGGCATATAAAATTAGGACGGTCGTTTTCAATACTTTCTATAACGGCCTCGGTAATTTCGTAAGCGCTCATTTCAGGCTTTTCATCATAGGTAGCCACTTTCGGCGAAGGACACAAAATGCGTTTTTCGCCTTCGAATTCTTCTTCTCTACCACCGTTAAAAAAGAAGGTCACGTGAGGATATTTTTCAGTTTCAGCGATTCGCAATTGTGAAGATCCAGCCTTTGAAATGACTTCTCCTAAGGTATTACTGAGCTTGTCCTTGTCGTAGATGACTTCGATGCCTTTGAAGTTTTCGTCGTAATTAGTCATAGTTAGAAAATGCAAATCAAGAGGTTTCATATCCTGATCAGTATGCTCTGTTTGCGTGAGAACCTCAGTGAGTTCTCGACCTCTATCAGTTCTAAAATTGAAGAATATAACCACATCTCCTGCCTTTATTCTTGAAGATTGAATAAGTTGCTGGTCACCAACAGTTACTGGACTTATAAATTCATCCGTAATGTCATCGGCATAAAAGGAGTCCATTTGTTCTAAGGGATGTTCAGTTGATGCGCCTTCTCCTTTGACCAATAAGTCATAGGCCTGCTTTACGCGTTCCCATCGCTTATCTCTGTCCATAGCATAGTAACGTCCTATGATACTAACCAGGTTTGTTTTTGAGGAATCAGAGGCATCCAAAACATCAGCGATAAATTGCTTTCCACTTTTGGGGTCAACGTCTCGTCCATCAGTGAAAGCGTGTACAAAAGTATTGGGATGTCCATTGGCCTCGCATATTTCAATCAGTGCTTTGAGGTGGTTGATGTGTGAATGTACACCTCCATCGCTTAAAAGACCGAGCAAATGTATAGGCTTGTTGTGCTCAGCTGCGTAGGCTAATGCTGATTTTAATTTTTGTTCGTCTTTAAAGGTATTTTCTGCAATGGCTTTATTGATTCTTGCAAAATCCTGATAAACGATTCTTCCTGCTCCAATATTCATATGTCCTACTTCGGAGTTACCCATTTGTCCTTCGGGTAATCCAACGTCCATTCCGTAGGTCTTTAGTGTTGCATTGGAGTAGGTTTCAAGGGCTCTATCGTAAAATGGCGTATGCGCCTGTGCTACGGCAGAAACCTTCGGGTCTGGAGAAATTCCCCACCCATCTAAAATCATTAAAAGTACATTCTTGTTCATCTGTGGTAAATATGCTGCAAATGTACTGGATTCAGCATAAAATTAAGAACGCAACTCAGGATTTATATCCTTGACGTGCTCTTCGATATAGCGTTCAATTAAGTCCTCGCTCAAAAGAGTAGCTCCTTTGAAATTAGCCTGGCGCAAAACCGATTTAAGATCATGACCCAGATAAGTATCCAACATAGGTTTTGACAATCCTTTGAAGCTGTAGTGCCATGGCTCATAGTTAAACCCTTTGCGATTGTGATCATTGGTATACACAAGATAAAATCCATAGTCGTTGGCATTCAGATCCATCCATTTTTTAAGTTTTACATAGGGGCCGTTACCATGAAATTTTTCTTCAACGAGTACGTCGCCTACCCGGGGTTTGCTACCGTCTATGATATCAATTTCAGTACCCCAGTGATGTCTACTTGTTCCTGGTATAGTCGAATACTCAATGATCTTTTCGAAAGCTGCTCGAGGGCTCAATCCATCGTTTTGAGTGAAACGTGTATACTTTCGCTCAAAAATGGCTTTCTGCCTGTCAAAATTTCGATAACTAGAAACGGCCTCGATAGCGATGCCTTCTTTTAAGGCTGCTTTTTGCATTGCAGTATAGGCGTCAAATGCCTTTTGCAAAAGCTGTACTTCAGATGTTGAAACGCCTTTAAAAGTCGCAATACCCATGAGTTGATCTAAAGAAAAATCTTCTAGTTGAGTAGCGCAAAGTTCTGATGTAAACAGCAGACCAATACTTGCTAAGCTTTGTTTTTTGATGTAATCTCTTCTATTCATTTTGTAATTCTTTATACATCCGTTGGTGCATCCCAATAGGGGGGATGTCAAATAAGTCTCCTACCGATAAAAATTGTAGTTTTTCGTAAAATGCAATAGCCCCTATTCGCGCATTCATCCATAAGATGTGAACGCCTTGCTCTTTTAAAAGTGCTGTGCCGTGTTTCAATATTTGGGCGCCAAATCCTCTTCCTTGGTATGCTTCTAAAACCGCCATACCTCTGAGTTGAAAAGTGGGTTTTGTGGTTTTTTGTTCAGGAAATGCTCGAGGGATAAAGCTCGCTATTCCGACAATTTCATTTTGAACAAATAGACCTAAATGAAAACAATGTTCATTCTGGTCATCCTCAAAGGCACAAGAAGATAAGGGCCTGCCTTTTCGTAAAATAGCGTGTCGTACGGGATAGCATTCTTTTGCACTAACCTCTTTGATGAGTTCCTTCATTTGTCAATAAAATTAGTACTTTTAGGACTATGAGATTAGGATTTTGCGCTTTTGTACTTTTTATGAGTTTGAGCTCAACACTTTTGGCACAAAAAAGTGAAATTTTAAGAGGTCAGGTTTTGTATCAAAATAGTTTTGTGATGAATCAAAACGTGATCAATGCTTCAAAAGAAACCATGACCATCACAGATGAAAACGGTGCCTTTGCTATAGAGGTCTCTCTTGGGGATGACCTTGTTTTCACTGCCGTAAATTACGAGCTTAAAGTGGTTGAGGTGACTCAGGAGATGTTGACCAATAGAAGGTTGGTTGTCAATGTTGAAGAGAAAGTAACCACCCTAGAAGAAGTGGTTGTACGCCCTGAAAATCAGGAGGCTTTTTTGTCTGTCGAAAACGAACGCTTTAAGGGATATGAATACGAGATAGATCGGGGAAGTAAAACTCAAAACGTAGCCATGTCAAAATCTGTACGCGGCATGCAAAACGGGCTCAATTTTGTATCCATCTACAGGGCCATGCAAAAGTTACTTACTTCCGAAGATGAAGGCGAAGAATTAATGCGAATTAAACTGAGTGAAGTTCTTCGCACGGTCTATGAACCAGAGTTTTTTATTTTAGACTTACAGCTCAAACCAGATGAAGTTGAGGCTTTTTTGAGTTATTGTGACGCCCAAGAATTAGACCCCAATCTGATTAAAAAAGAAAACGAATTCGAGTTGATTGAATACCTCGTCAATCAGAGTGCAAAATTTAAGAGTGAAATCGATTAAGACTTGTTGTGTTGTTGTACTGTTCAGCTTTTGTTTTTCGAAGAGTATTGCACAAGAACAGTTTTTAAACGGAGAGGTGAAATTCCAAGAAATAGATCGTTCAGGAGTGGCAGTTCAAAATTTGCAAAAAGCAATTGCTGGAATCACTGATGTGGCTGGCGTGTTTCGAATAAAGGCGTCGGTTGGAGACACCATTGTCTTTTCATCTATACAACTCAAACAAAAAGAATTGGTCGTCGATGACGCCATGTTAAATGCTGCCAAAATTATAGTGCCCCTTGAGATGCAAATCAACCGTCTAGAAGGGGTGACGCTTTCACAGTACAAATTGACTGGAAACCCAACTTTAGATACTGAACAAAGTGCAACAACCAAAATGTATGACGCTCAACAATTGGGTTTACCCAATGCGGATGTTCGAATCATCACTCAAAGTGAGCGCATGTTGCACGAGGCTACAACAGGTGGTGGAATAGTGCCTTTAAACCCAATTCTAAATGCGATTAGTGGAAGAACTAAAATGCTTAAAGAGCGTATTCGTATAGACAAGGCACGAAATCGAATGAACAGCATACGCGAACACTTAAACGATTCACTTTTTTGGGAAGAATTGGATATTGAGTCTAAAGACCGCAATCGATTCTTGTATTTTTGTCAAGCAGATTCTTTGTACACTCCACTAATGGAAAAAGGTGATTGGTTGGCTTTTAGGGAATTTGTGGCACAAAAATCGATAGCGTTTAAAAATGATGCAGTTGAATAAATACATTAAGAACAGTTTACTAGCGGTAATCGTACTCTTAGTATCCAGCTTTTCTAAGGAGCACAAATTCTATTTAAGTGTCTCAGAAGTGAATTTCAATGAAGAAAAAGCGGCTTTTGAAATCATAGGGCGTTACTTTATTGACGACATGCAAGAAGTATTGCAAATGCGCTATGATAAAGAACTCAGTCTTGACCCTGAACAATTATCGCCGAATGTGGACTTTTACCTTGAACGCTATTTCGCACAGAAGTTTGACCTTCGTCTCAATGCGCAAAAACAAAACTTAAACTATGTGGGTAAGACATTCAAAGGAGATCAAATCGTCATTTTATTGCAGTCAGAAGCTATAGACGATTTGAATGGTAAGCCCTTAGAAATAGAAAACAAAGTACTTATGGAATTGTTTGAGGAACAAAAAAACCTCGTTCACCTACGAATGTCAAACCTCAAAAAAAGTGCGGTATTGATTTCAGGAAATAGTGTATTGAAATTAATGCTTTAAAATTTTCAAATCATTCGAATTCTTAATAATTTCAGCAGTTAATAACAAAACCCATTATGAAAAAAAGTCTTTTAATACTCACAGCTCTAGGTTTGCTATTTAATATCAATCTTCAAGCACAAGAAGAAGGTCAAGTAGAACGTAAGCCAGGACACTACAATCAGAGTAAGTTTAAACAATTATACGAGGAGTTTTCTTCGCCGAATACGTACAGATCAGCCTCAGGTGCTCCTGGGCCCGATTACTATCAGCAGCAGGCCGATTACGATATGAAGATTACCCTTGACGACAAAAATGCACGTATCTATGGAGAAGAGACTATTACCTATACCAATAACTCTCCTGATGCATTAGAATTCTTGTGGGTGCAATTAGACCAGAACGTCAGAGCGGCAGATTCGAAGTCACCACTGAGAAACGGTAATGGAGTGAATATGGCCTACACTGCAGGCAATTTTGCACAAACCTATATGACAGAGGCCTTTGATGGAGGATTTAATATTGACTACGTCAAAAATGCCAATGGAAAGCCACTTTCTTATACCATTAATCAAACGATGATGCGAATCAATTTGCCTTCAGCATTGCAAAGTGGGGGGCAGGTTTCATTTTCTATAAAGTGGTGGTATAATATCCCAGATCACACCGTTAATCGCGCTAGATCTGGTTATGAGTATTTTGCCAAGGATGGTAACCGTGCCTATGTGATTGCGCAGTTCTTCCCAAGAATGGCGGTATACAATGATGTTGAAGGATGGCAGAACCATCAGTTCTGGGGAAGCGGAGAATTTGCGCTGCCTTTTGGTAATTACACTGTTGAAATTACTGCTCCATCAGATCACGTTTTAGACGCAACAGGAGTTTTACAAAACAGAAAAGACGTTTTTTCTAAAACGATGATGAAAAGATACAATCAGGCTAAGAAGTCTTATGATACTCCCGTAATGATTGTAACTCAAGAAGAAGCAGAAGAAGCAGAAAAAGGGTTTTCAGATAAAACCAAAACTTGGAAGTTTTACGCCGAGAATGTAAGAGATTTTGGATTTGCAAGTTCTCGTAAATTCATTTGGGATATGATGGCCGTTAAAATTGGCAATAAAGACGTAATGGCCGTTTCGATGTATCCAAAAGAAGGAAACCCGCTTTGGGAAGAATGGTCTACAAAAGCAGTAGCTTCAACACTTATTTCTTATTCTGAGCACACTTTCGATTATCCTTATCACAAGGCCATCTCTGTACACGCTAAGAATCAAGGAATGGAATACCCGATGATTTGTTGGAATTACGGACGCCCGAATGAAGACGGTTCATACTCAGATCGCACCAAATATGGAATGATGAGTGTCATCATTCACGAGGTGGGTCACAATTTCTTCCCTATGATTGTAAACTCCGATGAGCGACAGTGGGGCTGGATGGATGAAGGCCTAGATACCTTTATGCAATACATCGCAGAACAAGAATTTGGTCAGGCCTATCCTGACGCTATTGGCGAATTAGACAAATACCCTTCTCGAAGAGGAGAGCCTTCTAAGATTGTTCCTTATATGTCAGGTGATCAAGATTATATCGCTCCCATCATGTCTAATCCAGAAAACGTTTACAGCCTTGGGCCAAATGCCTACGGAAAACCAGCAACTGCACTCAATATCTTAAGAGAAACGGTAATGGGTAAAGAACTCTTTGATCACGCATTTAAAACCTATGCACAAAGATGGATGTTTAAACACCCTACTCCAGAGGACTTTTTTAGAACTATGGAAGATGCTTCAGCGGTTGATTTGGATTGGTTTTGGAGAGGATGGTTCTACACCACAGATTACGTTGATATCGGAGTCAAAGACGTTAAAAAATATTACGTTTCTTCAGAGCCTAGCGATCAGATGAAGGCTTATATGGCAGCACAAGGTATTACAGAGGCAGACCTTCCTCCTTTAGTTTATCTCGCCAGTGAGGATTCTCCAAATTTCTCTGAAGAATTAAAAGGAAAATCACCATCTGAATCTTCTAAGAGTTTAAACGAATTCATGCTTGATAATATGACTGCTGCAGAGCGTTCTGCAGTAAAAGAGCCAAAGTATTTTTACGAGGTCACCTTTGACAAGCCAGGAGGAATTCCAATGCCTCTAATCGTTGAATACTCTTATGCTGACGGTTCAAAAGAACGCATCACCTATCCGCCAGAGATATGGAGAAAGAACGATGCTGAGGTGAGAAGAGTTATTGCTTCTGAAAAAGAACTGACAGGTATTATCGTAGATCCACAGGCTGAAACTGCAGACATTGACACTACAAATAATGCATGGCCAAAAGAGGCTCCTAAGTCAGAATTTGACAGTTTAAGAGAAGAAATCAAAGGTTAATACAATTTCCCATGACTGAAGTGCATTTCAGTCATGGGTTTCTTTACTTTTGCACTATGGGTTATTTATTTATTAGCGGAGCGGAAATATTTTTTGTAGTCTTTGTGTCTGTACTGATTTTTGGTTCAGACAAGCTGCCAGAAATTGTTCGTGGCCTGGCAAAAGGGATGAGACAACTCAAAGATGCTACTGAAGACATTAAAAGAGAAATCAAAAAAACCGCTGATAATCAAGGATTAGATACCAATCTTGGTCAAGAAATCAAAAAAGAATTCAACGAGGTTAAAAAATCTGTTGAAGAAGTTGGTGGAAGCATCAAAAGAGGTGGAATGTGAATTTGATCGAAACTCTTGATCGCGATATTCTCTTATTTTTAAATCAATTGGGTAGCCCAGCCTATGATGAATTTTGGCTGCTCATCACTCGTTTTACCACTTGGATTCCGCTTCTTGTTTGTTGCATCGTTTTTTTCTTCTACCGATTACAACTAAAAACCTTTGGTATTTTACTGCTGTGTTCATTGCTCAATGTGGCAACGGTTTTAGGTTTAATGTTTTGGTCTAAACCCTTTTTTAAACGTTTAAGACCAGTTAACGATCCTGAGTTTAACGATCTACTCCGCGTACTCATACAACCCGCTGACTTTAGCTTTTTCTCTGGACATGCCGCGAGTTCTTTTGCCACCGCTTTTTTTGCTTGGTACTATTTCAAAAAGTTGAATTTCAAGTACGCCCCTCTAATTTTTATTTGGCCACTGCTTTTTACCTACAGTCGATTGTATCTTGGGGTTCACTATCCAACGGATGTTGTTGTTGGAGGTGTAGTAGGTCTTTTAAGCGCGGTTATATATATTGCCTTAATCAATCGTTTCTTTTTCGATGTAAGCTCAAACCATCGCGAACAGGAAGTATAATCGATTCGAAATTTGTATCCTCGTGTAGTCTTTTATTAAATGCCAATAGTTCATTGGTCGCTTTGTCATTGTCTGCCACTTCTTCAACGACCTTACCAGACCATAAAATATTATCCGCCAGTAAGAGGCCGTTTTTTGACATCAGCGGAAGCACCAAGTCTAAATAGCTGTTGTACAGGGCTTTTTTTGCATCTATAAAGACTAAATCATAGGATTCTTTGAGTTGGGGAAGTACCTTTAAAGCATCACCGTATAGCACTCGTATTTGATTTGCATATTGAGATTGATGTAGGTGTTTTTGATGCATATGTATGAGCTCCTCATTAATTTCAATGGTGTCTAACCGCCCGTCATCACCTAAGCCTTCAGCCAAACACAAAGCAGAATATCCCGTATAGGTGCCAATTTCAAGAATTCTATGCGGTTTTACGAGTTTAGAAATAAACGATAAAAGACGTCCCTGATAATGCCCGCTGATCATTCTTGGTTGAATGACTTTTCTGTGCGTCTCAGCTCTTAAAGCTTGAAGGTATTCAAATTCTTCTTCAGCGTGCTGGCTAATATAATTTTCGAGGGATTCAGAGAAGAAATGCACTTTTCTTGTTTTGTATTCTACAGAGATGAACTAATTTCATCACTGTTTTAAATCAGAACTCGAAAATAAATCTTTTTATGCAAAACACCCGGGATTTTGCCATAGCCTGTGATCAAAAGGATGCATTGAATTACCTTAGAAAGGAATTCATTTTTCCTCAGTTCAAAGGAAGAGACGTGCTCTACTTCACAGGTAATTCCTTAGGTCTTCAACCAAAAATAAGCCAATCTTATGTAGATGAAGTAATGAATGCTTGGGGTGAGCTTGCCGTAGAAGGACATTTTAACGGAGATCGACCCTGGTGGGAATATCACGAAAAGTTGACACCTACACTTTCAAAAATCATGGGGTGCCAGCAAGAAGAATTGACCGTAATGAATACGCTTTCGGTGAATTTACATTTCTTATTAGTTTCTTTTTTTAGACCCGAGGGTGCTAAAACAAAAATTTTGTGTGAGCAAAAGGCCTTTCCTTCAGATAAGTATATCATGGACTCTCAATTGCGATTCAGAGGTCTTAATCCCGAAGATGAACTCATTCAGGTCCCCAAGAGAAAAGATGGCTTGTACCACACCGCAGATTTCATAGAAGCCATTGAACAAAATGCTTCAGAATTGGCACTTGTCTTTTTGGGAGGAGTAAATTATTACAATGGTCAAGTATTCGATATTCAAAAAATAACAGAGGTAGCCCGAAAACACAATATAATAGTTGGCTGGGATCTCGCCCATGCAGCAGGTAACATCGAATTGGAACTTCACGACTGGGGAGTCGACTTTGCAGCCTGGTGCAGCTATAAATACCTCAATGCCGGGCCAGGAAATGCCTCAGGCGTTTTCATTCACAAGCGACATTTAAATGATAAAGACATCCAGAGATTTGAGGGGTGGTGGGGAAATAAAAAAGAGACGCGTTTTAAAATGACAGACCGTTTTGACCCCATACCAACAGCAGACGCCTGGCAGGTGAGTAATGCACCCATTCTATCTCTCGCTCCCTTTTTGGCCTCTTTAAGCCTTTTTGAAAAAGTGGGTATGTCAGCACTGATTGAAAAGCGCGATCAATTAACCGGATACTTAGAATTTGTGCTCAAGGATATCGCCAAAGAACTCGACCTCAATTTTGAAATTATTACACCGCCACAACGCGGAGCCCAATTATCGATTTATTTGCACGGACAGAACAAATCGATTTTCGAATACCTGACTTCCAATGGTTGTATTCCAGACTGGCGTGAACCTAATGTCATTCGTATGGCTCCTGTGCCCATGTACAACTCGTTTGAAGATATTTACAATTTTGGTCAACTCTTAAAGCAGGCCGTAGCGCATCAGTCATGAAGTCACTTCTACTTATTTTAAGTCATAAAAAGTATTTTGCAGCTGCCTTTGCTTTCGCTACTTTAAACTTTTGGTTTGGAACTTGGGCGATTTATATCCCTACAGTTAAAGACAAGCTTGACATATCAAAAGATGAATTGGGTATTGCCATCTTCTTTTTGGCTTTTGGAGTATTTGCCGTGCTGCCATTTGCTTCGCGTATTATTCAGCGCCTCGGTGCCGGTAAATCAACTTGGTACGCTATAATAGCGGGATGTATTTGCTTTATTTTTCCGCTTTCTGCACCAAGTTATATCAGTCTTTGCGCCGCACTTTTTGTATTTGGATTGTGTAATGGTTTTTTGGATATCGCAATGAATTCATTGGTCTCAGAAATTGAAACCATTGACCGCGTTCAATTTATGTCATCTGCACACGGATTTTTTTCGTTGGGGGGCGTTTGTGCCGGCTTAGGATCTTTTTTTATTCCTTTAATCGATAATCCATTGCTTCATGTAGCAACATTGTCTATGGTATTACTTGCTGTCAATTTTTTTCTCAAGAATCAATACATATCTATTGAAGGATCGATAAAAGAAAAGGCTTCTGCAAAATTTGGAATACAGGTTTTTAAAGCTATGATTTTACTTTCAGTGATTTCTTTTGTTGCTATGGGAAGTGAAGGTGCAATTATCGATTGGTCGACCTTGTTTATGAAAGAAGTAGTTAAGGCTCCGGAGCAGTATATAGGTGTAGGCTTTATCATGTTTTCTGTGTGTATGACACTCGGACGCTTTTTAGGCGATGGAATTTCTTCCCGCGTTGGTTCGAGAAAAACCTTACTCATCAGCTCATCAGTGTCTATTTTAGCCTATGTCTTCATTCTTCAAGAACACCAGATTTTCAGTGTTATTGGATTTTCACTGGGCGGTTTAGGTTTTTCAGTAATCATTCCAGAACTCTTTCGAATAGGAGGAAAAATGAAAGACGTTCCCGCTTCTACAGGCGTTTCTTTTATTGCGGGATCCGGCTATTTAGGATTTCTTTTTACACCGGTTATCTTAGGCTTTATTGCAGAGCAATACTCCTTGACCGAAAGTTTCAGTTTAATGTTTGTCGTGGCGATAGCGATGCTTGTCGCTATTATTTTTGCGAAGTTTCCACCTTCAAATCACTAAAGAACAGGGCACGTTCGTTATTGGCTCGAGCGTAGTTTTGTGCAAGTCGTAAACCTCCAATTTCGATATAATCTTTACAGGCTGAACTGATATTAGGTTCTGCTTGATTACCTCTGCGAAAGCTCCATTCTCTTACGATGTAATCCTGGTCAATGTAAAAGTCATAGGCGTCTCCTGGTGTATATCCACCTTCTTGACCATAAACGATGGTGAGCTTGGTGTAGCTTTTGTTTTCAACAGGGGAGCTACTATTTTCTGATAGGGTCGCCTTGTAATTTCCTCTATCCCAAATGAGATTAAACGGTGTGAGTAGCCAAAATTTATCATTGGTGAACCCTGCATTAAGACGATTCTCTAAACTGTCTAGCTCTTGATTTCTGTTGTACCAAATCGTGTCCTTATCTTGAATGCTACCGACTGTGTTTGACTTAGGTTGCCACATCCAAAGACGACTAAAAGTGTTTCCGTTCGCTCGGCTGACATTAAAACTGAAACTGATTTCTTCTACTTCTGACCACTGCTTAAAACCATGTGCCTCGGCAACCTTATCGGTGAACAATTCAACAGCAGATTTTTGAACTTCTTGAACCTTAGATTGCTCTTTTGTTTTGGTTGAACATGATGAGAATGCGAATACGATTGCGACGCAACAAGAAAAGTAGAGATGCTTCTTCATTTTTTTTAGCTAAAGATACTAATGATGTTCGCATAGAATGCAAACAATACACTAATTTTGTAAGAACAAATTTTCAAATATGGCTGATATTAAAACACAAGATTTAATTGATAGAAACTTACTGGAGCAGCGCAAAATTTTTCTTTGGGGAATGGTGAATGATGAATCTGCGAAGCATGTAGTTGATCGTCTTCTGTATTTGAACAATTTAAGTCACGATGAAATTACACTGGTCATCAATAGCCCTGGTGGGTATGTGACTTCAGGGTTTTCTATATACGACACCATTAAGCAGATTGAGAGTCCTGTAGCAACGGTTTGTTCAGGTCTTGCGGCTTCCATGGGAAGTATTCTTCTCTCTGCAGGAGAAAAAGGAAAGCGTTACATCCAAAAACACGCTAGAGTGATGATTCATCAGCCCAGTGGCGGAGCTCAAGGTCAAGCCTCAAATATTGAAATTCAGGCGAGAGAAATCATCAAAACCAAAGAGATTGGGGCCAGAATATTGGCGGACAATTGCGGACAAGACTTTGATAAGGTCATGAAAGATTTCGATCGAGATTATTGGATGAATGCAGACGAGTCTTTGGCGTACGGCATCGCAGATCACATCATCGATTAAAATAGGTCTGGATTTTCGATAATCTCAGAAGCGCGATTTCTTATTTCTTGCATTTCTTCTTGATTTTTTTTGTCGAGTAAACGATACATCATCCCCATACGTGGATTGGCAGACAGTTTAGCTCTGTGGTGATCTAAGAAATTCCAATAGAGACTGTTGAAAGGACAGGAGTCCTCTCCTTTTTTTGCCTTGGCATTGTAATGACAGCTTTTACAGTAATTACTCATCTTATCGATATAATTGGCACTACTGATATAGGGTTTAGTAGCTATTTTTCCAAAGTCTGCATATTGACTCATCCCTCGCGTATTGGGCATCTCTACCCATTCAATGGCATCGATATAAATACCTAAATACCACTCATCTAACTGATCTGGATTAATTTGGGTAAGCAGGGCAAAATTACCAGTTACCATCAGGCGCTGAATGTGATGAGCATAGGAATGTTTTAAGCTTTGTGATATGGCCTTTTCAAGACATTTCATTTTGGTTTTTCCCGTCCAATAAAAAGAAGGCAATGGCCTGTGATGTTCCAATGCGTTTAAGTCTGCATATTCAGGCATTTCTCTCCAATACATTCCCCTCATGTATTCTCTCCAGCCTAAAATTTGACGAACAAAACCTTCAATTTGGGCCAAGCTGATGGCATCTTTGTCTTGGTGATAAGCCTCAATACTACGTTCAATAACTTCCTTTGGACTTATCATTTTGAGATTGAGGGCAAAACTCAATCGAGAATGAAATAAAAAGGGGTCTTCACTGTATAATGCATCTTGGAATTTTCCAAAATAGGGAAGAAGGTTGTCGCAAAAATGCTGAAGTAATGCGAGGCCTTGTTCGCGATTGATGGGCCAATTGTAATTATCGACTTCAATGGCTCCAATAGATTCGATATTTTCTGATTGAATTTCATCTAGAATACCTTTGATATCGTTTTTCAAATAGGGTATGGGCGGAATAGGAACTTGATCTTTAAAGGAAGATCGATTTTCGCCATCATAGTTCCATTTTCCTCCTTCGGGCTGTTCTCCCAGCATCAAATAGCCAGATTTCTTTCTCATCATCCTGTAAAATGACTCCATGAGGGCCTGTTTTTTGCCTTCAAAAAATACGGCTAAGGTGTCTCTTTGAGTCATAAAGTGCTCAGTACTCTGCACATGAGTCGCTATATTTTTTTGTTCAAAGTGCGTACAAAGTTCTTCGAGCTGTGCGTCTAAGCGGTATTCATCGGGTTCTAGATATTCAAATCGATTAATATTGTGCAATTCAAGCTGTTCAGTAATTAGCGTGTCAAAGGAATCATGTCTGTTTTCAGAGATGGGGATATACACGACTCGATGTCCGTTTTGCTCGAGTTCTTTGGCGAATGAGCGCATGGCAGCAAAAAAGCCAGCGATTTTTTGAATGTGATGTTTGACGTAATCCGTCTCTTGTCGTATCTCGGCCATGAGATAACAGACGTGTTCTTCTTTTTGCTTAAACCAACTGTGTTCAGAATTGAGTTGGTCTCCAAGAATAAGTCTTAGTGTTTGAGCCATAGTTTTTGAAATTCGTGTTTTGGATCATATCGCTCTGCTTGAAGTCGAGTGTTGAATTTTCGGTCTCGCGGATCATTGCCAACACCACCTACGTATTGCCAATTGCCCCAATTGCTGTGAACATCGTAATCCAATAAAACACTTTCAAAATAGGCTGCACCCCATCTCCAATCTATTTGAAGATCTTTAGTGAGATAGCTCGCGACGTTTTGTCTTCCTCGATTACTCATAAAACCGGTTTGCTGCAGTTCTATCATGTTCGCATCTACAAAGGAATCACCGGTCTGACCGTTGATCCATTTTAGAAATAAACGCTGGTTTTCTCTCCAAGAATAGTGCCTTTTTTTAATGCCAGCCTGTTTGAAGAGATCGTTACCGTGTTCTAGTGAAATGTATTTGAAATAGTCGCGCCACATGAGTTCAAAGGCCAACCAATAGGTGTCTTGGTTTTTGATGTGCTCTCTTTCATATACCTTGATTTTATGATATATATATCGCGGACTAATGGCTCCAATGGCAAGCCAAGGAGAAAATTTAGACGAATATTCTGTTCCTAAAAGTCCATTACGGGTTTTTTTGTAACGGGATAAATGATGATGTTCAAAAAAATAAGCCTGCAGTCGGATTTTGGCTTGTTTATATCCCCCCTGAAATCTAAAAGCTGATTGAGGGTGAGGTGATGGTTTTTCTATGCCTATACTTTCAAAAGATGGAATTTCATCAGAGGTCAATTCGAAGCAATTTGAAGACATAGGAGGGTTTTCAATCAAAGGTCGAACACGAGCTAGTTTTTCACACTTTTTTCGAAACACGGTGAAAACGTCAGGCAATTCTCCTTGGTGTAAGCGGTAAGGAACATCTTCTGGATGCCATAAGAACTGGCCTAAATAGCTTTTGAAAATTGTTTCATTGGATTTAGACTTCAGAAGTTGTAATTCATTTTGTTCTTCTGAGCACCACTCGTCTTGGTAAATTACTTGATCAATTTGGTGCTGCTCGATGATTTGAGGAATACAGCTTGAGGCGGATTCTTCAGCGATAAGTAGCGGAATATTGAGTTGTTGTAAACCTTGTTTGAGCTCTGCTAAGGCTTCTAAAATCAAAGACAATTGAAATTTTGAGCGCTGACTGAAGCCAAATTCATTTTCAATACTGTAGCGATCTATATCAATACAATAGACTCCTATTACACCTGTACTTTCTTTAAGGGCTATTTGTAGTCCCTCGTGATCATAAGGTCTTAAATCCTTGGTAAACCAAATAAGGCTTTTCATTTGTTTTTGCTGCATTTTTTAGAACAGTATTTGACGTTTTCCCAATTTTTTTCCCACTTCTTGCGCCATTGAAAAGGGCGTTGACAGATGGGGCATATTTTTTGGTCAAGGTGTAGTTTTTTGTGGGCCATAAATTGATTTAGATTCTTGGTGAGCTTGTGCATAAGAAAGTCGATCTAAGCAGGTCACACTGTAGTAGGTGTCAAGCCCTCCAATTCCTATGGAGTTTAGCCTCTCGTGGTTAATCCAAAGGTCCTCACTTAGGGCTATATCTTCAATGGCTATCATCTCAATTTTCCCTACAATCATTACACAGCCGTTTTCTTTAATAGGGTATTCATTTTCGTAGGCACAGGCTATTTTCACTTTAGAACTTTTTACAAATGGAATGCTGTAGTCTTTTAAGTATTCTTTCTCAATACCACAGGTCTCAAATTCGGATTCATTTTTATTGTATTTAGCAGAAGTCTGATGTGCCTCCTTGTAGAGGTCCTTCGGTATTTGGTTGATGCTAAAAAACTTGGTCTGATGAATGTTGGCGTAGGTGTGTCGCTCAACGGTGAGTGGACGCAGAATAAATCCAATCAAAGCAGGGTCACTTCCAAGGTGCATCACGGAGTTGAAAATAGCGAGGTTTTCTCTTAAGTCTTTATCAACACTTCCAATGAGGTTACCCGATCGGATACCACAGCAGTTGTTGATTAAATTAGCCCTGTGCCGTGAAGGGAGGCTTTGTAACTTTTCTTCGGTAAATATCATTTGTTTAATAAAAATACAAAATAATTAAACAAAAAGATAAAAAGATGTACTAAGCGATAGGTTATATGCTAGAATTTTGGTCAGGAAATTTGACCTAAAAGATATAGTGGGAGAAATGAAAAGGGAAAAACCCTTAAACTAAGCTATTTTAGAAAAGATACCTGACATTTTGGTCTCTTCTTCTTGAGCCAATTCAGGATCTACTAAAATTCTTCCGCTGTGCTCATCAGTGATGACCTTTTTGCGCGTGGCAATTTCGACCTGTACCTGAGGAGGAAGTGTAAAGAAAGATCCACCTGAAGCTCCACGTTCTATAGAAACAACAGCCAAGCCGTTCTTGACGTTTTCGCGAATTCTTGAATAGGCATTGATCAGACGATCTTCAATTTTTGTTTTGTACTCTTCACTCTTTTTCAAAAGTGCACCTTCTTCTTTTTCTGTCTCAGCCAAGATAGAATCGAGTTCCTCTTTTTTATGCTTTAAGTGCTCTTCCCTTGCCGATAGTTTGTCTTTGGTTTCTTTGATGACTTCTTTTTTCTCGTCAATTTGAACTTTAAAACCTTTGATGTGTTTTTCGGCCAATTCTATTTCGAGCTCTTGGTATTCAATTTCTTTTGAAATAGAGTTGAACTCTCTGTTGTTACGGACGTTTTTTTGTTGTTCCGTGTATTTTTTAATGAGTGCTTTAGACTCTTCGATAAGGTTCTTTTTAGCACCAATTTCGAAATTGAGGGTTTCAATTTCAGATTTAAGCTTGTCGACTCTTGTCTTCAAACCGGCTACCTCGTCTTCTAAATCTTCGACCTCCATGGGTAATTCTCCTCGTAAACTTCTGATCTTATCGATTCTCGAATCTATGAGTTGTAGATCGTAAAGCGCTCTCAGTTTATCTTCTACAGTGAGTTCTTTCTTTGCTGCCATACCTAAAAATAATTGACGGGGTTAGTTCTTGTTTGTGATAAAATGACCACAAAATTAGTAAATTTTTCCGTAAGGAATTCGACAATTAAATTTTTTGTGAATTGCTCAGATTCGTAGTGTCCAATATCGATGAGCAGTAGTTCATTGTCGGCTGCAAAAAAGTCGTGATACTTAAAATCTGCACTGATGTAGGCGTCAACTTTATGTTTCTTTGCCAGTGCTATGGCATAGGCTCCACTTCCGCCCAAAACGGCAATTCTTTCAATAGGTTTTGACAAGAATTTAGAGTGTCTTAGGGTGTGTAAATGAAAACGTTCTTTAAGTAGTACTAAAAATTGTTCTTCAGAATAAGAGGTTTTTAATTGACCCACCATACCGAGTCCGTGACTTTCAGATTTCGCATCCAAAATGTGAAGCGGTTGAGCATTCAACTCCTGAAGCATTCGTCCACTTACTCCGTGAGCCACATTATCTAGTGCTGTATGCAAGGCGATAATATTGATGTTGTTTTTAATGGCTTTTAGGACGGCTCTTTCTACATAAGTCTCCCCATTGAGCTGTTTCAATCCTTTGAATATGATGGGATGAAAGGCAATAATCGTATTGCATTTGTGTTCTATAGCTTCTTCTACGACCTCTTCGGTGCTGTCTAAAGCCACTAATACGCCTGAGACATCGGAGGAAGATTGTCCGCATATCAAGCCGATATTATCGTATTCTTCGGCCTTGTTGAACGGAGCCCACTGATTGAGTTCTTCTATTAAAAGGGATATTTTCATGGTATTGCAATTAACACGAGGTTCAAGATAGCTTAAATATCTAATAAGTTTTAGTCCAATTTGCGGTTTGTGCTTAATGAAGTCAATTACGCGCTATAGGCTTATAACTTTGTTGAAATTCACAAAAACTTAAGAGACAGTAAGTCGTAGATTGCATACTTTTAAGGGCAACTATGAAATCTATTGTGCTTTTTATACCGGCTAAGATCTACCAAGCAATTGTCTTTTTTAGGAATTTTTTGTTTGATGTTGGCATTTTCACCTCGGTTAAAGTAAATCAACCCTCTATTTGCGTTGGAAATTTAACAGCGGGAGGGACGGGTAAAACCCCTATGGTTGAAAAGCTTATTGAACTGTTTAAAGCTCATCGCTCGATTGCTGTAATTTCTAGAGGTTATAAACGCAAATCGACGGGTATGATTATAGCCGCCGAAGAACACGGTGTAACAGATTTGGGAGATGAACCCTTTCAGATGTGGAAAAAATTTAAATCAGACATAGCCCTTGTCATCGATTCGAATAGAAATAGAGCAGTGAATTACCTTTACGAAAAGCATCCGGAATCATTAATACTTTTCGATGACGCTTTTCAACATCGAAAAATAAAAGCCAGTATAAATCTTTTACTGACCACTTTTAATAATCCTTTTTTTAGAGATGATTACCTGCCTATGGGAAGTCTTCGCGATCATAAAAACCAAGTGGCACGTGCAGATGTGCTTGTGGTGACCAAATGCTCTCCAAACTTGAGCAAAAGCGATGTAGAGCGCTTTAAATCTCAATTGAAAATTGCATCAACTCAGATTTATTTTTGCAGTTTAAAATATCAAGAAATAGCTTTAGAACAGCTTAAAGCCCTTCGGTTGTATAAAAAAAATGAATTGGTGCTAGCTACTGGATTGGCTAGTACTACAGAGCTCGAAGCACATTTAGATGCCTTAAAGTTGAAATACACTTTGTTGAAATTTCCAGATCACCACAACTACACTGAAAAAGACTTACAGACTTTAAATGCCTTTAAATGTGTGTTGACTACAGAAAAAGATGAGGTGAAATTATCGGGCTTAAAAACAAAAATGACAGTACTCAAAGTAGCGCATCATTTTCTTTTTGATCAAGAAGGTGAATTTATGGCAAACATAAATGCTAAACTAACTCCGAATTAGTCGTTTGAATAAATTCCTTGATGGTATCGTAAAAGACTTCAGGTTTAAAAGGTTTAGTGACCACAGCATTACAACCGGCTTTAAAGAAATTATCTTGACTGTCTTCTAAAGAAATAGCTGTTAA
>WTJC01000036.1:71856-115976 GCA_011525015.1 Flavobacteriales bacterium
AAATGTTTATGCTGTAAAATCTCATAGTGATCAGCTTGTTCTTTATCTTGTTCGCTGTCTGTATCGATTGCATATTCAAACCTTAGGTCAAAAAAGAAGGTGGTTCCAACACCTAATTCACTGTCAATATGAATGCTGCTGTTGAAAAGACCTAGCAATGATTTGACAATGGTAAGTCCTAATCCGGTGCCTCCGTATTTGCGATTGATTTGAACAGACCCTTGCTTGAAGCTCTCAAATATATATTGTTGCTGTTCTTCTGATATTCCAATTCCCGAATCTGAAACTTCAAAATAGACCGTGACAAATTGTTCATCTTGTTTTTTGGTTTTAGCCACAATTTCAATTTGCCCTTCTTTAGTGAATTTATCCGCATTCATGAGGAGATTCATAAAGATTTGAGCCAATTTCGCAGGATCTCCGAGTAGTGTATTGGGAATCGTTTGGTCGTAATGAAGTTGAAGATTGACACCTTTTTGCTTTGCATTAAGGCGAATACCCTCCAGGGCTTCATTCAATAATTTTTCTAACTGAAATTCAATTTTTAGGGGTTCAATTTCATCGGCCTCAATTTTATTGATTTGAAGAATGTCATTGATGAAATTCATTAAATAATCTCCAGAGTATTTTAAAGATTTCAAATGCTCCATCTGAGATTTATTAGGTTTTTCTTCTAAGAGCAAATGGGTGAGACCCGTAATCGCATAAAGCGGAGTGCGTAACTCATGCGTTACGGTAGACAAGAAGTCCATTTTAGTTTTCATTGCGATTAGGGCATTATCTCTGGCCTTTATGAGTTCCCTGTTTTTATTGGCCAATAAGTCATTGGTTTTTAGTTTGATTTGATTGTTTCTGTATAGGGTAAAGGTGACAATCGTTATAATCGTTAGAATGGCTGAGCTCAAAACAGCTGTTAATTCAGATCTTGAATTGGAGCGGTTCAATTCAGAAATTTTGTCTTGTAAGTTTTCAATATAGCCCTGTTGTAATTGAACTGTTTTGTTAATTGTACTGTCAGATACTTGCTCTGCGGTAGCTGTTGACAAATTCGTTTTTTCAATAAGTGCCAAGGTGAGATTTAAGGCTTCAACATATTCTTCAGTGTCGTAATAGGCTTGAATCAACACTTTTTTTAAGGCTAAGCTTAGGCCGTTTAATTCGTAATTTTGAGCCAGCTGTAGGGCGAGCTCGGCAAAATAAATAACATCCTTTGTTTGATTTTGTTCTAAGTGCCATTGGGCTAAATCGTAAGCGGCTCTTATTTTAATTAAATCATCACTTTTTACTAACAGTGCATTGAGTATTTCTCGCGCCTTTTCTTTTTCATACTGAATAGCGTAAAGCTTTGCTTTTAAATACTGACGCTTTTCTAACAATGCAATATCATTACTCGCCATTTGCGATTCATCGATTAAAGCTTCTGCTTGAGTTATTGATCGCTCTGCTATTGAATTATTTGCCTGTATCTGGTATTCTCGTAAAGCTTCAAGATATTTTTGGTAGGCATCCGCAAAAGCATATGCATTTTGACTGAGCATAAGTTTGGTTCTGCTCAAATAAAAATTTGCCGATTCTATATTATTGTTTTCTAAATAGAGTTCAGCTATTCTGTGGTATACTGCAATGAGGAGTTTACTGTCGCCATTCTTTTCTGCCTTTTGCAGGATGCTTTCTAGCTCTTGAATAGCGAGATCAATTTGGTTGTCAATTGAAAACAATTCGACTTTTTCAAAAGCTTCTTTATACGCATCAGCTTCATTTTGAGCATTTGACCAAAACGTACAAGACAGAAATAAGAAAAGCTTTAAGTACCGTCGAATGAGCATGTTTTACTTGTTCACAGCAACATGGTCAATTAAATCAATTAATCTGCTGCTGTAACCTGTTTCGTTGTCATACCAGCCGATAATTTTTATCATATTGCCAATTACTGATGTCATCATAGAATCAAACGTACAAGAGAACAAACTATTGTTCACATCTGAAGAAACTATCGGATCTTCTGTGTACTTAATGATATTGAATTTCTGATGCTCAGCAGCATGCTTAAACGCGTTGTTGATGGATTGTACCTCGATTTTTTGATCTACAACAAAGGTGATATCCGTCAAAGAACCATTGGAAACAGGAACACGAATACCGCATCCACCCATAGATTGCGCAAGATGAGGAAAAATTTTAGTCAATGCTTTTGCTGCACCTGTAGTGGTGGGTATGATCGATTGAGTAGCGGCTCGAGCTCTTCTCAAATCGTGATGAATTTGATCGTGAAGGGATTGATCCGAAGTAAAGGAGTGCACTGTTGTTATATACAGCTGATTGATGGTGCAGAGTTGGTCAATGATTTTAATCATTGGTGCTGCATTATTGGTGGTGCATGATGCATTAGAAATAATGAGGTCTGAAGTATTTAATTCGCCTTCATTTACTCCTAATACTACTGTTTTAATACGATCATCGGTACTTGGTGCTGAGAGAATAACTTTTTGCACAACTCCCTTTAAATGAGCACTTAATTCTTTATGAGTTTTAAATTTTCCGGTACACTCAATTACTATATCTACTTGGCATTCATCCCATGGAATTTCTTCGATTTTTGTTTTGTTGTAGACAAGTACTGAATGCTCATCTACCACTATGTTGTTTTCTTTGACTTCAATCTGCTTATCCCAAGGACCATGGATGCTGTCGTATTTCAATAAATGTGCGAGGGTTTCTGCAGGTCCTAAGTCATTAATAGCCACCAATTCAAGATGAGGGGCCCTATCAAATGCCAATCTAAAAAAGGTCCTGCCGATTCGGCCAAAACCATTTATGCCTACGCGTAATTTATTCAATATGTTTATGGGCTTTGTATGACGATCTTACCAGGGGTCCAGATTCGACATGTCTAAACCCTAAGGCCTTTCCGTATTCTTCAAATTCTTTAAATTCTTCGGGCGAGACAAAGCGTTTAACGGGAAGGTGTTTTTTACTAGGTTGTAAATATTGACCTAAGGTAACTACGTCAACTTTAGCATCTCTCAAGTGTTCTAAGGTTTCAAAAACTTCTTCTTTTTCTTCGCCTAAGCCCAACATGATGCCCGATTTTGTGCGATGCGCGCCATTTTCTTTCAAATACTTTAAAACACCTAAAGAGCGTTCGTATTTGGCTTGAATGCGAACTGATCGAGTCAGCCTTTTCACGGTTTCCATATTGTGAGAGATGACCTCTGGTTTAACCTTTATGATTCGGTCAAGATGGCTGCCTATTCCTTGAAAATCTGGAAGTAAAGTTTCTAGGGTAGTATTCGGATTCATTCGTTTAATCGCCAAGATTGTTTCAGCCCAAATGACTGATCCCATATCTTTTAAATCGTCACGATCGACAGAAGTAATAACGGCGTGTTTAATACCCATTATTTTTATCGAACGAGCTACTTTTTCGGGTTCTGCCCAATCTACAGTCGATGGCCTTCCTGTTTTTACTCCGCAAAAACCACAAGATCTGGTACAGATATTTCCTAAAATCATAAAAGTTGCAGTTCCTTCTCCCCAGCACTCACCCATATTCGGACAACTTCCTGAAGTACAAATCGTATTGAGTTTATACTTGTCCACTAAGCCTCTGAGTTCAGTGTACTTTTTACCTGTAGGTAAGGTGACTCTTAACCACTTTGGTTTTTTTTGAACTGGAGCTTTAACCGTTGGAGCTGTTTTTACCTCTTCCATGATCACGCGTTTTCTTGTTACAAATTTACGGCTTATTCTCTATTTTTTCAGACAACTTTTTTCTTGCCCGCATCACCAAAACTTTTGCATTACTTAACGAAATTCCAATGCGCTCAGCGATTTCAGCTAAGGTCAATTCTTCGAAATACCTCAATATCAAAATGTTCTTGTATTGTGGTTTTAGTTCTTTGATCATTTGTCTTAAATCTTTAAGACGTTGTTTTTCAATGAGCTGATCTTCTATAGAAGGCGTCTCATCAGGATATTCAACAGCTGTATTAATCTGAGACGTGCTTTGATCAATGGACTTTTTTCGTTTTTGATCGATGTATAAGTTCTTTGAAATTGAAACCAACCAAGTTTTGAAATTGTAATTCAAATCAAAACTGTCTATTTTTTCAAAGGCTTTAGAAAAAGTTTCTATGCATAAATCTTCAATCTCATCTTCAGATATTTCTTTTTGCGCGTGAAAATTGTAGAGATAATTCCAATGCGCGTCAAATAATTCTTGAAAAGCTGATTGATCGCCTTGCTTGGCTAAAGGTATAATTTCTTGGTAGTTCAAGCTTGGTCTATTGTCTGGTTCTGACAGTTTTCCGAAGGTGCTTTACCGCAAAGACTACAGGTCTCACCTTCAGCATTTAAAAAAGGACTTTGCGATGCACAAGTACCGGCAAACTCTCCATCTTTCTTTGCCCAAAGTTTTATTGAAATTCCAGCAAAACCCAACAAGAGCAGACCGATGGTTAGAAAAATAATTTCCATTCTTTTTTTTTACAAAGATACCTTATCGGCTTCAATTATATTTTGATATGAAATTTTGGCGACCTGATTGATTAGGTTTGGGGTGAAATTACCACCATCATTCTCAATAGTGATAAAACTAAGTGCGTTTTCAGCATAAGGCATTCTCAGCATTTTTTCTGGATCTTCAAGGTTCTTTATTACGCCAAGACTGACCAATCCGCCATTTACTTCAGTCCAAATTTGATAACACTTATCTTGAGTAAGTTTCGGGAGGTTTTGCACGTTGATGTACGACAATTTCTTAATGGGATTAATGTAGGCAATGGCTTTTAGTTGTTTTGCTCTTGAATTACCTGTAATCGTCTTCTTTATGGTGTGTGGACTATTTAATACTATGTATTGATTTCTTAAATCTTCAAGCTGCACATTAACGTCTTCTTCAAGATTTACAATTTGAGATTGCACCAAGACTTGTTCTGCTTTCAATTGCAAATTGCTTTGGTACAATTGAACACTCAAAATTCCTAAAAGAACCGCTACTGATGCGGCTACATACTGTATGATTTTTCCAAAATTTTGAGGTTGATGTCTCCTAACGGCCTTTAGTGATTGTTCTAAAACTTTTGGATCACAAGGCTTGGCTTTAGAAGCAATTAGAAATTGTAGCGCCTCTTGCTGCTCATCGTAATGTTTTTGAATCTCTGAATGCGCAGCGATGATCTCATCAATTTTAGAGGAATTCAATTCGTCCTTGTCGAGATCAAATAAGGCTTTGTAAAGCTCTTCTTGCTGAGTATTATCAAATTTGGGGTCTTGTGCACTCATGTATTAGATATTTCTTTTGTAATCGTAAATTTTCTTTAATTCTCTTAAGCCAATTTTCAATCTCGTTTTGACCGTACCCAGAGGGATATCTAAGTGTTCACTTGCCTGACTTTGGGTAAAACCTTTGAAGTACAACAATTCAATAACCTCCTGATACTTTGAATCTAATTTGGAGATATGTTTTTGAATATCAACATGCTCTCCAGAAAAAGATTCCTCTAGAAGTGATACGTTTGATTTCTCCATTTGGATTTTTTGAGCGAAATTATTTTCGCGTTGGCGCAATTTATCAAGTGCTGTGTTTCTGGTTATTTGATAAATCCAAGTGAAGAATTTAGCTTTTTTGGGATCGTATGAATCCGATTTATTCCAAATCTTGACCATGCTCTCTTGTACAATGTCATCTGCAAGTGCATCCTGTTGAACAATTTGAAAAGCAATTCCCTTTAAATGATTCGCGTAATGATAGTATATCAACCTCAAGGCATCATCATCTCTGCGCTGCAGTAGTTTCACAATTTGTTCATCAAAAGAATAGGTGCGACTCAAAGTTGACAAGTGTATTTTTGGTCGATGATGTTGACCTCTGTTTCTAATTGAACTCCAAAGTGTTCGAAGACAGTGGATTGTATTTGCTGAGAAAGTTGAAGTAAATCTGTTCCTGTGGCATTGTTTTTATTGATTAAAACTAAAGCCTGTTTAGGATGAACCCCTGCTCCGCCGACTGTCAATTGTTTACCATTGAGTTTTTCAATCATCCATCCTGCGGCTAATTTAATCTTGTTCTCAGCTACCGGATAATGCACAATATCAGGAAACTGCTTTTGAATTAGTTCGAACTGCTGACGGTCTACTATGGGATTTTTGAAAAAACTCCCACTATTACCAACGACTTTGGGATCAGGAAGCTTTGACATTCGTATTTGTTTTACGGCCTCCCGAATGGTACTGAGGTTAATTTCATTGCTAAAATGTTCTTTGAGATGATTTGAAATCGCTCCGTAGGAAGTGTTGTACTTGTGGTGGCCTTCTTTGCTTAACTGCAAGGTTATTGCGGTAACAATAACTTTATTTTTTAATTCATTTTTAAATATTGAATCTCGATAAGCAAATTGACAATAGGTATTGTCAACTTCTTCGAATAGCCCCGTACTTTTATCAATAAACTCGCAGGCTATTAAACTGTCTTTTAGCTCAACCCCATAAGCACCGATATTTTGAATTGGGGCAGCCCCAATCTTTCCAGGAATGAGCGTAAGGTTTTCAATTCCTCCGTATTCTCGGTCTACAGCCCATTGCACAACTTCATCCCAAATTTCCCCTGCTTCAATCTTGACGTGTACATAGCGCTCTGTTTCATGAACGATTTGTATTCCCTTTGTATTGACCAGAGCGACTAATGCCTCTATTTCGTCTTCGACCAATAAAATATTGCTTCCTTCACCCAATGGAAAGATGTATTTATCGCCATGTTCATGCAAAAGTGTTTTGAAATCATCCCGCTTATTGAGTTCAACGAAATAGCGGCCTTGTGCATTTATTTGAAAGCTATTATACTTTTTTAACGATATGAATTGATTTATTTTCAAGCCTGATTTTGATTGCGGTATTGTTCTAAACCTGTGCGCAAGATATCAACAGCTTGTTCTAAACGTGTGGATTCTAAGACATACGCGATTCTCAGCTGTCGTTTACCCAATTCAGAATGACTGTAAAATCCAGAGGCCGGGGCCAGCATGACCGTTTGACCATTTAGACTGAATGATTCCAAGAGCCATTGCGCAAAATCATCAGCACTTTCAATTTCTTCTAGTTCAATCATACAGTAAAACGCTCCCTTTGGATAGGCCACTTTGACTTTTGGTATGCCAGAGAGTAACTCAATGAGAAGTCGACGTCTTTTGTCGTATTCAGCATTGACAGCTTTGAAATAAGAGGAGCTCGTATTTAAGGCTGCGATGCAGGCCAATTGAGCAAGGGTAGGAGGGCAAAGTCTCGCCTGGGCAAATTTTAAAACAGCTTCATTGAGTTCTTTGTTTTTAGATACAATACAACCCACTCGAGCCCCACACATACTGTAGCGCTTTGAAAAGGAATCTACCACAACCACGTGCTGATCACAATCTTCAAGCTTGAGCACCGAGGTGTGTTTTTGGTTTTCGTATACGAATTCTCGATAAACTTCGTCAGCGATTAAAAATAAATTATACTTTAAAGCGAGTTCTTTTAAGGCATTTAATTCTTTATCTGTATAGAGATAACCCGTTGGATTTCCAGGATTACAAATTAAAATAGCCCTGGTTTTTTCATCGATTTGAGATTCGATTAGACTTACATCAGGCAGTGCAAAATTAGCTTCTATGGAAGAGGCCACAGATCGAACTTCAATGGCATATGAAGAGGCGAACCCATTGTAATTCGCGTAAAAGGGTTCGGGTATGATCACATTGTCTCCAGAATCACACAAACTCCCCATTAACATAGACAAGGCTTCAGACCCTCCAGTGGTAATGGTAATGTCTTCAGCGCTTACCTCAATTCCGAATCCAGCGTAATAAGACCCTAATTTTGTTCTTAATTCGAGTAAACCTTGGGACGGACCATAGGCTAAAACCTTATCTCCATAGTGCTGTATCGTATCGAGTACTTGCTGCGGTGTTTCAATATCAGGTTGGCCAATATTGAGATGAATAACTTCTATTCCTTTGGATTTGGCATAATCCGCATAGGGCACAAGTTTACGAATAGGAGAGGCGGGCATTTGCTCAGCCCGTTTAGATAATGAAGGTTTTTTCATAGACTACTCTTCGATGAGTTCTCCCTTGATCTTTAATATTTTGGTGGGACTATTTGCATTAGAGCTTACGGTAATCGCCTTTCTAAAAGGGCCGGCTGCTCGATTGGTATCGTATTTAACCTCTATTTGTCCAGTTTGACCCGGTAATATGGGTTCTTCAGGTTTTTTGGGGATGGTACATCCACAACTTGAACGAACATTGGTGATCACAAGTGGAGCATCTCCTGTATTGGTGAATTCGAAAACTCTTACGCCGTCACTACCACGACTTATTTTGCCGTAATCGATTGTCTCTTCTTTAAATTGAATCTCTGCTTTTTCTTGGGCAGATACTAGTAAAGTCGTAAATAAAAATCCGAGTAATAGAATTGATTTTCTCATTTAAAAGTAATTTTATGAACAAGTGAATTTACAAGAATTTGATCTGAGGTCAAAATACTTTTAGAAAACGTGCAACGTTGATTATTTTTGAACTTTAATTGAAAATACTCAGATAGAAACCAATATGGAATTATCTACAAAATACAATCCTGCTGAGGTAGAGGTAAAATGGTATGACTTCTGGATGGAAAATCGACTGTTCGAATCCACACCTGATGATAGAGAACCTTACACGATTGTGATACCACCCCCAAATGTGACAGGAGTCTTACATATGGGGCATATGCTCAACAATACCATTCAAGACGTGCTTATCCGCAAGGCTAGACTTTCTGGAAAAAACGCATGCTGGGTACCTGGTACCGATCACGCTTCGATTGCTACAGAGGCAAAAGTTGTGGCGCGACTAAAAGAACAGGGTATAGCCAAAAGTGATCTGAGTCGGGAGGAATTTTTAAAGCACGCCTGGGATTGGACCGAGGAATATGGAGGTACCATTTTAAAGCAGTTGCGCAAACTGGGCTGTTCATGTGATTGGTCTAGAACAAAATTCACCCTTGATGATGATATGTATGCCTCAGTGATTAAAGTGTTTGTAGACCTCTATCAAAAAGGACATATTTACAGGGGGTATCGTATGGTTAACTGGGATCCAGTGGCTAAGACTACCCTATCAGATGAAGAAGTAATCTACGAGCAGCGTCAAGGGCAATTGTATCAAATTGCGTATAAATTGGCCGATAGTGAAGAGCAACTCGTTATCGCGACAACCCGGCCAGAAACCATTTTTGGAGATACGGCGATTTGCATCAATCCGAATGATGAGCGCTTTTTACATTTACACAACAAAAGAGCCATTGTGCCTATTTGCAACCGTGAAATTCCAATTATTCTAGATGAATACGTAGACATGGAATTTGGTACAGGATGTCTTAAGGTAACCCCAGCCCATGACGTCAATGACAAAACCCTTGGAGAAAAACACAAACTTGAGGTCATTGATATTTTCAATGAAGATGCATCTCTAAACAGTTATGGATTGCAATTTGAGGGTCAAGATCGATTTGAAGCCCGCAAAAATGTAGTAAAAACTTTAGATGAGATAGGAGTACTTGTAAAGAGAGAAAATTACATCAACAACGTGGGGACTTCAGAACGGACTAAAGCAGTTATTGAACCTCGCCTTTCAGATCAGTGGTTTTTGAGTATGCAAGAATTGGTAAAACCTGCACTGAAAGCTGTTTTAGAAACCAAAGAAGTTCAACTTGTTCCTGAGAAATTTGAAAACACCTATAGACACTGGATGGAGAACATCAGAGATTGGAACATCTCCAGGCAGTTGTGGTGGGGTCAACAGATTCCAGCTTACTACTTCTCAGACAGTAAAGAAGATTTTGTCGTTGCCGAAACTCCAGAAAAAGCGCTCACACTTGCGCAAGAAAAGCTAAAGGCTAGGGGAGAAGCCCGCGAATTGACCCTTGAGGATTTGAAACAAGATCCCGATGTTCTCGACACCTGGTTTTCTTCTTGGCTCTGGCCAATTTCTGTTTTTAATGGAATATTAGAACCTGAAAACAAGCAAATTGAATACTATTATCCGACTCAAGATTTGGTAACAGGTCCGGATATTTTATTTTTCTGGGTAGCCCGAATGATTATTGCCGGTTATGAATACCGCGGCAAGCAACCTTTTTCTAAGGTGTATTTAACAGGATTGGTTAGAGATAATCAAAGAAGAAAAATGTCTAAATCCTTGGGTAATTCACCTGATGCACTTGAATTGATTTCCAATCATGGAGCAGATGGTGTTAGAGTAGGCTTGTTGTTGAGTTCAGCCGCAGGAAACGATTTACTTTTTGATGAAGCCTTATGTCAGCAAGGTAAAAACTTCGCCAATAAAATTTGGAACGCCTTTCGATTGATTCAAGGTTTTGAGATTTCTGAAAAGATTGAACAGCCCCTTCACAGCGCGAAGGGTATTTATTGGTTTCAGCAAAAATTCAATGCGGAGCTCAAAGAAATCGAACAGCTTTTCGAGCGTTACAAAATTTCAGAGGCTCTAATGCGTATATACAAGCTTATTTGGGATGACTTTTGCAGTTGGCTTCTAGAAATCATCAAACCTGAATATCAAAAGCCCATTGATCAGAAGACCTATGATGAAGTCTTAGCTATACTTGAAGACTTATTGGTTCTCTTGCATCCATTTATGCCTTTTTTAAGTGAAGAGCTTTGGCAGCATTTGAAAAAAAGAGAAAGCCATGAGTCTATCTGCGTGGCCAAATGGCCAGAATCAAAAGAGGTTCAATTAGAGGTTCTGCAGGAGTTTGATTATACCGCAGAAGTTATAAGTGGTATTCGAACCATTAGAAAAGAAAAACAAATACCGCAAAAGGAAGCCTTAGAGCTTTTTTATCTCGAAAATGAAAAACACCAACAAATAGAGGCCATTATCAAAAAATTAGGCAATATAAGCGCTATTTCAAAAGTGGATGAAACTCCAGAAGGAGCCATTGGTTATAGGGTAAAAAGCAACGAGTTCTCTATTCCTGTTCTCGGGTCAATCAATGTTGAAGGTGAGATTGCCAAGCTCAAAGAAGAACTTGCTTACACCGAAGGATTCTTGATTTCGGTTCAAAAAAAGCTATCTAATGAGCGTTTCGTGAACAATGCTCCTGAGCAAGTGGTACTTGTAGAAAAGAAAAAAGAAGAGGATGCTAAGCTCAAAATAGACGCCTTAAAAAGCAGTCTTAAAAGTCTTGGAGAAAATATTCCTTAATTTTAGCTCATGGAATATTACGCTCAAGCTCTTTTAATTGCAATTCCGGCCTTTTTCGTTTTAGTGGCCATAGAATTGGCATATGGGTACAGGGTCAAAAAGATGAATTACAATCTGTTTGATACCTTGAGCAGCCTTTCTTCAGGAATGACTAATGTGATTAAAGATTCTTTGGGATTGGCATTTGTGCTGATCAGTTATCCATTTGTCAAAGAACAGATCATGCTGGTAGAGCTGAATTCTGGTCCCCTACTTTGGATAGCGGCCTTCGTCATTATTGATTTTGCAGGATATTGGAATCACAGACTCTCTCATCATGTCAACATATTTTGGAACCAACACGTTATTCATCACTCTTCTGAAGAGTTTAACTTAGCTTGTGCGCTAAGACAATCCATCTCCAATGTGGTAGGATATGGAGCTGTTCTACTCATTCCTGCAGCTCTTTTAGGCGTTCCTCAGAGTGTAATCAACGTTTTAGGGCCTTTACATTTGTTCGGACAGTTCTGGTATCACACCCAGCACATCGGTAAACTGGGTTGGTTAGAGTATGTTTTTGTCACTCCTTCTCAGCATAGAGTTCACCATGCAATCAACGAGGAGTATATCGATAAAAATTTAGGTCAAATTTTTTGTGTTTGGGACCGTATGTTCGGTACTTTTCAAGAAGAATTAGATGAGGTTCCACCGCGTTATGGAGTGCTTAAACCCGCCAAAACATGGAATCCAATACTGATTAACTTTCAGCACTTTTGGGGATTGTTAACGGATGCATGGCATACGCGTTCTATTTGGGATAAGTTTAGAATTTGGTTTATGCCTACAGGCTGGAGACCGGCCGATGTCATACCTAAGTATCCTAGAGAAGTCATCTCAGATGTCTATGCCTACCAAAAATACAAGAGTGAAGTTTCGAATCACATCAAATATGTTGTGATAGGTCAATTCGCAATCAACACCATTCTACTATTTCTTTTATTGGCAAACTGGACCACCTTTAATTCGGTTACACAGTTTATTATTGGGGTTTTATTGTTTCTTGGGATAGGAAGCTACTCGAGTTTGATGGATAAAAATCCTCTGGCTATGCTCTTCGAAACGCTGCGTTTAATTTTAGGGATTTCAATTTTCTTTATTGAAGGTTTGGTTTGGCCCGTATTTATGAATTCCATGGCCTTGGTTTGGCTCGTCTACATACTTGCCAGTTGGAGCCTTACCTTTTATACGCTTCAGGATATGCTGAAATCAAAGGCCTCGCTTACTAGTTCGACGTAATTTTTTTTAGCTTCTACCGAATCCATATGTAAAACTTGAAGCAGTGCATTGAGTTTGAAGGCTTTTATAATGGGCTCTTCACTTTTTGTAGAATGACTCGTGTCTTCATGCGCCATTCGATAATAGGCATACAAACGCAGTAATATGTCAGGTTGAATTGGCTTGTTATAGCTATTCACATAGTGAACTGCCCGATTGAAATCTCTATTGATATCGATAGTAATGGTACTCATTTTATAAACTACTTGCTATTACTGTTTCTCCTCCGACCACTCGCTGGCCAATTTTCACATTGATTACTGCAGAGGTAGGTAAGAGTAAGTCAATACGAGATCCAAATTTGATAAACCCTGCATCTGTTCCTTGAACGACCTTTTCTCCTTTGATGGCGTAGTTGACAATTCTTCTGGCCAAAGCTCCGGCGATTTGTCGATAACCAATGCGTCCAAATTTAGGTGTTTTAATCGCCACTGTGGTGCGTTCATTTAAGGTGCTTGATTTTGGATGCCATGCCACTAAATACTTTCCAGGGTGATATTTTGAATACAAAATAGAACCACTTATGGGGTAACGCGTAACATGCACATTAATTGGAGACATAAAAATAGAAACCTGAGTCATTTGCTCTTCAAAAAATTCATTTTCAAAGACCTCTTCGATAACAACAACTTTTCCGTCACAAGGGCTGATGATTGTATCCAATGAAAGCGGGGTGTTTCTCTTTGGATTTCTAAAGAACTGCAATATCAGAAATAAGAAAATCGCACTGAAGACTTGAATCGCTCTTTGAATCAATTCATGTTCAATATTGTACTGTGCATAAAAGAACAGGCACAAGAAAATGATTGTGGAGCTGATAATAATGCTTTTTCCTTCTCTGTGAAACATATCTCAAATTTTAATAAAACAGCTGCAAAAATAAATAGGAAATCGGTAAAGAGATAATTATACTGTCAATTCGATCAAAAAATCCTCCATGTCCGGGGAGCAACTGGCTACTGTCTTTTTTTCCTAAGAGCCTTTTGATTTTGCTCTCTACAAGGTCTCCGGTGTTTCCACCCAAGCAAATAAGAAAGGCTAATCCAATGGCTTGAGTGTAATCAAAATCGACAAGATTTTTCACAGCAAGAGCGAATAGTAGCGTGCATAATAAACCCCCTACATAGCCTTCAAGTGTTTTCTTTGGTGAAATAGACGGAAACAAAATTTTTTTCCCCTTCCATTTTCCAATCAAATAAGAAAAACTGTCATTAGACCATTGCACAAAGAATATAAAAGCGAGTACCACAGCGCCGTTGTAGTTTTCATTTTGAGCAATGAATATGAGAAAACTCATTCCTATACTGATGTAAAAGATGGATATGGCACTCAGTAGTGCTGCATTTAAATCTAGAGTTTCTTTTTTTCCTTTAAACAGCAGTAGAGCGAGGAAAACACAAAAACCAAAAAAGATGAAAAGCGCGCTCAAGGCAAAGTTTTGGTGAGTTCTAAAGAAAAAACAGCATCCAAAAAATAAGCTCACACCTAAGATCATCAGAATCGGAGTTTTTTCACTCATGTGATGTAGTTCCAAAACAGAAGCTAATGCGAGTATAAATGCAATGAACATAAAAAGATTGGGTGCGAAAAAAAGGCTTGCAATTAAGCTAAATGCATAGACCAATCCAGTTGCTATTCTTTGGGGTAATACTTTGTTCAAACCTAAAAATCTTCTAAAAGTAGGAGGTATAAATTCTTAGTTTTTGTACCGTAATTCATAAAATCCTGCTGGTTTTCTTTGGTAACCGTATTGTTTTTTAGAGAAGTGATGTTTGCCGGTAAGGTCTGGTATTTTTGTCGGATGTATTTAAGTGCTTCGTTAAGCGATTTTAAGATTTGACTCGTTCGCGCAAAAACAATAAAATTCTCTGGAAATCTTGAAGGTTGCAATTGAAAGAGCTGATGCGAACAGACAAGGATGGTTCCGTTTTCAGCGATAAGGTTTTCACATTGTGTAAAAAGTATTTCGCTGTCTTGAGCGTGTTCTGTAAAAAACAATAAGCTTTCGAATTGAACTTTTAGAGAGGGATCTACACAGAGGAGTTGTTGGTGCTGCCACTGATTTTCCATCAGTATATGCGCCAAACTAATATTCACCTCTTTAAGGTTTTCACAATAGACAAATTTCCCACCGCTTTTTTTGAATTCAATGATAAACTTTTCGTCTATAGGTAAATCAAGTGATGGATTGTGCTCTCCTTTCGTCTCGCGAGCAGACTTTGGAATTTCTTTACCTCCGCTAAAAAGTTTATCCATTAAACTCATCGCATCAATCCGTAGGTTTAGCTATTGAATCTTCTGATGTTTCCTTATTCTCAGCACTATCAGTACTTTCCTCTGTTTCTGTTTCTGCTTCTACTTCAACTTCAAAAGGACGTTTGCCAAAAATTTTCTCTAAATCGTCTTTAAAAATAACTTCTTTTTCTAATAATCGATTAGCGAGTAAGATTAATTTGTCTTTGTGCTCCTGTAAAATTTCAATAGCCCTTTTGTACTGCCCTTCTATAATTTTTGAAATTTCAGCATCGATGATTTGAGCTGTTTCTTCACTATACGGTTTAGAGAAATTAAAATCAGTTTGACCCGAGCTGTCGAAGTAGGTGACATTACCAATTTTAGAATTTAACCCGTAGATAGTAACCATGGCTCTTGCCTGCTTTGTTACCTTTTCAAGATCGCTAAGTGCTCCTGTTGATATATTGTCAAACATGACGCGTTCAGCAGCTCTACCACCCATAGTGGCACACATCTCATCAAGCATTTGTTCTGGTCTTACAATAAGACGTTCTTCAGGTAAATACCAAGCGGCACCTAAAGATTGCCCTCTAGGAACAATGGTAACTTTAACCAAAGGCGCGGCATACTGAAGCATCCAGCTTACTGTGGCGTGTCCAGCCTCGTGAAAGGCAATGGTCTTTTTCTCTTCGGGAGTGATGATTTTATTTTTCTTTTCTAATCCTCCAACAATACGATCAACGGCATCTAAGAAATCTTGCTTAGTTACCGCTTTCTTGTCGTTTCGAGCGGCGATAAGAGCTGCTTCGTTACAAACGTTGGCAATATCTGCCCCAGAGAATCCTGGTGTTTGCTTTGCAAGAAAATCGGTATCTAATTCTTCGTCAGTTTTTAGCGGTCTGAGATGCACTTCGAAAATTGCTTTACGCTCGTTGAGGTCGGGCAAGTCTACATAGATTTGACGATCGAATCGACCGGCTCGCATTAAAGCTTTATCGAGAACATCAGCTCGGTTTGTAGCCGCGAGTACAATAACGTTGGTATTAGTTCCAAAGCCGTCCATTTCAGTCAATAACTGATTCAGGGTGTTTTCACGTTCATCGTTGGAACCTGTGATATTATTTTTACCTCTTGCGCGACCGATGGCGTCAATCTCATCGATGAAAATAATTGCTGGAGATTTGTCTTTGGCTTGTTTGAAAAGATCTCTAACACGAGAAGCACCTACTCCTACAAACATTTCAACAAAATCTGATCCCGAAAGTGAGAAGAAAGGAACCTTAGCCTCACCTGCAACAGCTTTTGCTAAGAGGGTCTTACCCGTTCCTGGAGGTCCTACAAGTAATGCTCCTTTAGGAATTTTTCCTCCCAATGAGGTGTATTTATCCGGATTCTTTAAGAATTCGACAATTTCTTGTACTTCTTCTTTGGCTCCTTCCAGTCCTGCCACATCTTTAAAAGAGGTGCGCGTATCTGTTTTTTCGTCGAAGAGTTTGGCCTTTGATTTTCCAATGTTGAAAATCTGACCTCCTCCACCTGGACCTCCTCCGCCAGACATACGACGCATCAGGTAAATCCAAATACCGATGATCAATACAAATGGTAACAGTGAGAGTATAAAATCCATGAAATAGTTGTTCTCTTTGTCGTAATCGACAACTGTTTCAAGATTGTATTCACTTTTTATGGTATTGATACTGTTTTCAAAATTTTGAAGGTCTCCATAATCCAATACATATTGAGGATTTTCACCTGGCGTTGGCAATACCGGTTTTTGAGTGGTTTCACTGTGAATTTCCTTTTCTTGGGCCTCAGGCGTTAAAAAGACTTTGGCTTGTCGTGTATTGGTTATGATGAGTATTTTAGAAATATCTCCATTTCTTAAAAACTCTTGGAGCTCAGAAATCGTTGTTTTTTTAGAAGATTGCAATGAAGATCCACCGATGAAATTAAATCCTATAAAAAGGATAATCACCGCGTAAAATAGCCATCCGTATCGATTCTGTTTTTTAGGTTTTTCGGTCATAATGAGAGTTCAAACTTAAAGTCTATAAATTGGTTACACTTGAGGGAATTACGGTGAGCTCTGCATCACCCCACAAACCTTCGATATCGTATTTTTCGCGTATTTGTTTTTGAAAAACATGAACGACAATGTCTGCGTAATCCATTAATACCCATTCGGCGTTTTGCGTTCCTTCTACTTGCAGAGGTTTTACGCTAAGTTTTTTACTCACTCCTTTTTGAATGGATGAAACTATGGCGTTAACATGTGTGTTAGAAGTACCTGTGCAAATCACAAAAAAATCAAAAACTGTGTTTTCAATAGCTCTTAAATCTAATAGGTTTAATTCTAAACCTTTTACATCTTCAATACTTTCAATAATCAAAGACAATGTGGCCTCTGAATTATTATTTTTTTCTTGCATTCAAACAATTTATATTCAACACAAATTTAGAATTTTTTTGTGGAGCCTTATTCAAGTTCCAATTTATCTTTAATTCTTATTTTCAATGAAGATAATCAAATGTCATACCACTTCAAGCACGAATGATGATCTGCGTGAATACGCTTTAGAAAACCATTCAGATAAGACCATTGCGCTTTTGACATTTTATCAGAAAAATGGCAAGGGTCAGCGGGGTCGTTTTTGGCATGCTGAGGAGGGTAGTAGTCTGACATTCAGTATGTTGTTTAAAGATATCGAAATCCCTTTTGCGCAAATTTTTCAAATCCATGTAGGCGTAAGTTTGGTTTTGATTGATTTTTTATCCGAAATCACCCAAGGACAAATAAATTTTAATGTCAAATGGCCTAATGACATTATGGCAGAAAATAAAAAATGTGCGGGTATTCTCATAGAAACCAAAAGCACCGAACGCGGAGTCAATGAAATGATCATTGGAATAGGTGTGAATTTAAACAATACTGAGTTTCCAAGTCAATTAGTTCATGCAGTTTCTCTAAAACAAATCAGCACAGCGCATTATCCTATTGAAAATAGTTTTAATACCCTTATTCAGCGTCTGGAAAAAACAGTGCGTGCCATGCCATTGCGTGAAACTTGGAACGGACTCTTTGAGAACTATCAGCAAAGTCTATTTAAGCGAAAACAACAAATTGAGGTAATCTACAAGGGTGAACTTTTAATGGTCGAATTAGAAGGGGTAGATGAGTCGGGCCGCCTAATAGTTAAAGAAAAGGAGCTCGGTCTAATACACGCTTCTTTTGAAGAACTCAAATGGAATTACTAAGGCTATGCTAATTTTAGAGATATCCCTTTACTCAGGTCATTGACGAAAGCGGTTAAAGGACTTTTTATCATCATTTCCATCATCGGATTGAAATCACCTTCAAAAACCAATTGTACCTGAGTTTCATGATCTGAAATTGACTGCAGTAATCCTGACAAAGTAAAGGGAAACTTATCGTTGTCTGAACTCAATACAATAGTATCCATATCATTACCCTCGATTAATTTTAAAACAATCTCAGGCATTCCCTTTAGACCAAACTTAAAACGATTCGCATCTAGAATTTCAAAAACCTTATTGGATTCTGGCATGATTAGACTGTAGTTTTCTAGAGTATTTAAAAATTGATAAACCTCTGATTGGTTTTTGTTTAGACGGATAAGCTCTCCTTCGATTTTCATAGAGAAGTATTTTTAGGGTTTCCAATTGATCGGGTCCGATCGCCAGCTCAAGAGTGAATCCAATGTGTGTTCAGCGATGTAGTTAGATTTTGAGGCCATTTCAATAAGATTGTTGTAGTCACTAAGGGTGTGAACTTCAATCTTTTCTTTCTCAAAGAGTGAAGAAGCGATGTCAAAGTTATAGGTAAAAATAGCCACCATTCCTTTGACGCTAACCCCGTGATCTTTTAGCGCACTTATAGCTTGAAAACTACTCTTGCCTGTAGAGATCAGATCTTCAATTACAATAACGCTTTGACCCGGTTCGATATAACCTTCGATCTGGTTTTTTCTTCCGTGTTCTTTCGCCTTAGGTCTTATATACACAAATGGGAGTCCCATAGCCTCAGCGACTAAAATACCAAGCCCAATTGCTCCGGTAGCCACACCAGCAATGGCGTCTGGTCTTGAAAATTGCTGTTCAATTTTTTTGCGCATGGCGTCTCTTAGGTGATTCCTAACGTGTGGATACGAAAGTGCAATTCTATTGTCGCAATAAATTGGAGATTTGATGCCAGAGGCCCAAGTAAAAGGCTCTTCAACATTTAACTTAATTGCTTTAATTTGCAACAAGAGTTCAGCAGTTTCTTTAGCTGTTTCTTTATCTAAAACCATAGTGCGAATGTACAAAGTTTTCGTCAATGAAAAACTCCTTGTTTTGTGTAAAATCAGGGTGAGTACATCTGAAAGACATGTTCACTTTTCAGATAAGGAGAGTGTTTTGAAACTTGTTGATGATTTGAATTCTGGTCTTCTAAGTGAAGGAGCTATTCTATTCGATGCCAAAGACGTACCCTTGACTAAAATGGCCGAGTACTTCAAAATTGTTCAGGCCGCAGGGGGAATCGTGACAAATGAGCACAAAGAGCTTCTGTTTATTTTTAGAAATGGAAAATGGGATCTGCCAAAAGGCAAATTAGAAAAGAACGAAGGACCTCGTTTTGCTGCTGTGCGAGAGGTGCAAGAAGAAACGGGTTTACCTCAAGTGCATTGCGGAAAATTGTTGAGTGCCACTTACCACATGTATAAACTCAAATCGAAGTACCATTTTAAGGTAACTTATTGGTACGAAATGACCACGCTATATCAAGGAAAGTTAAAGGGGCAAGCAGAAGAAGGTATTGACTTTGTGCGCTGGTTGAATCCAAATCAAACCAAAATTGCGATGCGCAACACCTATAAAAACATTTATAAACTGTTCACCTCAACACTCGAAGCTGAAGGTTAAGGGATTTTATAAATAGGATAGCGCATAAAATCTTTTTCGAGATACCTTGAGTTTCTAAAAATAAAATTGAGTAGGGGATAACCCTTAAAATTAGGGTTCAGTGTTTTTACACTGTCAACCTTGGCCTTGAGTAGAGGATCTTCTTCTAATAAATCAAAAGCAAGATCTTCAAAAACATAGGGAGAAAATCCTTCTTTGCGTTGCAGTATTGCATCGAAATAATTCCAATTAAAAAAAGAATTTGGCGCTCGGGCTTCAAGGCTTTCCATTAAATATCGAAGTGCATTTTGTTGAGTGTACGCTATGACGTCTCCTTTTTGAAAACTGAGTTCTTCAGTACTTGAGCTCGTTTGCGTTTGATAGTGATAATAATGGCCTTCATAGGGGCTTCTAGAGGTTTTGTAGTCCTTTATATAGTCTACTTCAACTTCAAATACAGTGTCTTTTTCGATGGTTTCGACAGCCACCTGATTTCGTCTTAAATGATCGATAATCTTGGGATACTTACTTTGAATCACGAAGGCTTTCGGTATACGAACGCTATCTTGCACTATAAATCGATTGTAATAATCAATCACTGTATTTTCAGGACGATCCTGTAGGTATTTTAATCTTGGATATTCACCTAGTTTACTCTCTTGAAATTCAGAGGCGTATCCTTTAAATAAAAACTGTTTTGATTTACTGCTGTCTATGCGATGTGTAAGTGGATAGTAGCTTTGGTTTTTCCAATAATCCTCATGTGCTAAACGGGTTGATTTCAAACGTTCACTGTTTTGATCGACGTAGTCTAGAATCGTTTTAAGGAAGCTATACGTTTGCGAGACCCGCTGCTCATAGGGTTTTAACATATGCGTCTCTATCATTAAGCCTGGGGTGTGAAAAAGAGCGGTATATCCCGTGGAGTATCGAGAAGAATCATAGAATTGCGAAAAACCTTCTTTTGGACTTCGATTAAAGACATTCACATAAGGAGTGCTTTCGAGACCTTGCTCTTTTAATAGTGTGCTGATGTCTTTTTTAAACTGATTTTGAAGTACTCCTAGGGGTTCTCCTAACTTGTCTTCTTGGGTGTAAAGATGGGTTAGGGTATACTGATAATCCGCTCCATTGCTTACATGGGTATCGACAAAAAAGTCAGGCTTGACCATGTGAAATAATTGCTGAAAGCTCTTGGCGTTTTCAGTATCGTTTTTAATGAAATCTCTGTTGAGATCGTAATTCAGGGCATTACCTCTAAAACCATAGGCTTCAGGTCCGTTTTGGTTGGCTCTAGTACTGGTATTTCGATTTAAGGAACCTCCAACATTGTAAATCGGTATAAGTGCCAAAACAGTATTCTTAGGCAATTTGATTTTTGAATAGACCAAATCTCGCATGAGCATCATACTTGCATCAATTCCGTCTGGCTCTCCAGGGTGAATTCCGTTGTTGATTAAAACAACAGATTTGGTAGCATGCAATTTTTTGAAGTTGAATTCAGAGTCGGGATTAAAAGTGACCAAATGCAAAGGCAAGCCACTGTCTGTAGTCCCTATGTTTTGTATGTTCAGCTTAGAGCTGCTGCTGGCCAGTTCTTTGTAAAATGCAATGCATTCTTCGTAGGTCGTAGTTTGATTCTGATTCCCCAGTTCATAAGGGGTGAGCATCTCTTCTTTTGGTTCTTCAACTTGGTTGGTACAACTCAAAATGACCATACACATCAAGAAGTACAATCCGTATGATCTCAGTTCCATGATTTAATTTTTTCATTGACCTTTTGAGGTACAAGCGCACTTACATCTCCGTTGTTTCTCAGAATATCTCGTACAATAGATGAACTGATATAAGATTTGTCCGCACTTGTGAGAAGAAATACAGTTTCGATGTTCGCTATGGTTTTGTTCGTGTGTGCGATGGATTTTTCAAATTCAAAATCTGCAGGATTACGAAGCCCTCTTAAAATGTAGTCCGTACCTAATTCTTTACAGAAGTCAACGGTAAGCCCGCTGTAATGAACGATTTCAATACTGGGATTGCCTTCAAAAACAGCAGACAGCATTTCGATGCGTTGTTCGAGTGAAAAATGATAGTTTTTATTGGAGTTGACTCCAACAGCAATATAAAGTTTATCAAAAAGTGCTGACCCTCGCTCTATGATATCCAAATGTCCAGAGGTCAAGGGATCAAATGATCCTGGAAAAATACCTTTTTTCATATGTTGAAAGTAGTAAAAATTTAGGGCTTAAGTGCTTGATCTATGGCAGACTCAAAAAAATCAGCTAAACTCAATCCGTAGGCTATGGCCTGTTGAGGTATAATGCTTTCAGCCGTAAGTCCAGGCGTGGTATTGATTTCTAAAAGAAATGCACGATCGCCTTTTACAATGTATTCACTTCTACAAAATCCTTTCAGTTTAAGTTTTTTGTAGATAAAAACACTGAGTTCTGCTAACTTTTTTCGCAGCGGTTCTTCAATCACTGCAGGAGTAATTTCTTGAGCTTTACCCTGGTATTTGGCTTCGTAATCAAAAAACTCATTTTCGGTTACAATCTCTGTAATAGGTAAGGCAACAATTTCCCCATTTAAGGGGCATACCCCAACCGAAAACTCTCGACCTTCAATAAAGGATTCTATTAAAATTTCATTGTCAAAGTCAAAAGCATTGGCGATAGCCGCTTCTATTTGTGCCTCCTCTTTCACCTTTGAAACACCTAAGCTCGACCCAGCCTTATTCGCTTTGACAAAACACGGTAGTCCGACTTTTTCAACAATCGCTGCGGTGTCAATAGCATCTCCTTTGTTTAAACTATAACTAGGTGCAATATCAATAGATAGCGGAGCAAGTACTGCTAATAAATCTCTTTTGTTAAAAGTCAGAGCGGCTTGATAAAAATCACAACTGGTGTGTTTGACTCCTATTAAATCGAAGTAAGCTTGCAGCAGACCATCTTCTCCTGGAGTACCGTGAATGGCATTAAAAACCACATCAAATTGTATACTTTTTCCGTTTAAAGAAAGCCTAAAGTTGGATTTGTCAATGAGGTGAATTTGCTCCTGCTCGTCTTTGTAATACCAAGAATCCGTATCCACAATGACCGGATATACATTGAACTTTTCTTTGTTGAGATGATGACTGACAACGCTGCCACTTGCCAAGGAAATTTCTCGTTCTCCTGAGTATCCGCCCATTACCACCGCAATGTTTTTTTTCATCCGCTCAAATTTTCATCAAAATAACTAAAAATAAAGGGTTTTCTTATCTTTGAGTACTTAAAAATGCATATGAAGTCCTTGTTGTCATTTCTCAAAAGTCGAATGTTTTTAATCCAAATAGGATTGGGATTCTTTTTCGTGTTCTTTGTCATTTGGATTACTTTGGGTTGGCTCAAGTTGTATACCAATCACGGTGATAGTATACGAGTGCCAAATTTTGAGAAAATGTCTGTTGAGGAACTCACTCAAAAAACTGAAGATCTAAAGTTGAGGTTCGAAGTAATGGATTCTGCAGCCTACAATCCTAATTTTCCCAAAAGAGCAGTGGTAGACCAAAATCCTAAACCGGGAAAACAGGTCAAAGAAAATCGTAAAATCTATGTGACCCTCAATCCTTCAGGTTATGCAAAAGTGAGTTTGCCTAACGTTATTCAAATTACCAGAAGGTCAGCAATAGCTAAATTATCTTCGGTAGGATTAAATGTGGTTGATGTAGAATACATTCCAGAAATTGGAAAAGAAATGGTGTACCACGTCAAACAAAATGGACGCAGAATTCCTCCTGGAACCTTAATTCAAAAAGCCTCTGATGTCGTTCTTGTTTGTGGAAACGGCCAGCGTTAAGATATAATTCATGAGTGGAATTGAAGTTAATCCGGAACTTAACGAATTACACGAGCATTACCTTTTCGAAGCTGCTAAAGGTCAAGAGCCTTTAAGAGTAGACAAATTCTTGATGAATTTTATCGAAAACGCCACTCGAAATAAGATACAACAGGCGGCTAAAAATGGAAATATTTGGGTTGATGGACATCCTGTAAAATCCAATTTCAAAGTCAAGTCAGGCCAAAAAGTTCAAGTGCTTTTCGAACATCCTCCGCATGAATTTTTGCTCATAGCAGAAGATATCCCTTTAAATGTTGTCTACGAGGACGAGCATCTTATGGTGGTCAATAAAAAAGCTGGAATGGTGGTTCATCCGGGTCATGGTAATTATTCCGGCACCTTGGTTAATGCGGTTTTACACCACGTCAAAGAAGAATTACCCATGAATTCCTCGGATCGACCGGGTTTAGTGCATCGAATTGACAAAGATACTTCTGGACTTTTGGTTGTAGCTAAAACAGAACTGGCCATGACGCATTTGGCTAAACAGTTTTTGGACAAGACTATAGAACGTAAGTACATTGCACTTGTCTGGGGAGATGTTCAAGAGGAATCAGGTACTATAGAAGGTCATATCGGACGAAGCCTTAAGAATCGACTTCAGATGGATGTTTATGAAGATGGTAGTATGGGTAAACACGCGATTACACACTTTACGAAAATGGAATCCCTAGGTTATGTAAGCTTGATTTCCTGTCGTTTAGAAACAGGAAGAACGCATCAAATAAGAGCCCATATGAAGCACATCGGTCATCCGCTTTTTAACGATGAACGCTATGGAGGAAATCGCATTTTAAAAGGTACCTCTTTTACCAAGTACAAACAGTTTGTAGAGAATACCTTTAAACTTTTAAGCCGCCAGGCACTTCATGCTGAATCCTTGGGTTTTATTCATCCTCATTCCGGTGAAAAAATGCATTTTACGGCAGAACTTCCCGAAGATTTCAGTGCTTGTTTAACAAAATGGAGAGAATACATACAAAATAGACCCTTATGAAAATCCTTATTTCACCCGCCAAATCTTTAGATTTAGAAACACCAATTCCGGTGACAAATCACTCTAACTTGATGTTTGAGTCGGCTGTAAAAGAAGTGCAACAGCAATTAAAATCTTTTAAAGCTTCAGAGCTCAAGAGTAAAATGAAAATTTCAGACAAAATTGCTGCGCTCAATTGGGAGCGAAATCAGCAATTCACATGGCCGATGACAGAGGGAGAATCTCGACAAGCGGTCTTTGCATTTAACGGAGATGTGTATAAAGGCTTAGACGCGTATTCACTTAAAGAAGAAGAAATTGAGAGCATGCAAGAAATGCTTTTAATTCTATCAGGATTATATGGTATGCTCAAACCTTTGGATTTAATACAGGCTTACCGCCTCGAAATGGGAACCAGTATGAAAGTGGCTAATGCTACGAGTTTGGCATCTTATTGGAAGCCCGTTTTGACTCAAAAGCTCAACGAATTGTTAGAAAAGGATGAAACGCTCGTGAATTTAGCCAGCAAAGAGTACAGCGCCGCAGTTGATTTTAAAGCCATTGAAAATAAGATTATACATCCCGAATTTAAGGACTTCAAGAATGGTAGTTTAAAGACCATCAGCTTTTTTGCCAAAAAGGCAAGAGGAATGATGTCTCGATATCTCATTGAGAAAAATGCTAAAAATATGGAGGATATTTTAGGATTTTCTGAAGAAGGATATGCATATTCTGAGGAATATTCAAAAGATGAGCTGCATCCGGTCTTTGTGCGTTGATGTTTGTTTCTTTGCACCCAAATTAATCTTTCCATCATCCAATGATTCAAAAAGTACTCGTCGCGAATAGGGGAGAAATCGCTATTCGTATTTTTAGAGCATGCGTAGAAGTAGGTATTAAAACAGTAGGTATTTACACCTATGAAGACCGGTATTCCCTTCACAGGTACAAAGCAGACGAGAGCTATCAAATCGGTAAAGACGAGGACCCACTAAAACCTTATCTCGACATTGATGAAATCATTAGCGTTGCCCTTGAAGCTAAGGCTGATGCTATACACCCTGGATATGGATTTTTATCTGAAAATGCAGAGTTTGCAGAGGCCTGTGAAAAAGCAGGTATTATATTCGTCGGTCCTAAGGTATCTGTTCTTCGTGCCCTGGGCGATAAAATCACTGCAAAAGAAGTCGCCCTTCAAGAGCAAGTGCCTATTATTAAATCGAGCGAGAGCGAATTAAGTAGCGTTGAAATCGCTTTGAAAGAAGCAGCAGCAATAGGCTATCCAATAATGTTAAAAGCGGCTTCTGGTGGAGGAGGTAGAGGAATGCGTGTGATTCGCTCAGACCAGGAGTTAGAAAAGGCCTATATGGAAGCGAGACGAGAGGCTCAAAACGCATTTGGAGACCCCACCGTTTTTCTCGAAAAATTCATTGAGAATCCAAAACATATAGAAATACAAATTGTTGCCGATGCTCATGGCAACATGGTGCATTTATACGAACGCGATTGTTCAGTTCAAAGGCGTTATCAAAAGGTCATTGAATTTGCACCCTCTATCTATCTCAAAGAAGAGACCAAAGAAGCACTTTACAACTACGCTCAAAAAATTTGTAAAGCAGTTGATTACAACAATATCGGAACCGTAGAATTTCTTGTCGACCATGATGAGAGCATATACTTTATCGAGGTAAATCCCAGAATACAAGTTGAGCATACGGTTACAGAGATGATCACCCATATTGATCTGGTCAAAACACAGCTCTTTATTGCTAGTGGATACAAGCTCTCTGACCCACAAATAAATATTGGATCTCAAGAAGAAATAGGTTGTTATGGTTATGCTCTTCAATGTAGAATTACTAGTGAGGACCCTGCCAATAACTTCAAACCAGATTACGGCGTAGTCACTACCTATAGATCAGCCTCAGGATTCGGAATACGTCTTGATGCGGGTAGTATTTATCAAGGAGTACGTATCTCACCTTTCTTTGACTCTATGTTAGTTAAAGTCTCAGCCCAGGCCAGAACACTTGAAGATGCCAGCAAAAGAATGTTGAGAGCCTTACAGGAGTTTAGAATTCGAGGCATAAAAACCAACATTCCTTTTTTACAAAATTTATTGAAGCACGATGCCTTTAGAGAAGGCAGCATCACTGTAAACTTTATAGAACAAAACCCTTCTTTATTCGATTTAGAAGAATCCGCAGATAGGGGAAATAAGTTGGTGCGATTTTTGGCAGAAACCATTGTAAATGGCAATCCAGATTTAGCCAATAAGAGCATTCCAAAAAATATAGAATTACCCAAAATCACCCTGCCCGATACGCCAAAAATGGCTTATCCTCATGGGACAAAAGATTTGCTCAACGAGTTAGGGCCTGAAGAATTCTCTAAATGGTTAAGAGCCGATGACAAAGTGCATTATACGGATACGACTATGCGAGATGCGCATCAAAGTCTTTTGGCGACCCGTATGCGAACTTTCGATATGATGGCTGTGGCTGAATCCTACGCCAAACAAAATCCTGAAATTTTCTCTATGGAAATTTGGGGAGGAGCAACCTTTGACGTTTGTTTGAGATTTTTGAAAGAGAACCCTTGGGAGCGTTTGGCTTTACTGAGAAAGGCCATGCCAAACGTCTTGACACAGATGCTACTGAGAGGTTCAAATGCGGTAGGTTATAAAGCTTATGCAGACAATATTATTGCCAAGTTTGTCGAGCAATCCTTTGAAACAGGTCTTGATGTTTTTAGAATTTTTGACTCCCTCAACTGGATGGAATCTATTGCACCTTGTATAGGACATGTGCGCAAATATACTGGTGGTATTGCTGAAGGAACAATTTGCTACACCGGTGATTTTAGAAATACAGACCAAAAAAAATACACCTTAGACTACTACTTGCAAATGGCTAAGGATCTCGAAAATGCAGGTGCCCATATCATTGGATTAAAAGATATGGCAGGCCTCTTAAAGCCGGATGCAGCTTATGAGCTTGTTCAGGCTCTCAGAGATACGGTGGCCTTACCTGTTCACTTACACACACATGATACCTCTTCAATTCAAACAGCTACTTATTTAAAGGCGATTGAGGCAGGAGTAGATGTGGTTGATGTAGCGCTTGGAGGCCTTTCAGGATTGACTTCACAGCCGAATTTCAATTCAGTGGTAGAAATGATGAGGCATCATCCGCGCGAGCGTCAAATGAATGCTGAATCCTTGGCAGAACACTCGAGGTATTGGGAAACCATGAGATCTTATTACTTCCCCTTTGAATCAGGACTAAAATCAGGAACTGGAGAAGTCTATACGCATGAAATTCCGGGAGGTCAATATTCAAATTTAAAGGGTCAGGCCATTGCATTGGGATTAGAGGATAAGTTTCCTGAAGTGACTAAAATGTATGCTGAGGTCAATAAACTCTTTGGTGACATTATAAAAGTAACACCCAGTTCAAAAGTAGTTGGCGATATGGCTCAATACCTAATCAGCAATGGAATTACCGCTGATGAAGTCCTAACTAAGGGGCAAAACATCGCCTTTCCAGATTCTGTGAAAAGTTTCTTTAGAGGAGATTTAGGACAACCTCTTGGTGGGTTTAACACCGACTTACAGAAGGTGATTTTGAAGGACGAAAAGCCTTATACGGATCGTCCGAATGCCCACATTGCCGCCCTGGATATCGAGAAAGAGTTTAAAAAGTTTAAAAGAAAATTCTCAGCGGGAATGGGAAGAGATTTGGAAATAACAGATTTCTTGTCGTACCAACTTTATCCAAAAGTCTTTGAAGACGCCTACCAACATCACTTAAAATTTGGAAATGTCGTGGTTATTCCGACCAAAAATTTCTTCTACGGAATGAAAATAGGCGAGGAGATTTTGGTGACGATTGAAAAAGGAAAAAATGTATTAGTTCAGTTGCAGCTGGTAGGTAAACCAGACGAAAACGGAATGGTTGATTTATTCTTTAAAATCAACGGGCAGCTTTCACATATCAGGGTTAAAGACCAGTCGATTGTTACCGAAAGTGTACAAAACCGAAAAGCCGATGCAGATAATGATCAGCATGTAGGTTCTCCGCTACAAGGCTTACTCTCGAACATTTTGGTGAAAAAAGGCCAATCCATCAAAGCCAATACACCATTGTTTGTGCTTGAAGCCATGAAAATGGAAACCACGGTAACCGCTCCAAAAGAGGGAACGGTAAAAGAAATTGTATTAAAAGCAGGTACCTTGGTTGAATCCGATGATCTAATTATCGTTTTAGAAGACTAAACGCCAAAGACTTATTCGGCAAAGGGTTCAGTTAGGAGTCGATAATAGGTACTGATACCATAGGCCAATTGCCCAATTTTCAAATTCTCATTTGGACTGTGCTGATTGTTGTCGTGATTTACCATTGGTAAAATAAAAGCAGGAATATCCAAGGTGTTGATAAATGCCGCAATTGGAACAGTTCCTCCCATAATCCGAATGCGCACTACGTCTTGTTCAAACTCAGATTCGAGCATGGATTTGATGTGGAGCCCAAAGGGATGGTTTAAATCTGTTCTAAATGCGTCGGTTACCCCGCGTTCACCAATTTTTATCAAACGATTATTTTGAAGTCGCTGCTCTTGAGTAGGTTCTTCTTCTATGATGGTGTATCCCTGATTTTTGATGTAATTTTTCACTAAATCTTTGAGTCGATCGCCATCTGACTCTGGTACTAATCTAAGGTCTATTTCAGCCGTGGCCGTATTGGGTACTATGGTTCTCGCATTACTGCCTACCCAGCCCGATTGTAATCCTCTTATATTTAGTGATGGATATTGTAAAGAGGCTTGGTAAAAGGCACCCACTAAGTCCGTTCGCCCAATTTGTAATTGTTGTTGAATTTGCTGATCGTCATCGGGAACTTCTCTCAATACAGCCTCAGTTTCTTCGTCTATGCTAATACCTTGGTAGTATCCATCGATCAACACCCTACCTTCTCTGTCTTTCATGCCCGCTAGAAGTTGACTTAAATCCAATGCGGGGTTTGGAGCGTAATTTCCGTAATGACCACTGTGCTGTGGTAAAATTGGCCCGTATGTGGTCAAACTAAGTGTAGTAATTCCTCTGCAACCGTAAACGATAGTAGGTTGACCTGAGCGGTGTGCTGGTCCATCGGCAATAATGAGATAATCAGCTTCGAGCAATTCTTTGTTTTGCACAACCACGCCTTGAAGAGGTTTGCTTCCTTTTTCTTCTTCACCATCGAGAATTACTTTGATGTTAAATGGAATACTGCGCTGGTTTTCGCGAATTAAATCAATGGCTTGTAGGAACATCACAATAGGTCCCTTGTCGTCTGATGTCGATCTTCCAAACAGTCTCCAATCCATGGGTAGCTGATCCTGTGCATCTAAATCTTCCATGGTGGTGGGTTGAAATTGCTGGTCCATTGGTTTTTTAATCACCATTTGATAAGGATCAGCTTGATCCCATTTCGAGGGTTCAACAGACTGACCATCGAGGTGCATATAGAAGAGAAGGGTTGGTTGATCTTCTACAAATGGCGTTGCTGCGAAGAACAAATCAAGATTTTCGCTGGGCAATTGCGCCGTATTAAATCCCCTTCGTTCAAAAGCTTTGCGAAGCCAAAAGAGATTATCGTCAATATCATCTTTGAATTGCGCATCGTTCGGAAGTGCGACAAAAGATTTTAATTCTATAATGGCATTTCTAACCTTGGTGTGCAACTGACTCTGAGCTAAATCTTGAGCGTTAAGCTGTAACCCAAAACACAGTAAAAAGTAGAAGGAGTATTTTTTGATCATTATGATTCTTTTTTACGAACAGTCAAAACAAGATACACTAATAACAAAACAAAAGGAAATCCGTGGAGTACCAAATCAAACCAGTCCATTGGCTGCATTCCTACCGAACCGCCTGCAACCCATCTAATTTTTCCAAACAGATGTGGTTCAGGACTGTAAGGGGCGAGCCCTAAGGTTAAAACGAGTATGATAATCAGGCGAAGTCGTTTTTTATTCATGCTTTTAAATTTTGAACAAAGGACGAAATTTGGTCTATCCCTTGGGTTTCGATGTGCTTGATAAATGCAGAACCAATAATTGCTCCTTGGCTATGGGCTGTGGCCTGATCAAAACTGTTTTTGTCACTAATTCCAAAACCGACTAGCGTAGGATTTTTGAGTTTCATGTCTGCAATTCTTTTGAAATATTCTTGGTTTTCTTCGCTAAATCCTGCCTTTGCTCCAGTAGTAGATGATGAGCTCACCATATAAATAAAGGAGTTGCTCATTTCATCGATGGCTCGAATGCGTTCTTCTGGAGTCTGGGGTGTGATTAAATAAATGAGATCTAGTCCGTGACGATTGAAGATTTCTTTGTAATGCAGCTGATATTCGCGTAGCGGTAGATCTGGAAGAATAAGCGCATCAATCCCTATATCCTCGCATTTTTGACAAAAAGCCTCAACGCCGTATTGCATTACAGGATTGAAATATCCCATAATAATTAAGGGAATATTGACCCTTTGCCTAATATCAGACAACTGTTCAAACAAGAGTTCAGTGGTCATCCCGTTGCGCAAAGCCTTTGTCGAGCTTTCTTGAATGGTGGGTCCATCTGCCAGAGGATCTGAAAATGGAAGTCCAATTTCGATCAGATCTACTCCAGATTTTTCAAGATTTTCTATGATTTCAACGGTATCGTGTAGTTGTGGAAATCCTGCAGTGAAATAGATGGATACTAATTTCTTGTCTGTATTGAATAGTTCACTTATGCTCTTACTCATAATTCGAAGTAGTCTATATAGGTTTGTAAATCTTTATCTCCTCGTCCCGAACAGTTAAAGACGATAATGTCATCGCTTTCGAACTTTTTATGTTCAAGAACGGCAAATGCATGTGCTGTTTCTATGGCCGGAATGATTCCTTCCAATTCAGAGAGTCGCTTACCTGCGGCCATCGCCTCGGCATCAGTAATCGAAACAAACTGAGCGCGTTTACTGTTGTACAGATGGGCGTGCATAGGTCCGATTCCTGGATAATCCAAACCGGCAGAGATCGAGTAGGGTTCTGTTATTTGTCCATCAACAGTTTGCATTAAAAGTGTCTTACTTCCGTGAATAATTCCAACTTTTCCCAAAGCTGAGGTGGCTGCGCTCTCACCGCTGTGTACACCTTTACCTGCGGCTTCTACCGCTATTATATTCACCTCTTCTCGATCGAGATAATGGTAAAATTGACCTGCGGCATTACTTCCTCCACCAACACAGGCAATCACATGAGTGGGATTCTCGGTTCCTTCTTTTTCCAAGAGTTGTTTCTTAGTCTCTTCAGAGATGACCGATTGAAATCGCGCGACCATATCGGGATAGGGATGAGGTCCAACTACAGAACCAATAATATAATGCGTGTCAACCGGATTGTTAATCCAGTCACGAATGGCTTCGTTTGTAGCGTCCTTCAGGGTTTTACTTCCTGATGTTGCTGCGCGTACAGTTGCTCCTAAAAGTTTCATACGTGCCACATTGGGTGCCTGTCTTGAGATGTCAATTTCTCCCATATAAATGACACATTCTATACCCATAAGGGCACAGACAGTTGCAGTCGCTACTCCGTGCTGGCCTGCTCCGGTTTCAGCGATGATTCTTTTCTTGCCGAGTGCCTTTGCCATTAAAATTTGCCCAATGGTGTTGTTGACCTTGTGCGCGCCGGTATGGCATAAGTCTTCTCGTTTTAAATATATTTTGGTGCCATAAGTTTCGGATAATCTTTGAGCGTAATACAGAGGAGTAGGCCTTCCCACATAATCTTTCAGCAAGTGTTTAAACTCTTTTTGAAAAGAATCGCGCTGCATTATTTCGAGATAATTAACTCTCAATTCTTCGGTGTTTGGATAAAGCATTTCCGGAATAAATGCTCCTCCAAATTCACCGTAATATCCATTTTCATCTGCGAGGAATTTCGACATAATTTTAAGTGATTAACTGTTCTTTAAATTGTTTCAATTGTGTTGTGTTTTTTGTCCCTGGTTCTTTTTCGAATTTACTGTTGACATCTATGGCACAGCAGTAAGTTGCTTGTGCGGAATTTAAAAATGCCTCAAGTGCTTCAAGGGAGGATAATCCAATTCCTCCACTGAGAAAAAAGGGATGTTTGCAAGTGTACGATTTTAAAATACTCCAATCGAATTGCGTTCCATTACCGCCCGGAAGTTTTCCCTTGGTGTCGAATAAGAAATAGTCACAAAGTGGTTCATAGGTTTTTAGACGATCAAAGTCAAAATCATTGTCTAAAGCAAAGGCCTTTATAAGTTTGATATGTTCAGGAATTTTAGCCCTTAATTCAAAGAGGTAGTCGGTTGATTCATTACCGTGTAATTGGAGGTAATCCAACCGAAATTCCATTGCGGTTTGATAAATAAAGTCATGGTCAGCATCGACAAACACCCCCACTTTTTTGATGTTTTGATCGAGCTCTTCAATAGTTGGCAAATCGTAAAATCTGCTAGAAGACTCCCAAAATATAAAGCCTAAGTAGTCGGGCTCAAGTGCAGCTACTTGCCGCACATTGTTTTTCATACCGCATATTTTAAGCTCGACCTGTCTCATTAGCTTTGTTCAATAAGTTGTTTTAGCGTCTGACCAGGCTTATCGGTTTTCATCAGTGTTTCTCCAATTAAAAACCCATTATAGCCTGCCTTTTTCAAGTTTATAATCGATTGTGTATCGCTAAGTCCACTCTCTGAAATTTTCACCTTATTAGGGTCTAGGGCTTTCGCGATATCAAATGAAGTTTTGAGATCTACTTCAAAGGTCTTTAAATTTCTATTGTTTACCCCGACTACATCAATGTCTTCGATGTAAGAAGCTTCTAATTCTTCTAAACTGTGAACTTCAAGCAGCACCTCTAAATTTAATTCATGTGCAAAAGCAGTGAATTCTTGAATTTGGGCTTTGTCTAAAATACTGGCGATAAGCAGAATGAAATCTGCACCGAACGCCTTGGCTTCGGTTATTTGATAAGGGTCAATGACAAAGTCTTTGCGGAGTAGTGGGATTGAGGCAGCACTTCTAGCCAAAAACAAATCCTCCAAGGAGCCTCCGAAGTAATTGGTATCAGTCAAAACTGAAATCGCAGTAGCACCATTTTCTTGATAGGCGTTTATCACATTTAATAATTGGTGAGATTGATTGATTACTGCTTTAGAGGGCGACCTTCTTTTGTGCTCGGCAATGATCCCAGAGGATGAATTTTTAAGGGCCTTAGCCACACTAAAAGTCGATCTATTGTACAGTGGCGACTGCTCCAAAATAGAGCTACTCACCAAGCTTTTTTTCGCTTTGACTTCTGCTGTCTTCGTTTGCGTTATTCGTTCTAAAATATTCATAATTCAGCACTGAGCGCTTGTAATTTTTTTAATGTATTTAGAGCCTTTTTTTCCATAAGCGATTGCTCTGCTTTTTCATAGGCTTCATTTAGGCTGCAATGCTCTGCTGTGGCGATTGCGATTGCGGCATTGGCACAAACCACTTGATTTTGAGCCTCACTTCCATTTCCGTTGAGAATAGCCGTGAATATCTCAGCAGAATCTTCTACCGTTTCGCCTCCTACAATGGCTGTCGCGTCAATGGTATCTAATCCAAATGTAGACGGGTGTATGATGGATTCACGCTCAGGAGTGATGACTTTTGTACCTCCGGTTAATGATATTTCATCGTATCCGTCTAGGGCATGAACAATGGCATAAGACTTATCCGTATTCTGATAGAGATAACCGTATTTTCGAGCCAGTTCTAAATTGAAAACCCCCACCATTTGATTTTTTGGAAAAGCAGGATTAACCATGGGCCCAAGCATATTAAAAAAGGTTTTAACTCCGAGGTCTTTACGTATTGGCGCCACGTTTTTCATGGCGGGATGAAACAAAGGAGCATGTAACACACAAATACCAGCTTCATCCACACATTTCTTTAAAAAATCTCCATCATTACTAAAGGCCACACCCAGGGATTCGAGAACATTACTGCTTCCACATTTTGAACTCACTCCATAATTTCCGTGTTTGCTCACTTGAACTCCAGCTCCAGCGGTTACAAAAGAAGCCAATGTTGAGATATTGAAGGTGTCTTTTCCGTCACCTCCAGTACCACAAAGGTCTATAAGGTTGTAATCTTCGAGAGGTACTGAAACGCACAGTTCTAATAGTGCATCTCTAAAACCTTCGAGTTCTTGAACGTCAATACTGCGCATCATATACACGGTCATAAAGGCCGCAACTTGATGCGAATTATAGGTGCCTGAAGCAATGTTGATCAGTATCGACCTGGCTTGCTCCTTGGTCAACGACTCGTGATTAATAAGTTGATTTAATACTTCTTTCATAATGATAACCAGTTAGATAACATTTTTTTACCCGTTGGAGTGAGAACAGATTCTGGATGAAACTGTACCCCAACAATATTTAAGGTTTTGTGACGAAATGCCATTACGTAATCCAAATCATCCACCGCAGTGATTTCCAATTCTGAGATAGAATTCGGATCTACTACCCAAGAGTGATACCTTCCGACTTGAATTCGATCGTCCAATCCTTGAAAAAGGCCTTCTTTTTCTTTTAAGGTTATGGATGACGCAATGCCGTGATACACTTGAGTTAAATTGATGAGCTGCCCTCCAAATACCTCGGCAATAGCTTGGTGACCTAAACAAACACCCATGATAGATTTAGATGATTTGTAATGCGATATCACTTCCTTGAGCAATCCCGCCTCATCAGGTATACCAGGTCCGGGAGAAAGCAGAATTTTATCGAAATCTTCGAGGTCTTCAATTTTAAATTTGTCATTTCTAAAGACGGTAACCTCGCAATTGAGCTCATTTAAATAATGGACTAAATTGTAAGCGAAACTATCGTAATTGTCAATAAGAACTACCTTGGTCTTCATGCCCTGCTTATAAGTTTTCTGCGATTTCTAAAGCCTTGTTGAGGGCTCCTAATTTGTTGTACGTTTCTTGGAGTTCTGAGGAAGAATCAGAGGCCGCCACAATTCCTGCTCCGGCTTGATAATGCAATTGTTGTTGGTGACTTAAAAAGGTTCGAATCATTATGGCATGATTGAAATTCCCTTTAAAATCCATAAATCCAATTGCACCACCGTAATATCCTCTGGGAGTTGATTCGTATTTATTGATAAGGGTCATCGCCATGTGCTTTGGTGCACCACTGAGCGTTCCTGCGGGAAATGTATCTGCCACAATCTTTAAACTCGATGTTCCGGATTTAATTTTACCGATAACCTTTGACACCAAGTGAATCACATGTGAGAAGTATTGAACTTCTCTATAAGTTTTGACTTCAACGGCATGGCCATTTCGACTTAAATCATTTCGAGCTAAATCGACAAGCATCACATGCTCAGCATTCTCTTTTTCATCTTCGGCCAATTCTTTGGCGAGTTCAGCATCTTTTTCATCGTTACCCGTTCTTTTGTAGGTTCCTGCTATGGGATGAATTTCAGCTTGGTCGTCTTTTATGATGATCTGAGCCTCTGGTGAGGATCCAAATATTTTAAAATTACCGTAATCAAAATAAAACAAATAGGGGGAGGGATTAATCGATCTCAGCGCACGATACACATTGAATTCGTCTCCTCTAAATTGCTGTGAAAACCTGCGTGACAAAACCAGTTGAAAAACATCTCCTCTTTTACAGTGTTCTTTAGCTTTGTCCACAAGATTTTTAAACGCTTCATCTGAGGTTGATGTAGTGTTTTGACCCACATTGTGATACTTGTATTGACCTTGAATTCCTGAATTTATAATTTGTTCTATTTCATCTAATCGATGCTCCTCATCGAGATTGTGTGAAAAGAGGTAGGCCTCGTTTTTAAAATGATCAATTGCTATGATATACCTGTAAACAGCATAGTAGATATCAGGTATTTCAGAAGAACTTACATCGACATCAATGTCTTCAAAATAGCGAACAGCGTCGTAATTCATGTATCCAAAAAGGCCGTTGTAAATAAATTTAAAGTCCAATTCATCTGTTTCGAATTGTGCCTTAAATTCATCAAGCTTAGTCAGGGCATCGCTACGATGCGAAATGGAATGAACATCAGTCTCACCTGCAGGATAACTAATTTGAATTTCTTCGTTGCTCACACTGAATTGAGCAATGGGATCAAAGCAGATGTATGAGAAGCTATTGTCATTGGCATGGTAATCGCTACTTTCCAATAGAATAGCATTGTGAAACTTATCCCTCAACCTTAAATAGATACTTACCGGAGTCAGGGTATCTGATATGATTTTCTTATAGTTAGTCTTTAATTTATACATAAGCCGCTGTTTTAAGAACTAAAAAAGGCTTGTCGTGATGACAAGCCTTTTTTAAATAAATGGTAAGACATGATCACGACACTACTGTGCACTGATCCACCACCATGTATTTTTGAAATTTTTCATAATCGATGCTAATATAAAGACATATTAATTGAAGTACAAATACTTTTCTGTATTCATTTATGCAATAGATTCAATTAACTCCTCTTCACTCAATCGAACTTTCGCCAGATGTTGGGTGCCGTCGTTTTCACTTCTATAGCCGAGAGCAAGACAGACCGTTGGTTTCCACAACGAAGTATCAATTTCTAGAATTTCGGCAAAGCGCTGTTGATTAAAACCTTCAATGGCTGAGCTGTCGATGCGCAGGTCAGAGGCTGCCTGTAAACCGTAGGAGAGTGCGATGTACATCTGTTTGTCACACCATGCCGCCTGTTGGCTCAAAGGCCATTTTGTAAGCGCCTGTGTCACATGCTCTTTATAGGTTTCAACCTCTTCTTGATTTGGATTTCTGGCAGCTATCAAATTGTTGAAATAGCGATCAATCACTAAGGGATGCACTGCTGAAGCATGTGCAAAAACCAACAAGTCAGAGGCATCTGTTATTTGTCCTTGATTGTAGGCTGCCGTTTTTAATTTTGCCCTTACTTCATCTCCTTTTACGTGAATTAATTTGAAGGGTTGAAGTCCGTAAGAGGTAGGAGCGAGATTTATGGCTTTAAAGATGACTTCTAAATCTTCAGTTTCTATGCGTTTAGAGTAGTCGTATTTTTTTACCGCGTACCGCCAAGTGCGAGAAGCGAGAATATCACTTTTCATAGTCTTTTTTTGTCAAAGATAGTACATATTAAAAGTGGATTGTATTTTTGACTATGCGAAGTTTTTCAGTCGTTCTAATAGGGTTGTTTCTCATGATCTCGTGTAAGAGTGAACCCCAAACCCTAAGGGTTATTTCACTGGAGGAGTTTCAGTCTGTTATGGAAGAGGCTCGTCTAAGTGACGATCTAACAGTCTACAATTTTTGGGCGACTTGGTGCGCACCCTGTGTTGCAGAAATGCCAATAATCGCAGAATTTACGCGTACCCATGGTCAGCAGTTGATATTTGTAAATGTGGATCGTCAAAATTTATGGGAGAGTCGCGTTCCGCAAATGCTTAAAAAGTTAAATCTTCAAGAAGAGGTATACTTATTAGATAAACCAAAATTGAATAATTGGTATCAGATGATTGATGAAAACTGGGGAGCAGGCTTGCCAGTCACTCTTTTTGTGGGGCAGGGGCAAAGCGTATTGTTTCAAGGCCCTCTAGAAGAGAAAGATTTAAAAGAAATAACAGGTAAATTCAATAAGGACTATTAATTTTGAAAAAAAATAAAATGTCAGATTTAAGTCAAGAAAAATGGGTCGCACAACTGTCAGAAGACGATAATGCTGTTGTTGTCGATGTGCGCACTGCACAAGAACGCGCCGATGGTTTTGTTGCCAATTCGATTCATATGGATATCTATCAACCTCAAGAATTTATGAAGTCTTTGGAAGGTCTTGATAAGTCAAAAAACTATTACATCTATTGTCGTTCTGGAAATCGATCAGGTCAAGCCTGCGCCGTATTTAATCAAAGTGGGGTTCAAAACACCTACAATTTAATTGGCGGAATGATGGAGTGGAATGGCGAATTAGTGTATTCATGAATGTCAATTCAAAATTGTATCACCTGATACATTTTGCACAGCGAAGAGGTTTTGAGGTTTGTCAAAGAATTGCCGAGCGCTGGGGCATTCGAGCGCGGGTGGTTCGACTGAGTTTTATTTATTTGACTTTTGTCACTCTTGGATTTGGTTTTGCACTCTATCTTTTCTTCGCTTTTTGGATTAAAATAAAAGACATGGTGTACACTAAAAGAAACTCTGTGTTTGATTTATAATTTGTCTTTTCACTGTTTGTTTTACGCATTAAAACCGCTTTATTTCACTAAAAAAGTAATGTGATAAGGATGTGCCTCTAGCAATAATTTGTTACTTTGGGCTCTTGTTATAAAAAACACCTAATTATGAAAAAACTATTGAGCTTCTTATTCTTTGTCAGTATGAGCTTAAGTGCAGTTGCACAAGAAGAAGGCTTAGATCAAAAAATCGATCAAGCGTTTAAACCCGTCTCAGACTTTTTTAATACCGTAATCTTTTTTCCAGTATTTGGAACTCCTTTCGTACTTATTCTACTTGTAGGTAGTGCGTTGTTTTTTACGATTTATTTTGGATTTCCGAATATTAGACATTTCGGAACTGCTATTAATGTGGTTCGAGGAAAATACGATGAACTAGAGGGTCAAGGGGGTGTGCACACTTCTGAAGTTAATGAGGTAGACGGAGATCTTCCTGACACGATAAAAGATGAGAGTCAAGAGGGTGAGGTAAGTCATTTTCAGGCCCTTGCCACTGCTGTTTCTGGAACTGTGGGTAATGGGAATATCGCAGGGGTAGCCTTGGCAATTGCCCTTGGAGGTCCAGGTGCAACATTTTGGATGATTGTGTGTGGATTATTAGGAATGTCAACCAAATTCGTAGAATGTACCCTTGGTGTTCAATATAGAGATGTAGATGAAAATGGAGTGGTCTTTGGTGGTCCGATGTATTACATTAAAAAAGGTTTAGCCAAAAAAGGTTTTGTCAATCTAGGTAAAGTAGCTGCGGCACTTTTTGCCTTCTTTTGTATCGGAGGATCTTTTGGTGGAGGAAATGCTGCCCAATCGAATCAAGCTACTATAGTTTTAAAGGAGCTTCTAGGATTAGAAAGTACGATTGCAGGTACCATGATTGGAGTCGTTTTAGCCGTCTTGGTTGGAATTATCATCATTGGTGGAATTAAGCGTATTGCCTCTGTTACCGAAAAGGTCGTTCCTTTTATGGCGGTCTTATATATCGCTGCTTGCTTGTATATCATCTTGAGCAACTTTGCCTTAATTGATGATGCTGTAGGTACCATTTTTAGAGAGGCATTTAACCCAAGGGCTGCTGGAGTTGGTGGAGTTATTGGAGTACTGCTTATTGGATTTAGAAGAGCTGCCTTTTCGAATGAAGCTGGGGCTGGATCAGCATCTATAGCACACTCTGCAGTTAAAACGAAATATTCGGCTTCTGAAGGTCTAGTTGCACTTTTAGAGCCATTTATCGACACTGTTGTCATTTGTTCAATGACCGCCTTGGTTATTGTTATCTTCAATATGGGCGGATATTTTGAATACGGAGGAGTTAATGGCGTGGTGATGATCGACGGTATGCCATATGAAGGCGCTGGAATCACCAGTAGAGCTTTCGCGAATTACATTCCTTATTCTAATATCTTTTTAACCGTAGCTGTAGTATTGTTCGCGGTGTCTACCATGATTTCTTGGTCTTATTACGGATTACAATCTTGGAAATTTTTATTCGGTAGAGGAAAGCGAACAGATCTTACTTATAAGGTTTTATTTTTGGTATTTATTGTAATTGGAGCCGCCGCAAGTATGGACAGTATCTGGGCATTCTCTGACGCAATGATTTTTGCGATGGTATTTCCCAATATGATAGGGCTGTACTTCTTATTCCCTGAAGTAAAAGCATTATTAGGTAGCTACCTAAAAGCGATTAAAGGATAGCGTAAAAGCGTTAATGAAATACAAAGTTCCCTTTCGTTTTAATTCACATGAGCGAAAGGGAATTTTTTTGTTGCTGTTGGTTTTATTCGTTTTGTTTTATGTGAAAGTAGAAGTAGTTCGGATCTTGGCGCTGACTCAAGCGCGTTTCACTGTTCAAGTACTGCAACTCAATTCACAACCCAAAACAACTCCAAAACATCTAAAAACGTCAAATTTTCCCACAGCAAGTAAACAGACTCAAGTGGAACTTCAGCCTCTTAAAACAATAAAATCAGTTTTGAGTTTGGGTGAAATTAACAGCGCAGACACTTCGCAATTAAAACGAATTCACGGAATAGGTTCTGTTTATTCAAATAGAATCGTGAAATTTAGAAAAAGACTTGGAGGCTTTGTTGATATGGAACAGCTGGGCGCAGTTTACGGTTTAAACGAAAATTTGGTGGATAGTATTAAGAAGTATTTTACATTAGATGCTTCGAAAGCAAAAAAGATTAAACTCAGAGATGCGAATGCTTATGATTTGAGACGATATCCATTTATGAGTGAAAAGCTTATCGAGGAGTATGTATTATTTAGGACGAAAAGCGGTTTGAATTCGCAAGACAGTTTGACTAACTTTTTTAAAAAAAGATTAAACAAATATGATTTTTATCTTTTATATTTGTATACAAAGCCAGAGTAATGATTACAGAAATAAAGGGAGTTATGAATTTTGATTATTCAGAAACTCAGCGATTAGTCGGAGAGTCTGCAAAGCAATTTGCACTTCAATACATTGCCCCTAATGTTAGAGATTGGGATGAGACCCAGTACTTTCCAAAAGAGGTGTTGCACAAAGCGGGCGAATACGGGTTTATGGGTATCATTATTCCTGAAATGTATGGCGGTGCAGGTCTGTCTTATCACGAATACATAACGGTTATAGAAGAGATTACGAAAATTGACCCCTCTATAGGTCTGTCTATAGCAGCACATAATTCACTTTGTACAAATCACATTTACGAATTCGGAAACGAAGAACAAAGACAGCGTTGGTTGCCAAAATTGGCTTCTGGTGAGTGGATTGGTGCTTGGGGTATAACAGAACACAACACAGGTAGTGATGCTGGAGGAATGGCTACTACAGCCGTTCAAGATGGTGATCACTGGGTTCTGAATGGAGCAAAAAACTTCATCACCCATGGGAAAAGTGGAGAAATAGCTGTCGTTATTGCCAGAACAGGTGAAAAGGGTGATTCTCACGGAATGACTGCATTTGTGGTTGAGAGAGGTACTCCAGGATTTACCCATGGTAAGAAAGAAGATAAATTGGGTATGCGTGCTTCTGAAACGGCAGAAATGATTTTTGAGAACTGCCGTATACCTCAGGAGAATGTTTTAGGCGAAGTAGGTGATGGATTCATTCAATCCATGAAAATTCTCGACGGTGGAAGAATCTCGATAGGAGCATTGGCCTTAGGGATTTCGAAAGGCGCCTATGAAGCGTCTCTTAAATATGCAAAAGAGCGAACACAATTTGGTAAGCCAATTTCGGCCTTCCAAGGCGTATCGTTTAAATTGGCAGATATGTGTGTGGAAATTGAGGCCGCCGAATTGTTGTTACACAAGGCTGCTTTTTTGAAAAACGAAAAACGAAAGATGACCTTGAATTCTGCAATCTGTAAATTATATGCTTCAGACAGTTGTGTCAAAATAGCTAATGATGCCATTCAGATTCACGGAGGATACGGTTACCTCAAAGACTTCCCGGTAGAAAAATTTTACAGAGATGCTAAACTCTGTACTATAGGAGAAGGAACTTCAGAAATCCAAAAAGTGGTGATTTCAAAAAATATTTTAAAATAGCTGGCATAAGTATAATTTAGTTTTATATTTGCAGCCTAATAATAAAGAAAGGAGGTGCTTTAATGTTAATAATTCCAGTAAAAGACGGTGAAAATATAGATAGAGCTCTTAAGAGATATAAGCGCAAGTTCGATAGAACTGGCACTATGCGTCAATTAAGAGGTAGACAGCAGTTTACCAAGCCTTCAGTGCGTAGAAGAGCAGAAATTCAGAAAGCGCAGTATATTCAAACATTAAGAGATCAAGAACAAATTTAAACTTGTCTTTGAACTAGATATAGAATCCCAAGCCTAAAAAGCTTGGGATTTTTTTATTTTAGTATTTCAATAAAAGAGGCTATTGGAAACTAGAAATCAAACCTTTCTCACTCAATATTTCGAATTTTTAAGTGTGCAGAAGAATCTGTCGCTTCATACTATCAAGGCGTATCAAAGTGATTTGCTGAGTTGTTTGCATATCCTCGAACAGGAGGGAGTTTCATTCGACAACATCAATACATTGAGCTATAGTCAATTGAGAATTTGGCTGATTCATTTAATGCAGCAGGAATTGAGTCATAGTAGCATCAATCGAAAAACGGCTGCGCTCAATTCGTATTTCAGATTTGCATTGAATAAAGGTTGGGTTTCAAAGAATCCAATGGAAAATCACAAGTCTTTAAAGTTTGAAAAAAAAGCAATGCTCCCGTTTTCGAAAGAGGAAATCAACGCGCTGTTCAATATTGCAATTGACGAAAGTAATTATGAAGAGTTAAGAAATGTAACCATCTTAGAATTGTTCTATGCCACAGGAATTCGAAAATCAGAATTGATACATCTCAAGCTCAGTGATGTCGATGTGGATTCTCGAACGATTAAAGTGTTGGGTAAACGCAATAAAGAACGCTTTATTCCACTGATTGAACACACAGCCAGTCGAATAGCCAATTATTTAAGCCTAAGAAATCATCTTTTTGAACGTTCTTCAGATTCTTTTCTGTTCTTGACTGCCAAAGGTCAAAAAATGTATCCGAATCTTGTAAATCGCAGCGTAAATGCTTATCTTAAAAGAGTATCAGTAAAGACTAAGAAAAGCCCTCATGTATTGAGGCACACTTTTGCGACACATCTTTTACAAAATGGAGCAGACATTAATTCTGTGAAGGAGTTGTTAGGTCACAGTTCGCTAGCCGCAACGCAGATTTATACACACGCAGATATCGAGCTCCTCAAGGAAGTTCACAAAAATGCGCACCCAAGGGGCGAAAAAGAGTAATGCTGATCGCATGTATAACCTTAAATGCTACAGCCTATGAATGTCAATATTCAAACCAGAAATTTTAATGCAAAAGGAGAACTTATTGATTTTAGCAACAAGCGCTTAGAGAAACTTTCAAAGTTTCATGATGGTATCGTGAAAGTTGAACTCGTAATGAAAATTGAAAACAGTTCTGAAAAGGAGAATAAATTTGCTGAAATCGATGTGAGAATACCAGGGGAACAAATCGTTGTTAAAAAGCAATGCAAATCATTCGAGGAGGCTATTGATAATGCCTCTGATGCAGTTGAAAGACTACTGATCAAGCACAAAGAGAAGGCTAAATCTATGGCGTGATTTTTTCTCTTAAAAATGTTTCATTTAAAAAAAACTTTTCTCTACATTTGCAGTCCGTTAGAAATAGCGGACTTTTTTTGTGAAAGAAGTCGAGATTTTGCCGGTGTAGCTCAGCTGGCTAGAGCAGCTGATTTGTAATCAGCAGGTCGTGGGTTCGAG
>WTJC01000035.1:0-33461 GCA_011525015.1 Flavobacteriales bacterium
ACAGCAAGTGATTATGCTTCTACCGTAATCGGTAAATACAACTCTTCAGGTTCTACAACAACAAGTGCTGATTCATTCTCTACATCTGCTCCTCCCGTATTTTCAAAGTAATTATCGATAATCTCATCTACCGTTTGAGCATAAGACGAAATGTTTACACTAAAAATAAGTGCAACTAAAAGTAAAACTGAATTTTTCATATTATTTGAGTAAAGTATTGATAAATAAATATTAGCTGCAAGATTCGCATTTGCCTTGGAGTAATATTTGTGAAGTAATTATTTTTTTGTTAGGGACATTTGGAATGTGAATGTCAACTTGAAGACAATCCATTTTACCACATTCAATACATTGGAAATGAGGGTGTCGATCCTGATGATGATGCTTGGAACAATCGCTGCACATTGCATAGCACTTGCTGCCATTTTTATCTAGAAAAGAATGCAAAACTCCATCGTCTTCTAATTTGTCTAAAACACGGTAGATTGTTGTCTTATTGATTTGCATTTGTAGACGATTTACCAATTCTATTACTGAAATAGCACCATTAGAATTGTGAAACTCTTTCATCAACAAGTCCACAGATGGCGTTCTGCGTTTAATACCCATAACACAAACTTATAACAACATAGTTGCACTAACAAACAAATTTCATAGTTTTGCAACTCAGTTGCATTAATTAAAAGATGAAAAATTTAAGCTATAAGAATGATATTGCGGGAAGTGCTGTAGGAGCCTTTTGTGTTCTTCACTGTGCCTTAACTCCACTATTGTTTCTCTCTCCAAATTTTATAGAACTAAGTAACCCCTCTTCTGCATTGTTTTGGTGGAAAAATGCAGATTTTTTGTTTTTGACATTGGCATTTATTGCTGTATTACGCTCTTCATCAACAACTTCAATAAAAGCGCTGAAATTTATTTTTTGGGTGTCTTGGTTATTTCTTTCAGTAGCTATTCTAAGCGAAAGGATGGCTTTTTTCGAATCGACAGAAATCTACACATACCTATCTAGTACACTTCTAATAGCAGTTCACCTCTACAATTTAAAATTTTGTCAAGTAAAAAACTATGAGCCTAGCAGACCATAAACTACCTGTTACCGTACTAAGTGGATTTCTTGGTGCAGGAAAAACTACTTTACTCAACCATGTATTGCACAACAAAGAAGGTTTAAAGGTTGCAGTAATTGTAAATGATATGAGCGAGGTGAACGTCGACGCGAACCTGGTCAAAAACGAAAATATACTATCTAGAACAGAAGAAAAATTGGTCGAGATGAGTAACGGCTGTATTTGTTGCACCTTACGAGAAGATTTGATGATTGAGGTAGAACGGCTCGCTAATGAAAAACGATTTGATTACTTATTAATAGAAAGTACAGGAATTAGTGAACCAATCCCAGTGGCTCAAACATTTAGTTTCATAGACGAAGAAAGCGGTATCGATTTATCGAGATTCAGTTACGTGGATACCATGGTCACCGTAGTTGATGCCTATAATTTCTTTAAAGATTTTGGTAGCCCAGAAACTTTAGAGGATAGATCTCTTACTAATATTGAAAACGACCATAGGACGATAGTAAACCTTCTTACGGACCAGATTGAATTCGCCGATGTAATCATTTTGAACAAGACAGATTTGATTACTGCTCCTCATCTTGAATTATTGAAAGCAACACTGCACAAATTGAATCCTGCAGCACAAATTATTGAAACAGCTTTTGGTAAAATAAATCCAGCACAAATTCTGAATACCAAACTATTTGATTTTGAAAAAGCTGAACAAAGTGCCGGTTGGATTGAAGAACTCAATAAAGAAGAACACACGCCTGAAACCGATGAATACGGCATTGGTTCGTTTGTCTTTCGCAGTAAAAAACCTTTTGACTCAAATCGGTTCAGAGCATTTGTTCAAAATAAGTTTCCCATGAATGTGATAAGAAGTAAAGGGCTTTTTTGGATCACATCAAGACCAGATCAAGCCTTGATTTGGGGTCAAGCAGGGGGTTCATTAAGAACAGATAGTGCAGGTGTATGGTGGGCTAGTATGTCCTTCAGCCAAAGATTCAATAATCCTGTTTTCATAAATAATCAGGAAGAAATCGAAAAAGACTGGCACAATACTTTCGGTGATCGAAAAAATGAAATTGTTTTTATTGGACAAGATATGGATCATGACCAAATCATAAATGAACTTAACAAATGTCTGGCTACAGATAAAGAACTCTCATCAAAGAATTGGAAAAAGGGATGTAAAGACAATTGGCCAATAGAGAGAGCTTATGCTCTAGAAAATTAATAACCACTTTAAATTTTAAATACTATGATAACAAAAGAACAAGTAATGGAGGCCCAAGAAAAATGGGGTAATGGAGTCGTACAAATAGGCTCGCTAAAGGAAAGCAGAGAAGAATGTGAGGCATTCACAAGTCAATTTCTGGACGATCGCTATGCCTTTGACAAAACAGTATTATTTAAACCCACAAAATGCGAAATAGAACAATTCAGACCATCTAAAGCAGAAGCTACCTCTTATTTTATTGCAGGAGATGGCAGGGCTTGTTCAGAGGATCATGGATTCGCAATTCAGCCATGGACCAAAGTAAGATTTGAGAATCACGGTATTATTCTAGAGGAATCACGTGCAATCGCAATGGGAAACTACTTTTTTACAGATTTAAACGGCAATGAGGCAAAAGTAGAATACACTTTTGGGTATCAATTGATTAATGGCGAATTAAAAATTGATTTACACCACTCGTCATTTCCCTTTGCTCATTAAAAGAAATTCGGTAAACAATGAATAAGCTTTTTCTTGTATGTCCAACCGATTTTTTAGAATCAAAAATCAATGAGGTTAACTATAATTCCAACAATTATTTTTACACTTCTCTGGGCAATTCATTAAATACCGATTTAAAGACACTTTTACACATCAAAGAAATTTTGAATAAGCATTCCATTGATGAAGTCCACTTTGTCCTTTCATCTTCTAATAAAATTATTTTAGACGCACTGAAAGGGCAAAGCTTTTCTCGTATTAGAAATATGGACAATTATTACAAAAAAATAAATCGGCTTAAGGCACATAAAATCTGTAATACTCCGGAGGACACAAAATATTTGTCAATTTCGTATTATCTGAACAATAAAATAAAAGAAGTTCAGCAATTTCTGAACATTTCATCTTCGGCATCAACAAATGTGACAGGTCTGATCTACGACAGTAAAACCGATAATTTTGAGAACATTTATCCTGCCTTGTATTGTCTTGAATATTTTCAATTAAACTAATGACAATTGAAAAGCTTCAATTTTCGGCACTATTCAAGTCTTCGCTCACTTAAAATTCTTCGGTCAGTAAATCACAATTCAATAATCTTAGGCCATAAAAAATCAATTGTATTGCAATTTTAAATTAATCGATTTAGATTTAAGACAAATCTTAACCACATTTTATGAAAACAAGTTTCTACACCCTTGGTCTCACCTCTATTTTACTTTTGAGCTCTTGCCAGCAAAACAACAGTACTGCAACTGAAAAAATTAAAGAAGAAGAAGTACTAACAGCGCTTGACGAACTCTTTGAAATTGTAGATAAGGATATTGAACGCATAGACGATATTGTAACAGAAGACTACTTCATATTTGAAAATTCAAGAAAATACACAACCGAAGAATTCGTAGAATACGTCAAGAGTTTTGGTGATTTTGAATCAAAACGAGAGTTTGCCAATATCGAAATTGACACCGATGTCAACAGCGCTCACTTGAGTATGTATCACCATGGAGAATTTGATTTACAAGCTGACACCGGAAAAATTCGAATGATTTACGACTGGATTGAAAGCGCCTATTTGGTAAAATCTGAGGACAAGTTAAAATTCAGATTCTTCTTTTCTGAGGTAACTTATGACACCATAGTAGCCTTAGAATAATAGGCTTACAATCATTTCATAATATTTTTCAAGTTTATTGTATCATTTTAATACAATAAATCTCTAACTTTGCAACATAAAATTGCTAGTACATGAATTATGTTATGGAACCGGTCTTTAGATCCGGATGTTCAGTTTCGACTTCTTTAGATTTACTCGGAGACAAATGGTCTCTTTTAATCATAAGAGACATCTTTTTACACCGAAATACTTTTAGTCAATTTCTCAAAGAAAGCCCTGAAGGTATTGCGACAAATATTCTTACAGATCGCCTCAAAAAACTCAGAGCTTTTGGCGTTATCGATTTTGTTCAAAAATCAGCAGATCGCAAAATCAAAAGTTTCTACCTCACCCAAAAAGGCATTGATTTATATCCTGTGCTTAACAGTCTTAGCAATTGGTCTATTCGACATGTAGATTTCGAAAAACATGAGCTTGTAGAAGAAACGATCAAGACAAATAAAGGAAAGTCAGATGCTGAAATTGTTGAAACAGCCCAACAAGAATATTTAGCCTACAGAAAAGAAGAATTCGGATTCTAATATTATTGAATAGAAACCTGGCTTTCTACGAATTTATAATAGAATAAGAGAATCAAATAACCGAAAAGACTTCCTGCCAATATAAAGGTCACATTGAGCACCCCAGTGGCACTAAATGAGATACGCATCAGTATAGTGGCTATAATAAACCCGGTATTTCGCAAGAGTTTGAAATTCTCTTGGGTAATGCCGTAAGAGAAAAGCAGTACCAAGACATCAGCCAAAATCAATAGGGTGAAAAAGTCTTTGTAAAATATCGAATTGAGGTTATTACTCATTCCAGGTATTAGGTGGTCATTAGTGAAGGAGTAGGTCACAAAATCAACTAAATGTGCAACGCTCACTGCTACAATGATAAGCAGTAAAACCACGGAAAGTTTTTTCTTGTAACCCTTAAATATAAAATCTCTTTCTTCTTCTAATAATGTTCTTGACAGGGCATTCAATTTCAAGTGAATTCGAGAAAATAAAAGCACAATTGCGAGTAAAAGCAATACCGCCAAAATATCAATACCCAAGTTGAACAATTCCTCGTTCGTTTCTAATGCCTGATCGAAATCAATTTTTGTGATGTCTCCAAAAATTCTTCGAATTAGTACCAGCGCAATAATCTCGTATTGTTTTAAAAGCGACGTAGTAAACGACCTTGGAATAAAAAAGATTAACAGGTAAATCTCGTATACTAAGATGAACGAAAATGGAGTGTAAATGGCATTGATAGGGTTTCCAAAATAATCCACATTCAAGCCGCTCAACACCTCTAGGTTAAAGAGCATAACTAGTAAGAGGTGGATAAAAAACCCAGAAATAGACAGAACTAAAATTAACTTCTCGAATTTTTTACGGACTTGTCCAGAAAAAAACAATTCAAAATAATCTCCTCGGCTGAATGCAGAACTCATAGCTTTTTTGCGCAAAGAAAATCCCTGCTTTTTTGTTTAAAATTAATCATAATTAATTAAACAAATCATAAAATCATGATTATCAACTTTTTAATAAGGCGATAACCGTACTTTTCATTTCGCAGGGGGGTTGTATTTTTGTGGAATGCAAAAACCACTAACTGTAAGCCAGGCCATAGCCCATAGACGATCTGTTCGAAATTATACAGACGAAGCCTTAGACGACGAACTGGTCAAGAAATGTATCGAAAACGCCAGCCTCGCCCCTAACAGTAGTAATATGCAATTATGGGAGTTTATTCACGTCAAAAATCCTGAACTCAAAGAACTTTTAAATACCGCATGCTTTAAACAGCAGGCCTCAAGAACTGCCGAGCGATTTGTAGTTGTAGTTGTGCGACGCGATTTATGGAAGAAAAGAGCTAAGGCGAATGCCGAATTTATAGGGCAAAACAAGGCAGAAACGGAATCTCAAATTCGAAGAAAAAAGTTTGCGCTGCGCTACTATCAAAAACTCATGCCTACGATTTATGGATTTGACAACTTTGGCATCCTCAGTAGCATCAAAAAAATATCTACTTGGGTCAGCGGAATCTTCAGACCCATATACCGACAAGTCTCCTTGAGCGATATGCGAATCGTTACGCATAAAAGTGCAGGCTTAGCCGCGCAAAATTTTATGCTGTCAATGGCAGAGGTGGAGTACGACACCTGCCCAATGGAAGGTTTTGATTCTAGGCTGGTCAAAAAGGCATTAGGCCTTCCAAAAAAAGCCGAAATAAATATGATTCTAGCCTGCGGAAAGCGAAGCGAAACCGGGGTTTATGGCAAGCGATTTAGAGTTCCCTTCGGAGAGGTCTACACCGAGCGCTTTTAATCAAAGAATGAATTATTCCGAATCAAAAGTGAGGTCTGAGAACAAGGCATAAATGGCACTCCATAAAACCTCAGGCCTTTCAGAAATCAGCTTATTTGATTTTTTAGGCATGACCTTAATCGAATGCATCAGCACGTCTCTTTCACTGCTATCAGATGGTGCACTTTTAGCAATTTCATCAATTGCCAATTCTTGAGTGGAATAAGTAGAGGCAGTAAAAGTATCAATCTTATCTAAAAGTAGCTTTGCTCTTTTCTGATCAATTCGTCCAAATTCATCTCTGATGAGTGCTCCTAATTCCAATAGTAATTGGTTAGAAGCCACCGACGTGTTTTGAATTGAAAAGTTTGGATTGGCATAGGTATAACGACCTTCTTTAACCACAATCGGGGCATTGTATCCCAAAATATCAGAACGCATTACACGAATATCATCGCGAATAGTTCGTTCAGAAACCATTTTATAAACGCCTCTGTGTTCGGCCAAGGCTTCAGAACAAGCGAGTTGCAATTTCTCTATAGAATAAAAAACCCTTCCTCCCTGTAAAAGAGTATCTATGGTCTTATAGCGAATTAAGGCGTTTAGATTCGTAGGCATTTTGTTTTGCAATTGCAAAAAGACTGCATAACAAGCAATCAAATTTGCTAAACAAATTACAAAAATTATGAAAGAAATTGCCCTTCTACTAGACAAATCAGGCTCTATGCTTAGTCTTCAAAAAACAACCGTAAAAGCAGTAAACAATTTTATTTGCGAACAAAAATCAATTCATCCCAAACAACGTTTATCGCTGATACAATTCAACGAAAAACAAAGTTGGACCTATGAACATCAAAAACTCAATGAAATTCAATCCTTTGGGATTAAGGATTACCAACCGTCAGGACTTACAGCAATTTACGACACTCTTGGTGCTGTTATTAAAAAGTACGAAAACAAAGGCTCCGAAGTAACCATTGCCCTACTCACAGATGGTTTTGAAAATGCGAGTCAAAAATTTACAGCAGAGAAAATTCGAAAGAAAATAAAACAGCTCGAAAAAAAGAAAAAATGGAAATTCATCTATTTAAGCGCCGACGCCTCTACCTTTTTAGATGCAGAAATTCTTGGAATTTCTAAAAAAAATACAGCTCAAATAGAAGCCTCTGAAAAGGGTATTCCTATCGCATTTTCGCTTATCAGTAAAAAGTTACGTGAGGTGTAGCCATCACATTTATTTAAATTCACAACTTAAATAGTAGTTATTGATTGCGTATGTTTTATTATTGCAAAAAATTAATTCATGCGCAATCTAACTGCTTTACTTATTCTATTCTTATTGTTGTCTTGTGAAAAGGATTCGGCCAGTCCAGACACTTCGTTTTTTTCTTTAGAGGTCAGTTCTGGTGAAGGAGGAAGCGTTTCTATTTCTGCTGGTAATTATCCAGAGGGAAGCAACTTAAGCATTCAGGCCGTTCCCTTGGCAGACTACAATTTTAGCAATTGGAGCGGAAGTTTGAGCAGTACAGCCAATCCCCTTGAAATAACCCTTACACAGAACTTACAACTTCAGGCGAATTTTATCAAAAAGCAATTTGAATTGAACGTAAGCGTAACCGGTGAAGGAAGCGTAGATCAAAAACTGCTAAGCAGCGGAAAATCATATGAAGTTGGCTCACAGGTTGAGCTCAGCGCTACACCAGCTACAGGATGGGAATTTGAACAATGGACTGGTGGAATTGAGTCGACCGAAAACCCAGTGACTATCAATTTAAACGAAGCTAAAGAGGTTACAGCCATCTTCGTTCGCAAGCAATACAACCTCAACCTCACTATTACAGGAGAAGGAACTGTAAATGAGCAAATCATCAGTCAACCCGCTCAATACGATTTTGAAACTCAAGTGAGACTAACGGCGGTGGCGGCAAACGATTGGGAGTTTGAATCCTGGAGTGGAGATATAAGTGGCTCAAACAATCCCATAGAGCTTTCTATAGACAAGGAATACCAACTCGGCGCGAACTTTAAATTAAAAGATACCGATTTAGACGGCGTTCCAGATCGAGACGACAGCTGTCCAAACACTTCGGCAGGAACACAGGTTAATCAAGAGGGATGTCCTGTTCAAAGTGATGTACCATTGGTTGCTGCTCCAACCCCAATACACAATGCATCTGAAGTCATCTCTATTTTTAGTAACCACTACAATAGTGTTAACGTTGACACCTTTAGAACAGATTGGTCACAATCAGAATTTGAGTTTGTCAATATCTCAAATAACCAAATGCTGCGCTATTTCAATTTAAATTATGCAGGAATAGAAACCGTCAATCAACAAATCAATGCCAACGCCAAAACACATATACATTTTGATTATTGGACTGCTGATGCAAGCACTATTCGATTCAAAGTAGTAGACTTTGGTGCAAATGGAGTCTATAATGGCGTCGGTAGTGTCGATGATACTGAACACGAAATCGTAATAGAAAACACCACGACCAATACTTGGCAGAGCATTGACCTATCCTTAGATGATTTCAGTGGTTTGGCCTCGAGAAAAAATCTCGCTCAATACATTATCGCGGCACAACCCTCAGGTACTAGCACTGTTTACTTAGACAATATCTACTTCTACGGAGACAACGGCAATGGCGATGGCGGAGGTGACGGTGGCGGCAACAACAATTTAGAACTCATTTGGAGTGATGAATTCGATTATGAGGGTAGACCCGATAGCAGCAAATGGCATCACCAAACCTTCGCTCCAAATGGAGGTAGTTGGTTCAATGGAGAACTCCAACATTACGTAGACAAAGAAAATACCACCTATGTCACTAATGGAACACTTAAAATCGTGGCTAGAAAAGAAACCTATACCACACAAAACAGCACCAAAGAATACACCTCGGCACGTCTCAATTCAAAATTTGACTTCAAGTATGGCCGCATCGATGTGCGCGCAAAATTACCCTCTGGAGCAGGAACATGGCCCGCAATCTGGACTCTTGGATCCAACATTAACGAAGCCGGAAATTACTTTGGTGACTCTAAAGGTAGTGTAGGATGGCCTGCCTGTGGAGAGATCGATATCATGGAACAAAATGGATGGGATAAAACCCGCTCCTACGGATATTTTCACTGGGCCAATACCCAAACAGGAGAGTATCAAAATACTGGAACAACGACATATATAGCAGACAGCTCTTCGGCATTTCATTTGTACTCTTTAATTTGGGATGAAACCAAAATGCAGATATTATTAGACAACGTTGTTTTTATGGAATTGCCCAATGAGGCAAGTAATCCGTTCGACAATCCACATTACCTCTTGCTAAACATAGCTATTGGTGGTAACTTAGGAGGTGAAGTTCCTGCGAATTTCCCTAACCAAGTAATGGAAGTCGATTATGTCAGAATTTATCAATAAGCATTTCAAAAGATTTGGCTTTGGGTTAATCCTCAGCCTGGTTTTCTCCTGTTCTACCGCCAACAAAGAAAAAGTGGCTGCATTTGATTTTGAAAAAGACCTTCTGCTGGCGCATTACGATTGTAAAACCGATGTTGACGATATACATTCCATGGCGGCTTTTAGAAGCCTACTCACATTACCGAGCTTAAAAAATTTGAACTTCCAAGTAGTCACAGGGGCTTATGGGGTTCAAGAAGGTTTATATGTGCCTCCAGAATCCTTATTAGAAAAAGCATTTGAGCGCTGGTCAGATGCACATACCGACTTTGACAAGGCCTTGCAAGAAACCTACGACAAGGCCATGCTTACACTTGAAAAAAAAGGAAGTATTTGGATTGCTGAAGCCGGTCAATCCGACTTCTCTGCTGCCTTAATTGAGCTTATACGAACAAGGCATCCAGAAATAGATACCAAAAGCTCAGTTCATCTCGTGCAACATTCAAATTGGAATGAAGAGGTCACCTCAGAAAAGGCTCGTAATTATGTTCATCAGCATGCGACCTATCACAAAATACCAGACGGCAATGCGCTAGATAATGGCAGTCCGGGCTTTAGATCCGATGAAAAAATCGAGTTGAATTTATACTTGAATGAAGAATTAATAGACATTTGGGATGAGGCCATTAATTTGGGCAACACATACAATGGTGTCGATGGCAGGTATTACAACGAATCGATTGCGAAAGGAGGACTTGACTTTTCAGACACCTCCGAAATATGCTACATTCTGAATCTGGATGAAATAGAAGACAGTATTTCTTTTTTTGAAATGATTAAAAACTAGCTGCGCTCCAGCTTTCGCTCGAGATGAACGGCATTTTCTTGCTTTTCTAAGGATTGTATTGAAGTAAGCAAAGCCGCATTAGCCCAGTCGTAAAAAGGAGCTTCAAACTTTAATTCTTTCACTTCACAGTGAAAACTCTGTTTGTCGATAACTCTCAGCACAGCAGTGTACTCGTAGTTGTAATTTGCCTTCGCGTCTTTATCTGCCAAGACCTCGACTACGGCTGTTTTTATTTCAGCTTCCTCGACTTCTAAGAAATGAAACAACTGACTTTTAAAATTTAAAAGCTTAGGAGTATAGGGCTCTTTGAGTGAGTAATCCGCAGCATAAATAGCAATTAAACCTCTTAAGAGTTCTAACTTCTCAGCTTTAGACAATACCTCCAAGCGATGCTTTAGGTTTTGAGTTATTTCTAAAAAAGATTGATTCCCTACAAAATGATGGGCTTTGAAAATATTATTTTTGAGCTCGTAGGAGTTTAAGTTTTCAAAAAACTGAAAAGGCTTTTGATCTAAAACATCCGGATAGGCTAATACTAATAAGCATCCAATACCAAAATTGAGTTCACCTTTTTGATCTGTTTTTTTCTGAGAAACAGCATTTCTTAAAATTCGTTCGACATCAGAATAGCTGTAGTCGGCAGCTTTTGCTATTCGCAATAAACGACTTACGGTTTTATTGTCTAAACTCTTTTTGTAGGCAATTTTAGCCAGATGAATTAGAAAAGTCTCTTTCTCGTGCTCTGAAAAATATGAAACACTTCTTTGAAAATGATGAGAGAGAAAAAATTCAAAATCTTCTTGTCTACTGATCTGCGCATAAAGGTTCAGGTATTTGACCTTGACCCAATGTCCGATTAGACCGTCCTCTTTTATAAAATCCAGAGCGGCTGTATCGGTTTTTTTAAAATCGATGAGATATAAAGCGCTGAGCAGTAATACTTCTCTCGGTAAATATGTTTTTTGCTTGTAAGTCGTAGTCATTTCCCAAATCTTTAAAGACTAAACGCCAAATCCGTTGAAATAGTACTATATATTTCAATATTTTTACCCCTAAACAGGCTAACCACAATGAGCTCACCGATCAGTCACACTAAGACGAAAATCTTTCTTTTCTGTATTGGACTTTTGGCTGTATCTGCTATGGCATTAGAAAGTCAGTACTCATTGGGCTATGCCCTCGGCAAAGGCCTTACAACAACTATGGTTATTTTTCTGGCCTTGACAAATCGCGCTTTACCACTACACAAACTCATTATCACAGGGTTAATTTTTTGTCTTGCTGGTGATCTTCTACTTTTAAATCAAGATTACTTTGTCTTTGGTTTGATTTCGTTTTTTACCGCGCACGCTATTTTTTTATATGGATTGTTACGCAGCTATCCCAGTAAAAACAAAAGGTGGATTTATCTTGTTTTTTGGAGCATAGGAGGAGGAATTTTCTACCTCCTTTACCCAAATTTAAAAGGGTTGACCTATCCTGTATTGGCCTATGTTTTGATCATTTCGAGCATGAGTGCTCAAGCTGCAAGAGCCTACATACTCAACAGAAATAATAAGACTGCACTCCTTTTCGCAGGCGCCTTATTTTTTATGCTTTCGGATACCGTTTTGGCCTATTCTAAATTCGTTTTTAACTTCAGTTTCTCATCACTTTTAATACTTTCAACCTATTGGACTGCCATTAGTCTTATTGCACTTTCGAATTCCTATTTAAACCAAGCCTATGAAAACCAATCTTAATCTTTTTTTCAGCTTAGTCTGTGCAGTTTTTTTATCCTCTTGTATTAATGACGACAGTTATAAATTACAAGCAGAGAACGAACTTAAAACGGCTATGAATCAATGGAACAAAACAGCCGTATCCTCATACCAATTTATTGAACGCAGTTCTGGTTTTATAGGGGTATTTGAAGTGAAACACCTGGTAGACTCTCAAGGAGCGATCGTTGACGATTACGGTTGTATTACAAGTGATTTGAACTGTGAGTATTACGGTTCAGACTATGAGCCTGAGCCAAAAACAATTGCCGATGTCTACGCCTTACTTTCTAGGGCAATAAACGAGGCCGATTATTTTCAAATTCAATACGATTTCACCTATGGTTATCCCAAATTTTTAAGCGTTGACTGGGATGAAGATGCTGTTGATGATGAAATGGGTTACGATTGGTTATTTTCATTTGAAGGGATGAATTGCATATCAGAAAACGACCAAGCTTTAATCGCCTGTCCTGAAATATACGATCCTGTTTGTGGATGCGATTTAGTGACCTATGGAAATACTTGTGAAGCAAGAGCAAGTGGGGTAAGATATTTCGAAAAAGGCGCCTGCCCATAAAAAAACGGGTGATTGAAAATTCAATACACCCGTTATCCGAAAACACAAATGATAAATCACCTAGGACCTTTCGATCCTAGCTGCCAATTAAGAATAATGCAATATAGAAAAGATATTTTAAATAATTATAAAATAAATCGTGTATTTATTTAAAATTTTTCAAAGTTAAACAAAACAGCGCTGAAAGGCTTTTGTTTAATCCTGATAACCAGGACCTTTCACAAATCGACCAGGAAATTTATTGGTGTGTTCCCCTTCGTTTAAAACCATAATTCCATTGACCAAAACGTATTCAACTCCAGTTGCGAATTGCAAAGGGTCATCGAATGTGGCGTGATCTTGTAACTGTTCAGGATCAAAAACAACAAGATCTGCGAAATAGCCCTCGTACAAGAATCCACGATCTTTAAGTTTGAGATTAGTGGCAGGAAATCCGCTTAGTTTGTAAACGGCTTCCTCAAGTGAGAGTAATCCCAAATCACGAGAATACTTTCCCAAGACCCGTATAAAACTTCCAAAGGCTCTTGGATGCGTGCGAAAATCATCATCAAACGTGGTGTAAGACCCTGCATCAGAACAAAAGCTCATCCATGGTATTTGAATTTTGCGCTGAATATTTTCCTCACTCATACTGAAGTAGATGCATTGAATTCTACTGTCGTCTTCAAGCATTAAATCGATAATGGTTTCTGCTTCTGATTGTCCTCGCATAAGTGCGCTTTGGGCGATGGTTTTACCCCTGTATATGTCTGCTAAAGAATCTTTGTTAAATCCTACCATCAAAATACCGTCTGCAGGTTGCATGGCCAGTTCCGCCTCAATATCTTTAATCAAGCGCTTTCTGGGTTCGGCTTCGCGCATTCTGTTCATCCACGCCCTATGGCCACCTGCCTGTACCCATGTTGGAATGACCCCAGTCAGTCCTGTACTACTTGCATTATAGGTATACATATCTGCAGTGATCTGCAAGCCTTTGGCTCTAGCCTGTTCCACTCGTTCAATAACGGTGTCTAAAAGATGCCAATTGGCCGGACGGGATGTTTTCAAGTGATATATTTCAGCAGGGATATCAGCTTTTTCAGCTATTTCAATTAATTCTTCTAAAGCCTGCATCACATTTCTACCTTCATCGCGCATATGGGAGATATACATCCCTCCATGTTTAGAGGCTGCAGCGGAGATTCGAATTAATTCGTCGGTATCGGCAAAATCACCTGGAGCATAAATCAGCGAAGATCCTATACCCATAGCTCCCTCTTTCATGGCTTCTTCGACAATTTGATCCATTTCAAGAAACTCCTCTTCTGTTGCTTTTCTATTGTCGTAACCAACGGTTTGAACTCGAACAGTGGCTGCTCCTAAAAAAGAAGCCACATTGGTAGAAACACCTTGGTTTTCTAACTTTTGCATCGCCTGACCGAAAGAAACATAATCTCCTTCATCTTTAGATCCGGAAGGGCCTGCAGACCTCCCTTCACCAAAGACTTCAAGAGTTACCCCCTGTTTGATGTCAGATAATGAACGTCCGTCTTTGTCGAGCGAGCTATAGGCCCAACTCAACATATTGATGAATCCTGGTGCTATTGCTTTTCCGGTCGCATCAATTAGCGTTTCTGCCTCAGCCTCAATGGATGGTCCTACATATGCAATACGATCATTTGAAATAAGTACATCTCCTACAAATGATGCTGTCCCAGAACCGTTGTATATGGTTCCTCCCTTGATATGCAGGTCGTATTTGTTTTGAGCAAATACAGCACTCGTACACAAGAGCATCATCCCTAAAATTTTTAACTGTAGTTTCATCTTTTTAAATTTTATGAACTGGTGCTAACCCACTGATTTCCTTTTGCGGTTGAAGAGACAACTGCTTTTACCAGTGCCATTCCTTTTACCCCGTCATCAACTGTTGGAAAATCGAGCTTTTCTTCATCATAGGCTTCACCGAATTTATGCTTGCGCACGGCCAAGGCATAATTGCGATAAATATTTGCAAAGGCTTCTAAATAGCCTTCGGGGTGTCCTGAAGGCGTCCGAGTATGCAACATGGCCTCTTCAGTTAGGTATCCACCACGATCAGTCCCTGTTCTATAAATTTTGTCAGGGTTTCCGTGATCTCTTACCAATAAGCTATTCAAATCTTCTTGTTTCCATTCTAATCCTCCTTGATCTCCAAACACTCGAATTTTTAAATTATTCTCTTCTCCATTGGCGACCTGAGAAGCCATTAAGACCCCGTTAGCACCGTTTTCAAAATGCAACAGCACATTGGCATCATCGTCTAACAACCTTCCTGACATCGTCGGTCTTATTTCTGATAGTACTTCAGTAATTTTTAAACCACTGACGTATTCAGCAAGATGAGCTGCATGCGTCCCAATATCTCCAAAACAATTTGAAATTCCTGCTTCATCTGGGTTTGTGCGCCAGGCTGCCTGTTTTTGTCCAGTATCTTCTACTTTTTGAGTTAACCAGCCTTGAGGATATTCTACAAGAACTTTGTGTATTTTTCCCAGAGCTCCCTTTTTTACCATGGCTCTAGCCTGTTTGATCATAGGATAAGCACTGTAGGTATAAGTAACTCCAAAAGGCAAACCTGTTTCTTCAACCTTGGCTTTTAGCGAAACAGCCTCCTCTAAAGTAAAGGCTAAGGGTTTGTCAATGATCACTGGAAACCCCAGATTTAAGGCCTTAATTGCAGGATCATAATGCGCTACATTAGGGGTCACAATAGCCACAAAATCCATGCGTTCCTCTTCATTTAACTGCGCTTCACTTTTGAGCATTTCGTCGTAATCGCTATATACACGATGCTCGGGTAAAAATAAATCGTGGCCTGATTTTTTGCTCTTCGCAGCATCTTTATTAAAGGCTCCACAAACCAATTCGATTTGACCGTCTAAAAAAGCGGCTATTCTATGTACACCTCCAATGAAAGATCCTTCTCCGCCACCGATCATTCCCATTCTAAGTTTTCTGTGTGAATTCATGATGTTTAGTTATTGACTTATTGCACTGAATAAGTGAGTTGTACTTAAAAATACAAAAGATTTGTGTCGATTTGTGAAATAAAAAAATCCGCACTCTCAAGCGCGGATTTTTACCACAAATTCTACTAACAAAACAACATATTTAATCTAAAAAATTAGATCAACATAAAACAAGTATCTGAAACATCTCAACGAAGACTGTTAAAATGGTTGTGGTTTAAGATACTATACACTCAATATTTTTATAAACACCTTAATTAGTGAAGTTCTAATGTTTTAAGACTGTTATACCAGTTTTCAGTGTTGTCGTAAAGCATTAAGTTCACAGATCCGGGTGAACCTATTTTTGAAATTCTAAAATTATTTTCCTCTTCTTTGGTACCTGGGTAAAACAATAAAAAAATATCATTGCCCAATCGGATGGTTTCAAACTCTCTTCTTCTCAAATAAAAAGGAGTCATTTTTAAATTGGTGGCGAAAGAAAAAACCTCAGACATTAGGTTTTGTAAATAATCTTTTCTCATACTTTTTGGTTGTTGGTTATTGATAAGATTTGGGACCATTAAAACAAAAACATCCAAGGTTTAACTAGCGCATAACAAACTAAAAATGAAAACACCGTCATCATCATTAATCCAGTCATTAGAAAAAGAGACGTTACGAACGGTTTGTTTTTTGATTTTTTCATTGAGCAATATTACAATTCTTTTCGATGTAACACAAATATTTTCGATGAAATGCACTATTTTTCGAATTATAACACTTTTGAGTCGTTCAAAACCCACTGAAATCAAGAGTTCTGAAGATCTATGATTTTCAAAAAATTAGCCCTTATATTTGATTAATCCATTCTAATCTCTGTGAGCATGTTCACTTATATTGACAAAAACACCTCATTCGCAACCATAGAAAAACTCGATGTAGTTCAGAAGGTATTAAGTGAAGGCGAGAACATACTGTCAGCAGAAATTGCTGGCGAGGGAAATATGAATGTCGTACTGCGAATCACTACAGCAAGAAATTCGTTTATTCTAAAACAATCCAGGCCTTTTGTTCAAAAATATCAAGACATCAATGCTCCTTTAGAGCGTATACATACCGAGTATAGCTTTTACACCGCTTTAAGTCAGGGAGGCGATCGAGCGTATTTGCCTAAGGTGTTAGGCTACGATCCTGAAAACTACATTCTACTTTTATCTGATCTTGGGGCAGCCGCAGACTGTACAAGCGTTTACAAAGACTCCAGCGAAATAAAACAACTGGTTTCTTCTCTATGCGCCTACGCCAAAGACATTCATCAAACAAAAGCACCCGCTTCTTTTCCTAAAAACCAGGCGCTCAAAACGCTAAATTATCAGCATATTTTTGCCCTTCCTTTTATAGAAAACGATTTTGATTTGAATCAAATTCAAGAGGGATTAGCGGAGCTTGCCAAGCCGTTTAAGCACAATCCGAGCCTGCAAAACACCATTGACCAAATCGGAAAGCTTTACTTGTCAGATAACGGGAATACTCTAATCCATGGAGATTACTATCCAGGAAGTTGGCTGGCTGTCAATCAAAAGACCTATGTCATTGATCCTGAATTTAGTTTTAAAGGGTTTGCTGAATTTGACCTGGGAGTTATGGGAGCTCATTTTATCATAGCCTCTTCCTCAATAGAAGACCTCTCAACTATTATCGCGCACTATAATACATCCATTGATGAGCAACTAATGCGCAAAATCGCAGGAATAGAAATAAGCAGAAGACTGATAGGATTAGCGCAGTTACCATTAGAACGAACCCTGCAAGAAAAAAAAGAATTACTAGATATCGCCTATGAGCTTATTACAGCATAAAAACTTCATCTTCAGTATAGGAATACTTCTACTGCTTTCGTGTAAAGAAACTAACGAGAGTCAACAACTCATTCCAGAACCGACTGCCGTCGAGAAAGAAATCAGCACTTCACCGCTAAGTTATGATCAAATCCTTGGTGCTCTTGTGGGCTCGGCTATTGGTGATGCAATGGGGGCAAGCACAGAAATGTGGAACAGAGAAGACATATATAAAACCTATGGTTATATCAGCACCTTAACCCCTGCCATACGCGTTCAATCTCCGGAAGGCACTTGGGATCACAACCTACCTGCAGGTTCGAGTACAGACGACACCAGATGGAAGCTTCTAATGCTAAACTATTTTGAAAATTTCCAACCCAACCCAGTTAATTTTTCGACCTTCATAAACGGTTATTATGAAAAAAGTCTAGACCTGCTCAAGCAAAAAAGTTACAGCAGTTCTATTGATGCCATCGAACACCCTATCGAGCAAATCGATTGGATTAAAGAGTGGGCCCGAGTAAGTCGCGCTTATCTAAAAGGCCCAGAAGAATATATGCTTGCCAAAGATCGCTTCTACGGAGGTGAGATGTCATGCGCGGGAATGTTATACAGTTCGACATTAGCCATGATTTCAAATGATGCAGAAGAGGCCTACATTAAAGCCTATCAGCACGCCCTGTTTGATCAAGGCTATGCCAAAGACATCAGCGGGCTCGTTTCAAGCTTGTCGTTTAATTCCTTTAGAATTCAGAGCTCAGACAGCTTATTAAACAGCCTTTATCGCATCGACCCGATGCGATTTCAAGATTCTCGACTGGTAGGTCGAATCGCTCAAGATATTCTGCTCAATACACAGAACAATGCTCGTGACGCCAAACTTCAAAATCTCCCTTTAACCAAGAGCTCAGCTTATCAATCGCTAATAAACTCCTTTCCAAAAAATTATCCGCATGAGATAAAAGACTGGCACATACAACATCAGATGTATAGCTTTCTCGATAAGAATCAAAGAGCAATAGCATTTCACGCCGCAGAAATTTGGCAGATATTAATAGCGAGCCTGGCCTTTGCAGATGGAGATTTTAATAAAGGTGTAGAATTTGCGGTTAATTACGGAAGAGATAACGATACCGTAGCAGCCATTACAGGATTTGTTTTAGGCGCACAGGTCGGATTTGAGCGTCTAGATGAGTCATTGAAACAACAGGTGCTCGATACGCATAAAAATGTTCTTGGCATCGACTTAGAAGCCATGGCCAAGCGCTATGTAGAACTTTTGAAATAAGCCTAATCCGTATACTGATCATCAAGGTCTAAAGCACCAACTTCAGCATAAAAACCAGCAAGTTTTTTGGTGAGTGCTGTAAACATTTGAGAACCTTTTTCTACCGTCGATTTTGAAGGATCACCTACCCCTGTGTCTTCGGTTACCTGAGACCATTTGCGCTCTGACCACGCCCAAGATGAAGAAATAGCCTGAACACGATGCTTTTTTGCTTTTCCGCTCCCCCATTTACTGGAGTCAAGAATTAAATCAGCATGTAAATGAAGCATCAAACTGGTCTCCATCTCATCTGCATGATCACCCGGATTTTCAAAATACAAGCTCTTATCAGGAACCTGAAACCAATTGCATAAGCTCAAAAACATTTCAGGGAATTCATATCCCAACTCTCTCAGCAAGGGCTTAAAATTATTTCCGCCATGTCCGTTTAAAAGAATGAGTTTTTTTAAACCTTGGCGATTTAAGACGGTAATTAAATCCTTCAGTACAATGAGCTGTGTGCTCGGATTTAGATTCATATCCAAATAGATGTCTGACTGCCCTGTATTGACTCCGAATGGAATGTTGGGCAAGACAACGAGATTGACCGCATTCTCCCAAGCTAATCGAGCAGACTCCGCCGCAATAGCTTCTACTTGATAATTATCTGTGCCGTATGGCAGGTGAAAGTTATGGGCCTCAGTAGCTCCCCAAGGCAGAATAGCCAATTCATATCTATGCTGCTGAAGAAATTCAAAGTTGGTTTCAGAAAGTATATAGGGGCGAATCACAACAACCTCTAATATTTAGGAGTCACCCAAGATTCCATAGGCAAATACTTGCTTGCACTCGCCCATTGAATACCTCTTTTGATTATCGTCATTCCCGAAGGTTGATCGATGACGTGCGCTAAATTATGCCCTAATGAAGTGTAAAATATTCGGCCTTTACCATAGGATTTTTTCCAAATAACGGGCATTGTACATCCGTTAATCCAAGGGTCGTGTTCTCCGTTAAAACGAGTTGTGGCCAAAACATTGCAATTGGGATCTATGTGCATATAATACTGCTCAGAGGTCATTTCAAAGTCACTCAAGCCTCTTGTAATAGGGTCGTCATTAGAACTTATCGATACTTTATAGTCGATATTTCCACCAGGGTGTGCCACCCATTGACCGCCAACCATGTATTGGTACTCGGTGTTTACACGAAATGCATCACCCATACCTCCGTGCCAACCAGCCATACCTGTTCCGTTTTCTTTAACGGCTGTGAGCAATCCTTTTTCTTGTTCTCGGGTAATTTCTGACATGGTGAAAATTTGAATCACCAAATCGATTTCTTTCATCAAAGACTCGTCAGTATAACAATCGAGATTGTCAAACAATAAAACCTCAGCACCTTCTTCTTTTAACCAAGGGGTCATATAATCTCTAAATTTTTTGGGCTCGTGACCATCCCATCCACCATAAGTGAAAAGAATTTTACGTCCTTCTAAACTTGGAAGCACAGGTTGAGTCAATAAATCTACACTCGCTTTAACTGAAGTTGTACTCGATAGCAAGGCAGACGCCCCTGCGATCTTACCTATAAATTTTCGTCTTGAATTCATTGTTGTTGTTCTTTAAAAAAACCATGTTAATGTAATAAATAATATCGATGGACATAAAAGGCAGCCTAATCCGGTATAAAATGTAGCCGTAAATGCGCCATAGGGCACAAGCTTTGGGTTGGTTGCAGCCAATCCAGCCGTCACCCCACTTGTAGTTCCAATGAGCCCTCCAAATACTAAAGCCGTTTTGGCATTATCTAACTTCATATATTTTGCCAAAAGAGGAGTGCCAACTGTAGCAACAATAGTTTTTACAACCCCCGCAGCTATTGAAATGGCAATAACATCAGAACTGACGCCCAATGCAGACCCTGTAACAGGGCCTACGATATAGGTGCAAGCTCCGGCACCTATGGTTGCCATGCTCTTAACATCGGTATAACCCATAAAATAAGCCATAATAGCGCCAACATAAAATGTGACAATCACTCCTGCAAAAAGCGCCACTACTCCTGCGGCACCTGCAGCTTTAATTTTTGAAAGTTGTGCTCCCATAGCGGTAGCCACTACCGTAAAGTCTCTAAACATTGAACTGCCTAAAATTGCTAAACCCGCAAAGAGCGGATAGTCTGCTAATCCTTTTTCTCCACCGAAAAAAGCCAACACCAGTGCAGATAAAACAGCAATAGCAACTCCTGGAATCCTTCCTTTAAAAAGGTATTTAGAAACAGCATATGAAAAATAAATGAGCAATCCCACCAACAAAAAGGCGAAGATCAAACCGTTTTTTGCCAATAATTGATCAAATACTTCCATCTTCCTCAATGTGTTCAGGGGCAGCCCCAATTTTAGCAATTAAAGGAACCAAAATAAATCCCACCAGCGTAGTCAATCCTCCAGCGGCAATAGCTAACCATCCCGCAGAATAAGCCGCTTTTGCATTTAAGCTTGCAGCCATAGCGATAATTACTGGAATGTACATCGCACTCCAAAATGTAATACCTGTGATTTCTTTTTCGTCAATCCATTGTTTTTTTCGCATATAGCCGCTGAGTACAATAAGCAGTAGCATGGCAAAACCTACACCACCAACATCATTACTGAGGTTGATGAGTCTTCCCAAACCCAGCCCTAAAAGCTTTCCTACTAAAAAACAAAAGGCCAATAATCCTACGCCGTAAATTTTCATTTCTTAAGAGATTTGATCTTTTATAATTTGTTTCAATACGTTCTTGGTCACCTTACCTAATACATTACGGGGCAAATCCTCCTGAAAAATATAATGTCTCGGTAATTTATACGATGGTATTCGAGTCCTTAACCAAGCATCAAGTGCACTCAAATCTATTTCAGTTTCTCCTTCTACGATTAAACTCGCGGCTATAAGTTCACCCCACTCATCATCTGGAATTCCAACTACAGCACACTCATTGATTCCCTGATATTTTCGAAGCACTTCTTCAATCTCCAAGGCCGAAATTTTATATCCTCCAGATTTGATGATATCTACTGAATTTCTTCCCAAAATGCGATAATAGCCCTTGTCAAAAACAGCCATATCGCCTGTCTTGAACCATCCGTCTTTGGTAAATCCTTTTACGGTAGCCTCTTTTTTGTTCCAGTATCTAGAAAAGACATTTAATCCTTTGACTAAGATCTCTCCTTGAGCTGCGGGTGCTACCTCTTCACCATCTTCCTGAACAATTTTAACAGAAACTCCAGGTAAAGCCTGCCCGATATGTCCTGGTCTTCGTTCTCCATCATAAGGGTTGCTAATGGCCATTCCGATTTCGGTCATTCCATAACGCTCAAGCAAGATGTGTGAACTGATTTTTTTCCACTTCTCTAGCACAGAAACAGGCAAGGCAGCCGAACCAGAGACCATAAGACGAAACTGCTTTAAAACAGCACTTATACCTTCTTGTTCCTTAGAGGATAATTCTTCATAAAAAGCAATCAGTTTAAAATAAATGGTAGGCACAGCCATAAACACATTGATCTTTCCACTCAAAAAAGCAGAAAAAACATTCTTTGGCGTAAATCGCTCCACAAAAACCACTTCGGCTCCAATATATAAGGGGCACAGCATGGCATTTACAATTCCGTGAATATGATGTAAGGGTAATACGTTGAGTATAGTATCATTTTTCGACCATTTCCAAGCCTCTATAAGCGCATTGATTTGCGCATTTAAGTTGGAGTGTGATAAAACGACTCCCTTTGGATTTCCAGTAGTACCACTGGTGTAAAGAATTAAGGCGTCCTCGTCTAAATGCAACTCAGGTAGCTCACAAGGCTCAGCATTTAAACGGGCTACATGCGTCATTGGTATGTCTTGATGAAGCCCTTCAAGCTCTTGAATTGTGGCCTTAAAATCAGCGCCGTAAATCACATGAGATGCGGTAGTGTCACTTAATACATAACTCAATGATGGAACGGGATGCTTGACACATAAAGGAACAGCAATTCCACCTGCCCGCCAAATACCCCATTGAATTGAAACATAATCAAAACCTGGGTTCACCAGATAGGCAATCCGAGCTCCATTTAAATGGGATTGACCATTCAACAAAAAAGAAGCGATAGAATGAGAGCGACTTAATAAATCACTATAGATAAATACCTCATCTTCAAATCGCACACAAATGCGCTCCAGGTAGTTTTGAGCGTTACGCAGTAATGGAATCATTTATTGAGTTAGTTAGTCGGTAGAAATTAAGCATAAATTTCTTGACAATACAAAAATCATACGCCTATATTTTTATCAAAGGAGAATATCCGATATTTGAAAGACGAACCCCTGATCTTATTTAGACATGAATTTCGGATTTATCGCAGCTATCCTAACCACTTCAGCCTTCTTGCCACAGGCCTTAAAAACAATTCGAACTCGTGACACCAAGAGCTTGAGTCTTATGACTTTTGGGCTTATGTTTTGCGGAACCATATGTTGGTTCATACACGGACTCAGCATTAAAGATCTCGCAGTGATTTACGCCAATGCCATAACGGCCATACCATTACTAATTATCCTAGTGATGAAAGTGATACATATGACAAAAAAAAGCACCTAAAAAAGGTGCTTTCTCATAAAGTATGTTATTGAATTTTCTATTCAACTGTTACATTGAAGCTGACATCGATATCCGTTTCTCCTCCAGCTCCAGTTAAAGTTCCGTCGTTGGGCTTATTCGGCTCATGACGTAACACAATTCTTAGAGTACCAGATCCAGCAGCAGCTGTACTTAAACTAAACTGAGTGCCTAAATCATTACCGTTCCCATCCTTATTCAAGTCTGATACAGAAAGGGCAACTCCAGAAGACACAAATATCACCTGATGCTCGTCATCTTCTTCTTCAACTTCTTCAGTTATATTTTCAGCAGGGCTCTCGAGTTCGTTTAAAAAAGTTACAGAACCGGTATATGTAGTGTTTGCACTTAAATTACCACTAACGGTAACACTTGGTGCGTTTGGCCCATCACCATCTAAATCTTGAGATTGTAGGGTAATATTTCCTGGATTAAGCACAACTCTAAGTGTTGTAATTACTTCTTCTTCATTAATTGGTTCTGGACTGTCGTCGTCTTTTGAACATGAGATAAGGGCAACGGTAAATAACCCCATGATGAGGTATTTGAAATTTGATTTCATTTTGAATGTGTTTTAAAATTTAAAAAATGTAAGATTAGATTTGGGCAAGAAATCAAATTTGGCTCGGCGGCCCTCGGTCATTGGGATTAACGACCTGTAAAGAAGAATAAAAAGAAGAGGTATAAAGACATTGCAGATCGTGCAGCAAAATCATCTCTTCTACTGTGCATGTCAGATCTACCTCAAAGGGCGTATGTACAATTTCAGTCTCAGAGGACCAAAATTGACATACCACACAGTCACCATTCAACGAAGTTTGATGCTCAAAAGAATGTGCACCTAAAATTCCTGTGAATAGCGCAAAAAATAAATAGGTAAGTCTGATTTTCTTCTTCACAGCGACTAAAATAGTCAAGAATAATAAGACTTAAAAGATTATTGATTTAAATTTAGCGGGTTTCGTCTTCGCTCTCGAGCATCCTCAGGAAATGACTTTAGAATTTCATCAAGTCGTACAAAGATGACATTTCCAGTGACCGCCTCTTTGTATGAGATGATGTTATCGTTGACAAAGTCAAAACTATAACCGTATCTAAGGCCCTGAACTTTTAAGGGCAATCTCCATCTACCATCTCTATACCTGGCAAAATAAATTCCGTTTAGACGTGAATCGTTCTTTCCTTGTACGGCCATCAGCAACATATTACGACCGATACGCAGGGGAGAGAAATAGATGAGCTCTTCGGTGTCTAAGTAAATTGGAATTGCTCCAGTACAAGGCTCTGATGAACACAATGAGGCATAAATCCCATTTTTATCGCTGCTACTGCCAAAAAAGGCATAATAATAAAAAATCCCGTCCTTATCCATTGAAAAATAGTAGAGGCTTCCTAAGTTGAGTTCTTCCTTTAGGTTTCGCTTGCGCTCCATTTCACCTAAAGAACTGTATTTTCTCAAATAAGTTTGTTGTCCCTTCTTTCCCTTGTCTTCAATTTCATTGTAAATGATAAAAGAACCGTCGTCAGAAAATTTAGACCTATTTGGTCTTAGTGTACTCAAGGTATCTACGCTTGGCTCATCTTGAGTTACATCCTCAACAAGCAGCATATATTGCTCCTTGAGTTCCTTAAAATACTGCGTAGAAATAAGCACTTCTCCGTTGGGGTGGTAACTTATTGTGGTGGGTGTAATTCCGTGTTTGTATAAAAATTGGTTTACCCCGTTCTCTATTGATTCACCTATAGAATCCTGTTGTTTTTCAACATCCTCAGCACTAACCTCAGGTAATTCTTGAGCATAAGCCTTCAATGAAAAGGCCAATAAACTGAAAAAAAGCAAAGGCATTAGATTTCTCATAAATGCAAAAATCTTCACTTGAGCGAATATTTTGAGAAAAATCGGTTCATCGACCAAAAAACAAGAATAAACGACTCCTACTATACCCTAATTAATACAGATCAAAATAATTAAACCAAATGTGCAAGCTTCAATCCAAATGGATATCTTTAGAAATACTAAAATCAATACATATGAAAAATACATGGTACTTTATGCTTTCGCTTGTACTTGCATTTGGGTTACACATCCAAGATGCACAGTCACAGCGAAAGAAAAAAGCAGCAGCTCCGACAAAGGATGTCAACATCAACGCCTTCAAATTTAGAAATGTTGGACCTGCTTTTCTTTCAGGACGTATTGCGGATATCGCTATTCATCCAGACAATGACAATCATTGGTATGTGGCCGTTGGATCTGCCGGGGTTTGGAAAACAGAGAATGCGGGAACCACATGGATGCCTTTATTCGACAATCAAAAATCCTATTCAACAGGATGCGTGAGCATCGATCCATCTCATCCCTCAACCATTTGGGTTGGAAGCGGAGAAAATGTAGGAGGACGTCACGTGGGTTACGGAGATGGAATTTACCGCTCAGACGATGACGGTAAATCTTGGAAGAACATGGGATTAAACAAATCTGAGCACATTTCTAAAATCATTGTTCATCCAAATAATTCTAACACCATTTGGGTAGCTGCTCAAGGACCACTTTGGAGTAAAGGAGGAGAACGAGGAGTCTATAAAAGTACAGATGGCGGTAACAACTGGAAGCAAGTTCTTGGAAACAATGAATGGACCGGTGCTACAGACCTTTTAATCGACCCTAGAAACCCTCAAGTTTTATATGCGGCAACATGGGATAGACATAGAACGGTTGCAGCTTACATGGGAGGAGGTCCTGGTACCGCTATCTACAAATCAACAGATGGAGGCGAAAACTGGACCAAAATTCACAATGGACTTCCGAGATCTAATATGGGAAAAATTGGTTTGGCCATCTCTCCTCAAAATCCAGATGTAATCTATGCTGCGATTGAATTAGATCGCACCAAAGGCGGTGTCTTTCGTTCATCAAATGCAGGAGGTTCTTGGACTAAAATGTCTAATACCGTTTCAGGCGGAACTGGACCACACTACTATCAAGAACTATATGCCTCACCTCATAAATTCGACAGATTATACCTGATGAACGTACGTGTTTTAACCTCAGAGGATGGAGGTAAAACCTTTACACAACTCAAAGAGCGTCAAAAGCACTCGGACAACCACGCCATCGCATTTAAAAAAGATGACCCCAACTATTTAATGATTGGAACAGATGCTGGTATTTACGAATCCTTTGATTTGGCTGAAAACTGGAAATACCATAAAAACCTTCCACTTACACAGTTTTATAAAGTCGCGGTAAACAATGCTAAGCCTTTCTATCACATTTTTGGTGGAACGCAGGATAATGGTTCAGCTGGTGGGCCATCTGCAACTGATGAAAGAGAAGGAATCTCAAATAAACACTGGTATAAGACTTTGGGCGCCGATGGACACCAATCTGCAACTGACCCAGAGTACAACAACATCATTTATGCTGAAACACAGCAAGGCGGCTTACACCGAGTAGATTTAGTTACCGGAGAGCAGGTTTATGTGCAACCACAGGCTCAAAAAGGCGATCCACATGAGCGATTCAATTGGGATGCACCAATACTCGTCTCTCCGCATAAAGCCTCTACTATTTACTTCGCTTCGTATCGCGTGTGGAAATCCGAAAATAGAGGGGACAGCTGGACCCCAATATCAGGTGATTTAACACGAAACGAAAACCGAATTGAACTCCCTATTATGGGTAGACAACAATCTTGGGATAACGCTTGGGATGTAGGTGCAATGTCGAATTACAACACCATCACCTCTTTGAGTGAATCACCGGTTCAAAAAGGGCTGCTCTATGCAGGTACAGACGACGGCTTCGTACATGTGAGTGAAAATGATGGTGAAAGCTGGACAAGGATTCCAGTTTCTCAATTCGGCTTACCTGGCAGAAGTTTTGTGAACGATATTAGAGCAGATTTACATGATGCCAATACCGTATACGTCGCTCTCGACAATCACAAAGAAGGTGACTATAGACCTTTCTTATACAAGAGTACAGACAAAGGAAAAACATGGAATTCAATGAGCTCAAATATTCCAGAAAACACCTTAATCTGGAGAATCGTTCAAGATCACGTCAATCCTGAGTTACTGTTTTTAGCAACAGAATTTGGTATTTATGTCACCCTTAACGGCGGTCAAAAATGGCAAAAAATGAAAGGTACTCCGAATATGAGTTTTAGAGATATTACCATACAAAGAGAAGAAAATGATGTCGTTGCCGCCTCTTTCGGAAGAGGATTCTACGTTTTAGATGACTACAGCCCGCTAAGAAATATTAAGGAGGCCGCTGAAGCAGATAAAGGCATGTTATTTGCTCCTAGAACCGCCAAATGGTATGTGCCCAGATCAAATTTAGGAAACACAGGTGCTGACTATTACATCGCCGAAAATCCTGAATATGGAGCTGTTTTCAGCTACTATTTAAATGGGGACTATTCGACAGCCAAACAAGCACGTAAAAAACGTGAGGGTGCTCTGAATAAAGGCAACAAAGATGTTCCTTTCCCAGGATACGACGAACTGGACAAGGAAAATAGCGAAAAGCCTGCCATGGTCTATCTCACCATTAAAGATGGAGAAGGTCATATCATTAAACATCTTAAAACGCCAGCTCGTAAAGGAAGTCATCGTATCGCTTGGAATATGAGACACGATAGTGGAACACCTATCAACCCTAACAGCTCTTCAAGAGGTTGGTTCTCACGAGGACCAATGGTTATTCCTGGAACTTATACGGCCAGCTTATCTGTTGAAAAAGACGGTGAGTTTACCGCTATAGGAGAAGAGGTCAGTTTTGATTTGGAACCTATTTACGAAGGAACACTTAAGGGAATAAGTTATGAGGATTATGAGAGCTATAGAAAAGACTTTACAGAACTTAGAACAGCAATCGAGATTTTAAGTCACAAGGCTGAAAAAGTAGAAACCTATATGAAGGGACTATACAAAGCAGTAGATCAAACCCTTCAAATGCCTTCGGCCTTTAAAGCTGAATTGGTTTCTTTAGAAAACAAACTCTCAAGTCTGTCAAAGCAGATTGAAGGAAGTGCTTCTAGAGATGAAATTGGTGAGCGAAATCCACCATCAATTTCGAGCCATTTTAGTGTGGCATTTAGAGGCCTCTCTACCACCTATGGACCAACTAAAAATCACACTAACAGCATGAACCTCGCGAAGGAAATGCTAGCAGAAATACAACCAGAACTCGAATCATTGATTCAAGAAGTTCAAGCATACGCTAAGAAATTAGAAGATGCAGGAGCTCCAGTGATTTTGGGAAGTTTATAATACTCCAAAAAAAGCACCTCAATCGAGGTGCTTTTTTCTTATAATTTCGAGGCCAGTCGAATAAACTTTCGAACTGTGCCGAGTTTGTTTTTAAAAGGTGGGTACCGCAGAGGAACATCAATCCAATTAGAACGATACATAACAGGTTTTTCTCTACTAAACGTACTGAAACCAAATTTACCGTGGTAGGCTCCCATTCCGCTGTCTCCTACACCACCGAAAGGAAGATTCTTTTCTGCAATATGCATGATAGTGTCATTCACACAGCCTCCACCAAATTGGTGATTTTGAACCAAAGCTTTAATACGCTTTGCATTTTCAGAGAAGATATAGAAAGCCAAAGGTTTGTCAAATCGCTTTAAATAATTCCCTACTTCTTCGAAATTGTCATAGGAAATCACAGGTAAAACCGGTCCAAAAATCTCTTCTTGCATCGCTTTGGAGTTGTGATTGACCTCATCAATTATAGTCGGAGCAACAAAGCGTGATTCTGCATCTAATGCTCCTCCAACACGAATATTAGCATCCTCCATAAAAGATTTCATTCGCTCCACATGTCGAGAGTGAATAAGACGGCCGTAATCTGAGCTTTCTTTAGGGTTTTTACCATATAAGCGCTCGATTTCTTTCATCATTTGAGCGATCAAATCTTCTTTAATCTTGGCGTCAACCAAGACGTAATCAGGTGCGATACAAGTTTGACCGGCATTCATGTATTTTCCCCAAACAATGCGTTTGGCTGCAAGTTTTACTTTAGCGGTATCATCAACTATACAAGGTGATTTTCCACCGAGCTCGAGCGTACAAGGGGTCAATTTTTCAGCAGCAGCTTTGGCAACAATTTTACCAATTTGAGTACTACCTGTAAAGAAAATATGATCCCATTTTAATTCGAGTAGTGCTTTCGCCGTTTCAGCTGCCCCCAAAACCACATGAAAATAAGCCTCATCAAAATGAGTATTTATAAGCTGCGCTAATAATTCAGAGGTTTTAATGCTGTATTCACTGGGTTTTAATACCACAGTGTTACCCGCAGCAAGAGCCGCAAGGGCTGGAGCAATAGCCAATTGAAAAGGATAATTCCAAGGAGAAAGTTGCAGTGATAAACCATAGGGCTCTGGCTGTATAACACCAAAAGCTGGGGCAGAAAGAAGTCCTGTCTTTACTTTTCTGGGTTTAGACCATTTTTTGAGCTGTTTAATAGCTGTATTGAGCTCTTCTATGACAAAGGAAAACTCTGCAGTATATGCTTCAAAATTCGGTTTGTTCAAATCTAACTTTAAAGCCTCTAAAATTTCTCCTTCATGCGAGCGCAGAACTTGCCTTAATTTTTTTAGTTGAGCTATCCTAAAAGAACAATCCAACGTCTGAGCACTAGCAAAAAAATCCGCCTGCTTGTTTCTCAATTCTAAAAAAGTATGTTGCTCAGACATTGAAGCTGTATCGTATTACAATTAGTAATTCAAATTTACTTGAATTTCAATATCATCATAAATCAGCTTATCTCCAAGGTTTTCAAAAAATGAACCCGATCTGAAACGCACATCATAAACAGAACGATCAAAAACCATTTGAGCCGAAGCCATTGAGGCGGTAACCTCTGTAAATTCTACTTGTACTGGAGCTGTTTTTCCTTTTATGGTCAAATCTCCTTGTAGAACCTGTACTCCATTAGAATCAGAAACCACAGAATTTAAAATTAAGAATGCCTCTGGATTGGAGTCAACAGAAAAGAAATCATCTGAACGTAAGTGGCCCTCAAGTCGTGTCTTTCCTCCTCCTGAGAGATCTTGAACATCTAAAGAAGTCATGTCTACAATAAATGATCCCCCTTTTACTTTTGTACCCTCTAATTTGAGATCTCCTGATTTAAAAGAAAGTCCACCGTAATGAGACTTAGACGAGCGTTCTTTGCCCTCCCATCTCAGTTTACTCGTTTCTAAGTTGATGCTTGTGTCTTGGGAATAACCCAGTGCAACTGCCATGACAGCAAGCGCTAAAATTAAATTTTTCATGCTTTTTGTAGTCAAAGATAAGCCTTTCAGCCTTCTTTAGCTAAGTCGATAGAAATGGCCTTAAGCTGCTAATTCTCTTTCTAGGGCGATGTAGTGACTCAATTCGTTATTTTGGTCAAATAGTGGTACAATTTTAACCTCACAAATATAAGCCTGCCCAGATTTTTTGTGATTGGTAATTCTCGTTGTAAACACCTCGTTAGAAGCTAACAAACTTCTAAAAAGCTTTCGCTCGGAGTCTTTGGTATTCTGACCGTGTAACATATTAGGCTTCTTTCCAATCACATCGTGAGAGTGATATCCAGTCATATCAGAAAAACCTTGGTCTACCCAAAGTAAATTATAGGATGGGTCAGTTAACACAAAGGCCTGATAGTCTTCAAAATTTAAAACAGAGGAGTCGTACTGGTCAGACCAGTTGAATGCTTTCGAAAAACGGGTGAATTGTTGATCAATATGATCTCCTCTACTTATTTCAAGTAATCTATGATATGATTCTAAATAGAAATCTCCACTAAGTAAAGGCAGTTTATTCATCACAATTTTTTTTGTTACTCAAACTTATCGCACAATTTCAATTTGCGCAAAACTTGTTTAACTTTTTAGGTTTTTGTAAACTACTAAAAGAGAACTATTTAAAATTTAGAAGAACCGTTAATTGAATTTCATCCTTCACTTTTTTCAACAAAAATGAAGGTCTGGGAATATCAAAATCACTGAGCTTAACCTCAAAAGTACCTTTGATTTGAACCTGATCTGTACTTGTTTCAATACGAAGAGGGATGGTTTTTTCTACTTTTTTACCTGCCAACTCTATATAGCCTGAAAATGTAATCTCACTTTCGTCAACTACAATAGAACTACTGTAAAATCTAACGTTAGCGTGTATTAAAGCATTTAATATTTCTAATGCATGTGCGTCTCGATTCGCGTTTTGACTATTAAAATCAGTTAAAGCTGCCGTAACTGCAATTTGTGTTGGGCTATTATTTTCGTCTAACACCAACACACCTTTCGGTTTGTCGTTAGTACCTGACCATTTATGCGTGAAGTGCTCTGCATCGTAGGTCAAATAACTATCAGATTGAACTAATTGTAATTTTTTTTGATTTTGTCCAAATGCTTGAACAAAAGCTAATAGCAAAAGGCAATACGGTAAGAATTTAAGCTTCATATCTCTATTTAAATCTCAACACTATGGTTGCAGCAGCATATGAACCGAATAGTGTATACGCCGCTGCTTTGTGAATATCACGATCGCGATCAGAATAATATTGCGTAGCAATCATTGCACTCAAATGCACCGTAGCAAGCCATTTGTGCATTCGAGCTGAATTCAGTCCTTTGGTTTTGTTCAATTGAATTGCAGGTGGCGCAAAAAGTGAAAGCCCTGCGCCTGTGAAATAAAGAGCAGTCACGGCATTACCCATGTCTTTGTGCAACTTATAGAGACTGTAATCTCCATTGTACAATTTGCCTCCGATTATTCCTTGTGCGACCATTGCCGCCAAAGTAGTGTATCCAATGACCTGATGGGTTTTGAGCATTGTTCTTCGCCATTTCAATTCTCTTAGGCGATTTTCTTCTGATAGCGGAACAATACCCGTAATTCGTGCCAATCCATTTTTACCCCATATCAAACGTTGGGTGATTAACATTTTTGAAGGCAATAATGAGGTGTCCTCGTTTTCTTGCTCCAATTCTGCGAATAAATCGTCCTCCAATGAAATTTGGTTCACCTCAGGGCAATCGATACATTTCACCTGAGCCCAAAGTGGGAAAGTAAAGGTCAAAAGTGCAGCCGAAAGGATTATTCCAAGGGCATAAGATTTATTCGAATTAACCATAAATTATACAGAATTAAGAGGTGGTAATGGTCAAGGTGGTTCCTGAAATCGAAGTGCTGTAAGACTTTAGATTTCCTGAAGTCGAACCTGAGTTACAATTGACCACATTAGCGCTATCTATACCATAACTATTTCCGTGATTACCGCAAGTGAATTTGTTATTTGCGTATGACCATTGCGTAGAAGTTCCTACGTGAGGGCAGCAATTATCGAAAGCAAGTATTTCGTTTGAAGAAATTCTCAAAAGCAAAACACTGGCGTCTAATAAATTTTTAAATCCTCCAGCGGTACTGATAGACGAAAAATTAGAATTGGTAAGGTCAACAGTTACTGTGTTGCCATTAATGCTATAACCATTGCTTCCTGTGTTTGGATTTGGATCTGGATCAGGTTCTCCTGAACCACTGTCTTTTGAACAAGCTTCTAAAAATGACAATCCAAAAAAGGCAAATGCAACGGTAGGACAAACCTGAGACAGGAAGGATCTTCTATCTTTTTTCATAATACTTTAGGGTTTTAGTTTTAAAGTTAAACAATTAAGCTGACAAAAACCCTACAAGAGATTGTAAAAAAATCAATTCCAAATGCTACTAATAGACTGTATTTCAAAGTTCAACACTTCCTGGACAGCCCTCAAATCAAAGTCAGAAAATGGCTGGTCAGGAAAAACCTGAACCGTGAGTGACACCAATCCATCATCGATAAAAAGCTCTACCGAAGAGTGATCTACAAACACTTCTACCTTATGTATTTGGTCATTTTGAA
>WTJC01000035.1:33561-35965 GCA_011525015.1 Flavobacteriales bacterium
TCTACCGAAGAGTGATCTACAAACACTTCTACCTTATGTATTTGGTCATTTTGAAGATCAGCCAAAGAAGCTGTAATGGGAATTGAAGCAAAGGAATCATCAAAATTAATCTGTCCCGAATTCGAGCGATTTACGCTAATTTCATCGTTATTAGCTATAATGACAAAAGTATTTCCGACTTCATTTTTCCATTGCATTTCAAAGTCAAGTTCGGTTTCGAATGCAATTCGTGACCGCATGAGTTCTAAATCTTCATCGTTTTGAAGATGAATTTGCCTAGCATCTTTTTGGTCAAGCGTTACAGGCTGCATTTTAGAAATACTATCAAGATTGCTTATAGGAGTATTTACAAGCCTATTGCCATTAGGTGTTTTTCGAAGTGATAGCACCCTTGGGATGGTCATTGAGCTTCTCCATCTTTTAGTCGGTGTTTTGTTGGCGTAATTCCAATTGCTCATCCAGCCAATGAAGATGCGATCTTCGTTAGGGACATCGTTATAAGTCACCCCTGCATAATTGTCTGGGCCTAAGTCTATCCACAAATGTTCTTCTTGGTCTGAACTAAAGGTGTAACCGTCAAATTCGCCTATAAAGTATTGAGTTCCACTACCGCCATTAGGGGCTCCAGGATTGATGCTTATAAGCAGCACCCAATGGGTTTCACCCTCAACTTCTAAAGGAAAGAGGTCGGGACATTCCCACACTCCACCGTGTGCACCTTGATGATGACCAAATGAAGAGGCGTATTCCCAATCGATTAAATTTTCAGAACGGTACAGTTGTAAATGATCTCCTGCGACTAAACTCATGATCCAAGATGATGACTCTTCGTGCCAAAAAACCTTGGGGTCTCTAAAGTCTCTGATTTTATCTTCGTTTTTTATCACTGGATTGTCCTTGTACATCGTCCAGTTTTCGCCATGATCGAGACTAAAGGCAATACCTTGAGTTTGATGATCATTAGTTCCTAACTTTTCTTTTTCAGGATGGTGATAGGTGAAAATAGCAATCAGGGGTGGGTTTTCGTCGGTGCCCAGTCCAGAACTATTGTTTTTATCGAAAACAGCAGAGCCTGAAAAGATATAACCGTGCTCATCGGGATACAAGGCTATTGGTTTATTTTCCCAGTGTACTAAGTCTTTTGAAGTGGCGTGACCCCAGTGCATTGGACCCCACACGATATCTTCTGGATAATGCTGATAAAACAAATGATACACACCATTTTCATATAGCAATCCGTTAGGATCATTCATCCAGTGAGTTGGTGGGCTAAAATGATATTGAGGCCTGTACATTTCAGTATAAACACTCTGATTTTCAGATTCGTTATTCATAGCATCTTTGGTGTTCATTTGAGCGCACGAAGAAAGAACACAAAGTCCAATTAAAAAAACCTTTTTCATAAAAAGTAATGCTTAAATCTTCAATATTATTCAATTTAAACTAATTTCGAGTTCATCCTATGAAAAGAACGATTTACCTATACCTAATTCTCCTTTTTAATTTTTTTAATTTGACTGCACAACAACAAAAAAGCATAGACCATACACTGCAATTACTCAACAATAACAGTGTGCCCTATATCAGTGTGCAAGAATTAAATGAAGAACTTTTGAAAGGAGAGGTCTTGATTTTCGATACTAGAAAAAAAGAAGAATATCAAGTGAGTCGAATCAAAAACGCCAAGTTCATCGGAGAACAATTGAATGCCGAAAGTCTATCACTTGATGCTCTTGATAAGAATCACCTTATTGTAGTTTACTGTTCTATAGGAGTGCGTTCAGAGGATCTTGGAGAAGTGCTTTTAAAAAAGGGGTTTACCAATGTAAAAAATCTTTACGGCGGTATTTTTTTATGGAAAAATAGGGGCTTTGAAGTTTTCGATCAACTCGATCGCCCTACAGAAAACATCCATGCCTACAACAGATTCTGGGGCAGACTTCTCAAAAGCGGAAACAAAATCTACTGATGAAAAGCTTACTCTTAATTTTTGCAAAAAATCCCGACTTAGGAAAGGTCAAAACCCGTTTGGCTAAAACCATAGGCGACAAAAAAGCTTTAGGAATTTACCAAGCCTTACTGCATCACACTCTTGAAATTTCAGCCGCTATCGAAGCAGATAAGAAGATTTTATTTACACATCGACCCGAATCACACGACTTGATTGAGAAATATCAGTACCAGCAGGATATTCAAATTGGAGAAGACCTTGGAGCGCGAATGGGGCATGCCGTAAAAAACGGTTTTGAACAAGGCTATCAGAAAATCGTCCTCATTGGCTCAGATTTATTCGATTTAGAATCAGCTGATCTTTTGAACGCCTTCGAAGCCTTAGATACCTATGACGCTTGTATTGGACCTGCAGAAGACGGAGGCTACTATTTATTAGGTCTGTCTTTTTGGG
>WTJC01000035.1:36065-50666 GCA_011525015.1 Flavobacteriales bacterium
TGTATTGGACCTGCAGAAGACGGAGGCTACTATTTATTAGGTCTGTCTTTTTGGGATCAATCTCTATTTGAAAATAAAAACTGGGGGACAGATCAAGTACTAGCACAAACCCTTAACAATCTTTCGTCTAAAAGCCTGTTTTTGCTCGATGAAAAAAATGATATCGACACCATCGATGATTTAAAAAATTCACCAAAACTTGTAGCTTTACTCAATACCCTCTGATCAAAAACAACCGATGAAAAAAGATCGAATCAGTATCATCATTCCAGTGTTAAATGAAGAGAAGACGATTTCAAAAATTCTTTCGTCTATTGAAGGATCTATTGAATCAGAGCATTTTGAACTAATCGTTGTAGACGGAGGAAGTCAAGACCAAACCAAAAAAAAATGTTTGGCTCAAATCAAGAAACTTCAACTTCGCTCAAAATTCATTTGGGTGGATTGTAAAAAGGGGCGAGCTCATCAAATGAATGCAGGTGCACTCATCGCCAAATACAATGTGCTTTTTTTTGTACATTCTGATACGCTATTACCCAAAGGCTTCGATCAGCATATTTTTAAAATGCTCAAAAAAGTACCCGCAGGTTGTTTCAGATTAAAGTTTGATTCGAATAAATGGTTTTTAAGGTTTTTTGCCTTTTTTACCCGCTTCAATTACCTTATTTGCCGTGGAGGTGACCAAACCTTATTTCTCCAAAAACAAGTTTTCGAAGAACTTTCGGGTTTTGACTCCAGCTATAAGGTTTATGAAGACAATGAATTTATTTCTAGGCTTTATAAAAAATACTCTTTTGGTATAATCGCTAAGGAGGTTATTACCTCAGCTCGAAAATACCGTAAAATCGGGTTTTTGAAATTACAATATCATTACGCCATGATTCATGCCTTATTTTTTGTAGGGTACCCTCCCACAGCTTTAAAGGCTTATTACAATCGACGTATAAAATCTCAATTGTAGTAGTAAGAAATAAGTTCTTCTACAGGTTTATTCTGAGGAGTAAATCTATTGTTTGAGGTGCCGCCTGATCTCGGATAGTCGATAAACCATTTCCAAAGAAAGCCACCGGAAAACCAAGACTGATTCCAAAATACTTCATACAAAGCCTTATAAGCTTCCATTTGATTTTTGAGGTCGACATCCATGAGGGTTCTGTCGACGAGCCAAGGTTTGGCCGTTGCGTATTTCATACTTCTATAGCCATACTCTGTGAACAGTACAGGCTTAGAATACGCTTTAGAAACACTTTGAATCCTGTTTAACCATGGTGTCCATGCGGGTATGAGCTCAGCCGAGGTCACTTCTTCTTTTTCGAGTAAGGGAAAATATGCATCAATCCCAATGTGATCTAATTCATTCCAAAACGAAACACCTTCAAATTCATCCCAATTTGCGGCATAGGTTAATTGACCTGAATACAATTGACGAACCTCTTCGATTAGCGTACAAAAAAAGTCAGGGCGACTATTTGCAAAGCGCTTTAGTTCAGTTCCGATGCAATACACTGAAGCATTGAGCTCTTCAGCTACTTCAGCAAAAGTCAAAATATAAGAACGGTAGGTGTCTTCAAACTTTAGCCAATCCGTTTCAGTTTTCATTTCAATAGTGCCTGTAAAAACGCCTCCTCTTATCCAAATTTGAGGTTTGATCATCAACTGATAGCCCTCCGCTTTAAGCAAATCTCCGTACTGTTTGATGCCTGCTTTGGTCTCTCCAAACCATTGATTATCTCGATTAAATCGCAATACAGGACCTTGCTCATCAGGCATAAAAGCAAAGGGCATCAATGCGGCTGCATCTGCATTAATCACAGCTAAATGCTTTAGCTGCTCTTTTTGCAATTGAGCTCTACTTGCCACAAAACTTACGCCATTGTAAAACTCCTGAGCCTGGAGACCGAGAGTTATCCAAAACAATAGTATTTGAAGTGAGATACGCACCTCATAAAGTTATTATCTTTAATCCATAATCTTGGGATATTGAAAAAATTAGTCATCATAGGAAACGGTATAGCCGGAACTACTTTAGCGCGATGGGTTCGAAAGCTAAGTGAGTTCGAAATTGAAATGATTTCTGATGAATCTCCCCTTTTTTACTCGAGAACAGCCTTGATGTACGTCTTTATGGGAGATGTGAAATTGCAAGACACCTACGGCTATCCCGAAGCGTTTTTTGAAAAAAACAATATAAAATTAATCCATGCCAGAGCTGAGCACATTGACACCACTCAAAAATCCATACAACTAAAAAGAGAGGGGGCAAGCTTTGAAACTTCTTATGATTATTTAGTGATTGCCACAGGTTCTAAACCCACATTTTACAATTGGCCCAATCAAAATGCAAAAGGAGTTCAGGGTTTTTATCATTTGGATGATTTACATGAGCTCGAAGAAAATGCTAAAAATGCTAAAAACGCAGTACTGGTAGGTGGCGGTCTAATTGGAATAGAATTGGCAGAGATGCTTCAGCGAAGAGGTATTAACACTCATTTTTTAATCAGAGAAAAATGGTATTGGAATGGTGTTTTACCCGACTGTGATGCTCGTTTACTGACTTCATATATCGCAGAAGAATGTCCAGGCTTAGCATTAGAAACCAGTCTCGAAAAAATAGAGGTCAATGCGCAAAACGAGGTCATTGGGGTTACCACAACTACTGGCGAAAGCATTGCTTGTGATTTAGTTGGCATTGCAACAGGCGTGCATCCAAATATCGATTGGCTCAAAGAAACAGCTATTGAAACCGACAAAGGCGTATTGATTGATACTCATTTTGAAACCAATATCAAAGATGTTTTTGCCATAGGAGATTGTGCACAACACAAAATGCCTCCTAAAGACAGACGAAATGTAGAAGCCGTATGGTACACCGGGCGAATAATGGGAGAAACCCTTGCGAGACACCTCTGCATTGAACCCTCAGTTTACGCCCCAGGCCCTTGGTTCAATTCAGCTAAATTTTTTGAATTGGAATATCAAACCTATGGCTTAGTGAGCTCAGACCGAATGAAGAAAGAAAATGAAATGCATTTTCAATGTATACTCGACAGCACTAATCACAAATGGATTACCATTGCGATAGACCGAGAAAGCAATACTTTTTTAGGTATTAATAGCTTTGGAATTCGATTGAGACACGAGGTATTTGAGCAATGGCTCATCGAAAAAAAGACAAGCGATTTTATCGTAAATAATATGACCAAAGCCTTTTTTGATCCTGAATTTTTTAAAGATTACAGTCAAGACATTCAAACGGCTTACAACAGGTATAAAGATGAAAAAAATATATAGTATTATAGGCCTAATAGGTCTTGTAAGTCTCATTGTTGGTGGAATTTTATCCCTTGCCCAAACGGTGATTTTAGTTGTTAGCTTTGGCTGCATGACCTTGGGAGTTGTGGGTTACGGATATGAGCTTCACAAACACCACAAAAACGGCGTTTATCAAAACAACTTAAGCTCAAGAGGATTCACGGCTTGGGTCTTAGGCTTGGTTTTGTGCGTCTTCTACATTTTGCTTTATTTCTACAGCGCTTTTTTAGAGCCTGTCATTCGACTTTTCGATCCACTCAGCGCCAATTTATCTGGAAAACCGGCCACACAATGGTTTGTGTACGGTTGTTTGTATACTTTTTCTATTCTCGTCTTTGGAGTCAAGTTCTTATTTAAATACCGAGGCAATCCGTATCAACAAATCAGAACGTTGAGCGTGATGTTTTTTCAGTTTGTATTTGCCTTCTTTCTGCCGGAGATTATGGCTCGTCTTCACGGGGATATTCCCTATTACGATTTTAAAAACATTTGGCCCCTAAACTATTATCAATTTGAAGGATGGAGGGTCAAACAATTCGTGAGTTCAGGAGGGTTGGGAATAGGATTACTGCTCTTTAGCGTGCTCAGTATATTTATCATCAGCCCTATTTTGACCTATAAATTCGGAAAGCGCTGGTATTGCTCTTGGGTTTGCGGATGCGGAGCCCTTGCAGAAACAGCAGGCGATACCTTCAGACATTTGAGTGACAAATCAGTGAAAGCCTGGAAATTGGAACGCTGGCTCATTCATGTTGTGCTGGGGTTTGCCATCTTGATGACCGTGGCAGTGGTCTACTCCTATCTCAGAAGTGACTACTCTAAATACCTAATCAGAAGGCAAGACTTTCTCTGGTTTATTTTAGCACTCAACGGACTCCTCTTATTTTACCTGCTGAAAATCAAAAAGTCATTTTTAGCAAAAGATGCGCGATTCGGAATTTTAGTATTCGGTATACTTTTAGGTGGTTTCGTTGGCTATGGCCTAATCGCAGAGCCCAAACATTTGTTCTTACTTCAAAGTGAAACCTTGAGAAAATCGTATTCCTTTATGATTGGAAGTATGTTTTCAGGAGTTGTAGGCACTGGTTTTTATCCAATTTTTGGAAGTCGAGTTTGGTGTCGCTTTGGATGTCCTATGGCCGCAATCTTAGGGTTTCAGCAAAAGCTCTTTTCAAAATTCAGAATAACCACAAATGGAGGTCAATGTATTTCTTGTGGTAATTGCAGCACCTACTGCGAAATGGGTATAGACGTGAAATCTTATGCCCAAAGAGGTGAAAATATAGTGAGATCGAGTTGTGTTGGATGCGGAATTTGCTCAGCGGTTTGTCCTAGAGGTGTGCTCAAGTTAGAAAACGATACGCCACACGACAAATTAAAAAATCCACTGTTTATGACAGGAAACACTTACAGTTTAAACACGAATGTCCTCAATAAAAAATAACATGGATATTTGGGTTATTATACCCGCATTTAACGAGGAACACTCCATAGCAAAGGTTATTGCAGAAATCCCAAAAACTGTAACTGAAATTATTGTCGTCGATAACAATTCAACAGATCAAACCTCAACTGTGGCGCGCAAAGCAGGAGCTACAGTAGTTCATCAAAAGCAAATGGGTTACGGTAACGCCTGTCTGAAAGGGTTGGCCCATATTGCCCCTATGGCTCAAGACAAGGATATTGTAGTCTTTCTCGATGGAGACTACTCTGACTATCCAGAGGAGATGCCGCTTCTAATCGAGCCCATTTCAGCTGAAAAAGTCGAGTTTGTAGTCGGAGCCCGAACCAAAGCACTGCGCTCCAAAAATTCGATGACACCCCAACAAGTTTTTGGAAACGCCTTGGCCACCACTTTGATGAGATGGTTTTTTAAATCGAAATTCACAGATTTAGGTCCCTTTAGAGCGATACGTTACAAGACTTTACAAAAACTTAATATGAGTGATAAAACCTATGGCTGGACAGTAGAAATGCAGTTAAAAGTGCTTAAGCAAGGGATAGCATATGACGAGGTTTCAGTGAGTTACAAAGACAGAATAGGTGTATCCAAGGTGTCAGGTACTGTAAAAGGCACTATATTTGCAGGCGTAAAAATACTGGGCTGGATTTTTAAGTACAGTTTAAAGTAAGCTATGGAATACAATTTGTCAATTATCGCAATCCTGATTTATACAGGATGTCTGCTGCTTATTTTCCTATACAGCCTCTCTCAACTCAACTTATTGATTAATTACCTGGGGTATAAAAAAGCAGAGCAATCAGCGCCTAAATTCAACTTGTTTGATCCAAATGAAATCCCTTATGTAACGATTCAACTGCCTATTTACAATGAAAAATATGTTCTTGAACGCTTACTTCACAATATTGCCAAAATAGAATATCCACGAAACAAACTTGAGATACAAGTATTGGACGATTCTACAGATGACTCTATCACAGAGACCGCAAAAATCATAGCTAAACTTCAAGAATCGGGCCTTGACATAGTTCACATTTGTCGCACAAACCGACAGGGCTTTAAAGCAGGTGCCCTGAAAGAGGGTCTTGAAATTGCCAAAGGAAATCTCATCGCGATTTTTGATGCGGATTTTCTGCCGGATGCGGATTGGCTTAAAAAAACCGTCCCTTATTTTAAGGACGACCAAATTGGAGCCGTTCAAACCAGATGGGGACACCTCAACAGAGATTATTCCATTTTAACACAAATACAAGCATTTGCACTGGACGCGCACTTCACTTTAGAACAAGTAGGAAGAAGCTCAAAAGGGCATTTTATCAATTTCAATGGAACTGCCGGAATCTGGAATAAAGAATGCATCATCGATGCAGGTAATTGGGAAGGAGACACCCTTACAGAGGATTTAGATTTGAGTTATAGAGCCCAGCTTAAAAATTGGAAAATCAAATATCTTGAAGACGTAGAAACTCCAGCTGAATTACCTGTGGTAATTTCTGCAACGCGCTCACAACAATTTAGATGGAATAAAGGGGGTGCTGAAAACTTTAAGAAGACCGCCATAAGAGTACTTAGTGCTTCTCATATTTCAATGAAAACCAAATTTCATGCACTCATGCACCTGCTGAGCAGTTCGGTGTTTTTATTTGTCTTCACTGTGGCGCTTTTAAGCGTTCCTATGCTTTACATCAAAGCAGCCTTTCCTGAATTGGGGTGGGTTTTTCAATTGACGAGTTTCTTTATCATCAGTACTATAATTCTTTTCTTCTGTTATTACGCGACTTATAGAACAAATCAAGGAAAAGGGCTGGATAATTTTATCGATTATTTACGTCTATTTTTTGCTTATTTCTCTGTGGCTTTAGGCCTATCGCTCCACAATTCGGTCGCAGTAATTGAAGGACATTTAGGCAAGAGAAGCGAATTTGTTCGCACGCCAAAATTCAACATTAAGAGCATCAGCGACAGCTGGAAAGGAAACCAATACATTTCAAACAAACTCTCCCCTAAATTGATGTTTGAATTTGGTTTAATGCTTTACTTTTTGTTTGGTATGTATTCTGCCATACCTTTAAACGACTATGGATTATTCAGTTTTCATTTAATGTTGTTTATAGGTTATGGATACGTATTCTTCGCCACCCTATTTGCGAAAGCTTAAAATTTATATTCCTTTTTTATCGGTTGTGTGTTATGCCTTATTTGCGCATTTTACGCAGAGAACAGCAGTATTTGAATTTTCTGTATTCTACTTTCTGAGTTTTGCTCTTTATTTATGGGCCTCTAACACCCTATCCCTAAAACAAATAGCAGTGCTAGGGGTTCTTTCGAGAATTGTTTTTTACGGCAGCTCGCCCTTATTATCTCAAGATTATAGTAGATTCATCTGGGATGGTCATTTGATTTTAGAGGGAATTAATCCCTATCAATTTACCCCAAGTGAACTCATAGAACAGTACAATTCAAATCGTTTGATGAGTTCGTTGTACGAAATTATGGGAAGTTTAAGTCAAAGTAATTATTCCAATTACCCTCCTTTTAATCAATTCTTCTTTTATCTGGCAGCCCTTTGTAATCCCTATGAAATTGAAGCTTTACGAACCTTTCTATTTGCTGCGGATTTGGGTATTCTTTGGCTACTTCTAAAATTAATCAACCCTCAAAAGGCGAATCTTTGGATAGGACTGTATTTTTTAAATCCACTGGTCATTATTGAAGGTGTTGGAAATTTACATTTTGAATGCCTTATGGTCTTTTTCTTTGCCTTGGCCATCTGGCTGATTCAAAAAAATAGAGCAAACTTATCAGGCTTGTTTTGGTCGCTTTCTGTTTTTGTCAAATTGATTCCGCTGATGTTTCTGCCCTTATTTTTAAAATCCTTTAAACAAACAAAAAAGTTGGGATTTTACCTGGTTTTTGGCGGTGCTTCTGTGGTTTTATTGATCCCTCTTTTTCAAGGGAATGAACTTGCTAATTTTTGGGCTACCTTACAATTGTGGTTTTCGAACTTCGCCTTTAATGGAAGTGTCTATAAGGTGGGGAAATTTACAGCTGAACAGCTTTTTAATTATCCGGCCTATAAATTCATCAAAACTTACAGTGCCACAGTTTCGGCCATCATCTTTTGCACCTCATTTTATCTTGGAATAAAAGGTGATTCTACAGAAAAGGCCCTTAAAAACGCGCTGCTCATCTTGAGTTTATACTTGTTTACCACTGCTACCGTTCATCCCTGGTATTTGATAACCCTTTTGTTTTTAGCGGTATTGCATCAGCAGAAGTTTGTGGTGGTTTGGAGTGCAAGTGTATTTCTGAGTTATCTCTACTACAGCGGTTACTCCGCTCAACCGTCTACTACCTTAAGTTTTTTAATCTACTTACCTGTAATTTTCTATTTGCTTTACGAAAATCAGCGAATCATTTTAAGTGTGCTGAGTTCTTGGGGCGTAAGGCGTCGCCAATGACCTCGAGGCAAATCTTTTTTGGTTAGGCCCGCAAAAACAACACGGTCTAATTTTTGAACTTCATAGCCCAAATGTTCGAAGATTCTGCGAACAATTCTGTTTTTACCCGAATGGATTTCAATTCCAACTTCAGACTTAGGTGCATTGGCGATAAAGCTTATCGCATCTACCTGAACAGGTCCGTCTGAAAGCGTCAATCCAGCCTCTATTTGTTGAAGGTGATTCACCTTTAGTGAAGTGTTGAGCTGCACGTGGTAAATCTTTCGCACCCCGTGCTTGGGATGGGTTAATTTGGCCGCAATATCCCCGTCATTTGTAAATAAGAGTAAGCCTGTAGTATTGCGGTCAAGTCTTCCTACTGGAACGAGTCTGTTTTTGGTAGCAGAAGAAATGAGCTCCATCACAGTACGTCTTCCGCGATCATCACTTGTAGTAGTTATAAAGTTCTTGGGTTTGTTTAGAAGGATGTATTCTTTTTTTTCAGGTGTGATCAGTCGACCGTCGAACTCTACCCTATCTTTCGACTGCACTTTAAAACCCATTTCTGTAATTGTCTTGCCGTTTACCTTTACACTTCCCGCAGCAATAAAAGTATCTGCCTCTCTTCTGGAGCAAATTCCCGCATGTGCGATATAGCGATTTAATCTAATTCCGTCTTGACGGGATTTTTTAGGGGTTGGCATGGCAATTTAATTTAGAATTGGAGGAATTGCCGCACATTGATACCTAATTCTGACCAAAATTGCTGATCTAAAAATGCAAGGCTAGCAATACCCATGACGATATTTAACTTGACAAAATTATAAAGAAAATGGTAAGACTTATTATTGTTGACCAAAAATAAAATAACGGTCAAAACCCCTAAAAATATAATTGTGTACAGAAAGTAGGGTTTCAAAATTTGCATTTGTTCTTGTTCAAACAAAAAGGCCGCTGAAACAATGCAACCAACAGCAAGTAGTGCTATTATTTTTTTAGTACTTCGCTCTCCGTTTTCGACCGCATAGGTCGAATAAGAAAGTGCCAAATCTCCTTTTAAATTTTCAAGGTCTTTGATCAATTCTTTGATCACCAATAACAAAAAGAGAAATAGCGCTTGATAGGCATTCAATAAATCAAATTTATTGAAGTAAATACTCACCGCTAATATTGGAATCACAGACAATATGGCCGCAAAAAAATTACCCAGAAGAGGGATTCGTTTTATGCGATGCGAATACATCCAAATAGAGAAAATATAGAAGTTGAAAAACAGAAAAGATTTTAGTGAGATAAGCAGCGAAAGACTGAGTGCCAAAACATTGATCCCAACTAAAAAACTCCATTTGTGTCCTCTGCTAATTTGACCGTCAATTATACTTTTATACGGCCTATTTATCAAGTCTTTTTGACTGTCGTATAGGTGATTCAAAATATATCCGGCAGCTATGATACAGCCTGTGATAAAGACAATGAGATGAAGTTCAAAATTCTGAAGCAAGAGGAGTTTATTATCGCCAACTCCAAAAATGAAAAAAGCGACAAAGTATTGGGCGAGAACCACCCAAAAAAGGTTGTAGACGCGCACCAAAGAGAGTAATCCAAAAAGTTGGTAACCCATTTGTTTATTTATTTGTGAGCATTGCGCTCAAACTTATGGTTAAAAGGTATATACTACCTCCAGGTCGTAATCTTTTAATTCAGCCCTAGCCTTTTCAAGGTTTTCAGTGAACCCCAAGAAGTAGCCTCCACCTCCAGAACCGCACAATTTTAAATAGTAACTGTCTCCTTCAAGTCCCTTTTTCCAGAGCTCGTGAAATTGACCTGGAATCATAGGTTTGAAATGATCAAAAACTACTTGTGACAATTTTTTTAAATCACCAAAAAGTCCTTTGAAGTCTGCCTTGAGGAAGTGTTCAATACACGCATCCGTATAGGTGACAAATTCTTCTTGTATGACACGCTCGTATTTTTCATTTTTCATGTTCTCTAAGAACAAATTTACCATGGGTGCTGTCTCACCGACCATACCGCTGTCAAGCAAAAAAACTGCGCCTTTACCCACCTCATTTTGAGATGGAATTCGGGTAGATTCAATGTGCTGTTTGGAATGTATTAAAATCGGCAAACTCAGATAACTATTGAGCGGATCTAAACCCGAAGAACTCCCGTGAAAATGAGACTCCATTTTACCAAATAAAGCCTTGAGATGTAAAAGCTTTTCTCGAGTAAGATTTTCTAAAATTGTTATTTTTTCCAAGGCGTATTTGTCGTAAAAAGCAGCTACGATGGCTCCGCTACTTCCAACACCATATCCCCTTGGAATAGAACTGTCAAAATACATTCCTTGTTTGAGATCATTAAGCATGAGCTCAAAATCAAAAGCAGCATCAATTTCTCCTTTTTCAACGCAGCTCTTTAAATAACTCGCAAATTTCTTAAGATGTGAATTCGACTCTACCGCCACCTCAGATTCTACATCTTCATTTTTAAGCGCTCCTTTAAAGGCATTAAAAGGAATGGCAAGGCCCTTAGAATCTTTAATAATTCCATATTCGCCGAAAAGTAAAATTTTAGCGTAAAATAATGGACCTTTCATTTTGTTTATAGTTTAAGCGTTAAAATTAAACAATTTTTTCGGATCCTTTTCCAACGGCATCGGAGAGATAGGCTCCTTGCTCACAAAATAAGCTCAACTCCTCTTCGATAAAAGCTTGTACTTCGGTCTGATTCGACTCTGGATACAACAGATGAACATTAGCTCCTGCATCTAATGTGAAGCATACAGGAATTTTTGTTTCTTGTCTATATCGCATTACACTATGTAAAATAGCCAAGGTATTGGGCTGCATCAAAATGTAATACGGATGACTACTCATCATCATCGCGTGAAGACTTAAAGCTTCAGATTCTACAATACGAATAAAGTGTTCTAAATCTCCATTTTGCAAAACTGATTTTAGCTGTGTCAAATGCATTTGCGCTTGTTCAAATCGAGAGGCTGCAAAAATGTGTCCCTTCATCAAATCATGCCCAGCCGTACTACTGACCGATTTTTGTCCTTTATGCACCAATAGAATGGTGTCTTTATACGATTTAAAGACCTCTTGCAATTCAGCTTCGAAAACCGTTCCGTATAAATCAGAGCTATTTTCTAAATCAGGGTGTTCACCCCAACTCATCATTGGGCCTTGTACACTTCTGCAAGCGCTTCCTGAACCCAAACGCGATAAAAATGAGGCTTTTTGAAAAAACAAGGCTTCGTTTTGAAGACCTCCGAGCTCTCGTTCTAAACTGCAAATACTCAATGCGAGTGCAGCCATAGCTGAGGCCGAAGAAGCAATTCCGCTGCTGTGCGGAAAGGAATTACTCGTCTCAATACTCAGGTGATAGGCACTTAAGAAAGAACAATAGGGTAAAATACGATCGAGAAAGTCTTGAATTTTTGGATGAAAGCTTGGTTTGGCCTTCCCTTCAAACACTAAATCAAAAGAAGATGCCTCTGCTAAACTAAATTGAACTTCTGTGCTTGTGCACGATTCACTCAGGGTAAAACTCAATGAGGCGTTTGCAGGAATTTGAACTGGTTTTTTTCCCCAATATTTAACCAAAGCGATATTGCTCGGGCTTTTCCAGCCCACCCTAAAATCACTAAAATTTGATGGATTTAATTGTGCTTTAAAGACCTCTTCAGTCATATTGAGAATTTTGTTTAAAGATAGTGCAGATTACTGATTTAAGCCGGCAAGTTCAGAATTAGCGATAGCAGAAGCGGCCAAATAAGCAGAGGTCCATGCATTTTGAAAGTTATAGCCCCCTGTAATGCCGTCAACATTTAAAACTTCTCCTGTAAAATAAAGACCTTGTCGTATTTTACTCTCAAAAGTTTTAAGGTCTACGTCTTTTAAACGAACCCCTCCTGCCGTAACAAATTCTTGTTTGTACGTACTCTTTTTGACCACGCTGTAGGTGTCATGGGTCAAAACTTCTTGTAATTTTTGCAGTTCTTTTCGAGAGCATTCTGCCCAGTTTTTCTGTGACAAGTCGGCTCGATCAATGAGATAGCCCCAAAGTCTTTTGGATAATCCGAATTGCGGTTTTAAAATACTTTCGTTGGCATTCTGATGTTTGAACTCTTCTAATTCTGCCAAAACCTCTTGTTGCTTTTTTCTCACCCAATTCAAATTCAAATCGAATTTATAGTGCTTTTCAAAGAAGTGCCTAGCTCCCCAAGCGGACAATTTCAAGATTGCCGGACCACTTAGACCCCAATGTGTAATAAGCAGAGGCCCATCAGTTTCAATGCCCTCAGCCTTAGCTTCAACCTCAGCTGAAATACCTTGTAACTTGAGTAATTTTGGCTCCTCTATATGAAAGGTGAATAATGAGGGAACTGCAGCTACCAATTTGTGTCCTAAAGCTGTGATGACCTTATTCATATTTGGTGCACTTCCCGTGGCGACAATTACTGCATTTGCCTTGTATTCGCAGGATGTCGTACCGACTACAAAAGCATTCTCTTGCTTTGAAATTGCTTTCACCCCTTGAGGATAAATCAGTTTCACCTTGTTGTTATGAAGTTTTTGCATCAAGGCATCAATGACCGTTTGAGAATCGTCACTTACTGGAAAAATACGACCGTCTGATTCGGCTTTCCATTCTACTCCCAAAGATTCAAAATAGGACAAGGTTTCATCCACAGCATATCGAAAAAAAGAGCCCAATAACTCTTTCGAACCTCTGGGATAATTTTGACTTAGAAGCTTAGGCTCAAATTGATGATGCGTGATATTGCACCGCCCCCCTCCAGAAATTTTAACCTTTGAAAGAAACGAAGAAGTCTTTTCTACAATCGCTATTGATAGATCAGGTCTTAAATCGCTCAGTTGAGCGGCTGCATAGCATCCAGAGGCACCTCCACCTATAATGATGACATCATAGTGCACGGTCGGGATAGTCACAAAATATGCCGTCCACACCCATTTCTTTTACCGAAGTGATATCCGCTTCTTCATTCACCGTATAAGTGTAAACTTTGAAACCTGCATCGTGAATTTGTTTGACGATTTCAGCATTGATATTTTTATAGTAAGGATTGACAGCCACAGCATTCAGTTCTTGAGCCTTAGGGATAGCTTGTAGAGGGTCAGCATCGGTCAATACCGCAACATCCACCTCTTGATTAAGCGCTCTAAAGGCATCGAGTTCTTCCCAATCAAAACTTGATATCACATAATTACTCAGCGGATAGCCTTCTCGTCTTTCGTATACACGAATGATTTGGTCGACCTTTGAAGCCGTTCTCTTGCCCTTGAGTTCAATATTGATTTTAACTCTCCCGTCTACTGCCTTTAATACCTGTTGAAGTGTTGGAATTTTATGCCCTCCAACGAGATTTAGGGCTAAAACATCAGACATATAATAGTCTTCAATTTCACCAGCTCCGTTAGTTAGTCTATCTACGCGCTTGTCGTGAAAAACCATTAGCTCTCCACTTTTAATGCGTAATACATCGATTTCAATCATAGAAACGCCAAGTTCAATGGCCTTTTCAATGGAGGCAATAGTGTTTTCAGTTTCGTAACCCATGGCTCCTCGATGTCCAATAACCAAAAAATTTGAAGACGAATTACAAGCCATAAACAACACTCCTAGAATTAAAATTAATTTTCTCATGCAATCATAAACTTAAGTGTTTACAAAAGTAAAAATACATGCTAAAAATCAACGTTTAAAAAGAAAGATTCTAGATTCTAAGGGTTTTAAATCTATTGAAAGCTGACCAATCCCCTCAGAAATACGCAACTTAGCAGTCTCATCAGTCAACAAATCACTTAAGTCGTAATCTTCTTGTTTGAGCTCAAGAAGACTGACTATGCTCGGGTCTAATTTGAGGTCAATAGCGTAGTTTTTATCCTTGTCGAAATTGCTAACCACCAAAACAACCTCTTTATCATCGTATCTGACAAAAGAGAAGATACGGTGGTCATAGGTATCTGTGTGGGCTTTATTGTAATAATGGTTTTCAATATATGGCCCCAAAAAAGCATCAGATTTGTGTACGGCTTTTAAAATCTTTTGGTAGTAGGTTCGAAGTTGTTTTTGATCTTCAGTTAATTGGCCTCCGTCGAAAGCGCCCTCATTCATCCAAGCCTGGTGATTGGGAACACCCACATAATCGAATATAGAGGTGCGACTCGGCTTGCCAAATCCCGGGTTTTCACTGCCGTCTTCTCCCACTTCTTGACCAAAGTACAACATCACAGGAGCAGAGTTTAAAGTTGCAGACACGACCATTGCAGGTTTTCCAATTGCTGCATCTCCAGCAAATTCAGGGCTTGCTATACGCTGCTCATCGTGATTCTCTAAAAACCGAAGCATATGGCC
>WTJC01000022.1:0-7279 GCA_011525015.1 Flavobacteriales bacterium
GGATAATTTAGATCATAAAATACTGAAAGCTTTACAAGAAAATGCGCGAATTTCATTCACAGAAATATCTAAAAAGGTAGGTTTGAGTTCTCCTTCTGTAGCTGAACGTATTCGCAAAATGGAAGATGACGAAATTATCACGGGCTATAGCGTAGACCTTTCTCATCAAAAATTAGACAAGCAATTGCATGCAATTATTCACCTAAGAGCATTTACGGGTAAATTAAAGGCGTTTTTAACTCGTGTTAACAAAATCGAAGAAGTTCAAAACTGCTATCGCGTTACTGGAAATGAAAATATTATTATGGAGGTGATTTTACGAGATCAAGACCATTTAGAACAATTGATTGATACTTTGATTGAATACGGTGAAACGAGAACACACATCGTTCTCTCTCAACTCGTAAAAAATAATTTAAGTTTGAATTAGTATGAAGCACCTTTTAACTCTTTTACTAATTTCTGGACTTTTGATTTTGTCTTGTCAAACAAAGCGATACCATGAGGACAAAATCACTGTTGATCTTTCTACTATTCCAGAAGCTTTGCATTCGGTTTACCAATGGCAAAACGACAAGAACCAAACTTTTAAGGATCCTGAATTGAGTCCACTGCTTTTAAAGGATAAGAAAAGTTTTGAGTCTCTAAGGTTTTATGAGCCTTCTGAGGAGTTTCAAGTCGATGCTGCTTTTGAAAAAAACACAAGACCTGTTGTCATAAAATTACGAACCAATACACAGCGCGTCGAGGAACAAATTATCTATGGTTGGTTGAAATTCCAACTAGAAGATAAAGAATTTCGTCTGGCGGTTTATCAGAATATAGATTCAGAAGACGATTATTTATTTTTGCCATTTGCAGATCAAACTTCTGGTTTTGATACTTATGGAGGTGGTCGATATATCGATTTGAGTTCCCCTTTAAAGGATAGTATTCAGCTAGACTTCAACAAAGCTTATAATCCTTACTGTGTGTATAATAAAAAATTCTCCTGCCCTTTGGTACCCGAGGAGAATTATCTCGAGTATGCTATTAGAGCAGGAGAACTGAACTTTAAATCCGAATAGATTTAAGGTAATATTTAAGGGACTACATTAAAAACTTAAAACAGTTGCTAAGAAGAAAGTGCTTAAAGATTTAGATGGATCGGCAGTGTTGTTGATGAACGCCTCTTCTGATGCATTGTCAAATCTCAATTCAGGTTTGATGCTCAATGCTCCAACATCAAAATTGGCAGTAAGTGTAAGTGCGAAAACACTTGAGTCTCCGTCAGCATCGCTAGCACCGATTGCACCAAAATAACCAGTTTCAGCAAAGTATTCTGCACGAACACCAAAGGCTGAAGTCTCTGACATGCTTATTTGTGGATAAAGGGCAAATCCTGAAAATGAAATATCTGTTTCTGATTCTGAATAATGTGCTGCGTTGATTCCTATGTAGAAAGATTCAGAAGCGTTGAATCCACCGGTATAGTCAATTTCGAATCCACCTTGGCTTGATAATGCGTTAAGGTATTGACCTGCATAACCGAGTTGAGCTCCAAAAGCATAGTCTCCGGTAGGATTAAATTCAGTAAGATCTGTCGGATTGAATACACCTAACATCGCGCTCCAATCATTACCTAAATCGAAGTCAACCTTTAAACCTGTGTGGCTAAATGGACCATAAGAAAAAAGGTAAGAAGTACTGTAGTTGAAATTTCCACTAGGAGAAATTACTTCATAACCGAGGAAGGTGTTAAAGTTACCCATGGTGAAGGTTACACTTTCCGAAGGACTCCAATACACATATAATTGATTAAGGATAGAACCTGTTAACGAATACATTGGAGATGCGAAGATAGCGTCTGTACCTCTTGGTCCAAAAACTAAATCTGCAACGGCACCAAAGTTCTCGCCTTCATAACTGGCAATAATGTTAGCCATACCTAAAGAAAAACCAGGTAAGTTCGCAAAAGAGGATCCCTGCGCAATGGCATTTTCGTCATTAGGAGCATTTAAATTTCCTCTAAAGTAAGCATCGATACTTCCGCTAAAGCTGATTGACGGGCTTTCTTGAGCCATTGTCAAACTTGAGATTGCCGCGAAGAAAAGAATAAAATAATTTTTTTTAATATTTGTAATAATTGTTGTTTTCATGTGAGTATAATTTTGAAAATAATAATGTGACGGAGCGTTCTGCAAAACGCTCCGTTTATTTTTTTACTGTTGTTTCATTCTGAAATCAGGATAAGCATCCATTCCGTGTTCGTGAATATCAAGCCCTTCTAATTCTTCTTCTTTAGAGACCCTAATTCCCATAGTAACTTTTAAAATGAGTAGAATTATGAATGCTGAAATCACGCAGAATGCACCTACGATTCCGACACTTACTAATTGAACTAAGAATTGATCTGCAGAGGCAAGTGCTCCGAAAAGACCAACTGCTAATGTTCCCCAGATACCAGCAATTAAGTGAACTGCGATTGCACCTACAGGGTCGTCTAATTTGAGTTTGTCGAGTAATGAAACTGCAAATACGATGATTGCACCACCGATAAGACCGATAATAACTGCATCGTTAGGACTCATTTGATCCGCTCCAGCAGTGATACTTACCAGACCACCAAGAATACCGTTTAAGAACATGGTTAAATCAAAGTTTTTAAACTTAAAGTAAGACACTAAAAATGCAGATACACCTCCCGCTGCTGCGGCTAAAGATGTTGTCACCAAAGTTAAAGAAGTTAACTCTGGGTCTGCAGAAAGTACAGAACCACCGTTAAAACCAAACCAACCTAACCAAAGAATAAGTACTCCAGCTGTTGTGAATGGTAAACTGTGACCTGGGATTGCTCGAACTGAGCCATCTTCTGAATACTTCCCAATTCTAGGGCCTAATAGCGCTACTGCGATGATTGCAGCCCATCCTCCAACAGAGTGTACAAGTGTTGATCCTGCAAAGTCATAGAATCCTGAAGCCTCACCAATGGTTAAGCTGTCTAAGAATCCACCACCCCATTTCCATGAACCTACGATTGGGTATACAAGCCCTACATAAATAATGGTAAAGATGAAGAATGAAGGTAATTTAACACGCTCTGCAACTGCACCAGAAACGATAGTCGCTGCGGTTGCTGCGAACATTCCCTGGAATAAAAAGTCTGTCCACCAGGTGTAACCACCATCAGCATATGCGGGTGTCATTCCTCCATCAGGAGCTGCAATACCAAATCCTGCAAACTTGAAAAAGCCAGAATCGCCGTCTTCAAATCCAGGATACATTAAGTTAAATCCGCCTATGTAATAAAGTAACAAACCGACGGTAATGATAAATACATTTTTAAATAAAATGTTGACTGTGTTTTTTTGTCTTGTAAGACCTATTTCTAAAAATGAGAAGCCAAGGTGCATAAAGAATACTAATCCTGTACAGAGCATCATCCATACATTATTGGCTGTAAAAATTGCGTTTTCCATAATGTGTTTTTTAATTGATTCCGGCGTAACCGTTTTCTCCTGTTCTGATTCTGTATGCATCACTTACGTCTGAAACGAAAATTTTCCCGTCTCCAACCTTACCTGTTCGTGCAGCTTGCATGATGGTATTGACTGTCTTTTCTACGAAGTCTTCTGATACTACAATTGATAAATAGCGACGCTGTATGTCCGAAGTTGAATAACTAATACCTCTGTATACATGTCCTTGTTTTTCGTTACCTACTCCAGTTACGTCCCAATAACTAAAGAAGTTAACCTCTATTTCGTGAAGTGCTTTTTTTACCTCATCGAAAGTAGATTTCCTAATGATTGCTTCAATTTTTTTCACTGTTTTTAAGAATTATTTGAATTAATTTCAATCAAATCTAAAAACCTTTGAATTTATTTCAACAAATCTGAAAGTACTTTTAAGAAATCTCTAAATATTGCAATTTAAATTATTCAATTTGACAATTGTGAAGCGACTTAATTATGAGATTGGTTTTTCTAAGTGTGAATTATTTTAGAAATCCATTGTCCGGCAATTATTCCGAGAATACCGATACTAATACTAACCAAAACATACAGAAAAAAGAGTAATATTTTCGATTTATCAATCAAGGCGAATCCCTCTAGACTAAAGGTAGAAAAGGTGGTGAACCCTCCGCAAAACCCTGTTGCCAATAACAGGTATAAGCTTTGATTTGCGGTATCGCTCAAACTGAAATAATGACTTAGATACCCAAGAATAAAACAGCCTAAGACATTTGCCGCTAAAGTACCGAGATGCCATGGTTGATCTGTACCGAAAGCGATTGATAATGCGTAGCGCAATGTACTTCCTATTCCGCCTCCGATAAATACAAAGAGTGCTGCTTTAAACATTACTTACTTAAGAGGTATTTCAAAAGGATTAACAAGGTGAAAAATGCGACAAAGCCCAGAGCAACATTCCATAAGTCCTTGTAGTTTTTCTGGTGCAATTTTCTATCTTTTTTATAGGATAGATAAATGAGTACACTAAATCCTATAACAAAACAGAGTGCGAATATGAGTTGACCTTGACTAAAAATCATTACTGTACTTTATACCTCCACTGATGCTGATCTTCTGCTCGATTTAACTGTATATCGGTTAGCGCCTTTTTCAATTGTTGCGCATAGGAATTCGCATCATTTTCAACTTGATAATTCTGACCCTTGTAGTTAAATGTTTCAATAAGACTAATTACTGCTGCGGTTCCTGCACCGAAGAGTTCAAGTAATTCTCCTTTCGCTGAAGCTTCAATTAATTCACTAATAGCAATAGGTCTAACTTCTAATGGGATTTTTAAATCTTTAGCCAATTGAATCAAACTCTTTCGTGTCACCCCATCTAATATAGTATCAGAGGTTGGATTCGTAATTAGGGTATCTCCAATTCGCACAAAGACATTCATGGTACCCGCCTCTTCAATATACTCATGGCTCACAGCATCTGTCCAGATGATTTGATGAAATCCTTCCGCTTTTGCCAGTTCAGTAGGGTAGAATTGACCCCCGTAATTACCTGCGGCTTTGGCATACCCAAATCCTCCTGGTGTTGCTCTGGAATAATGATCTTCAATTTTTACTTTGACGGCTCCGCTGAAATAGCTACTCACTGGAGAGCATATAATGGCGAATCGATATTCTTTAGATGGATTGGCCTGAATACAGGGTTCGGTGGCAATTACGAATGGTCGCACATATAGCGATTGCCCTTCACCTTGTGGAATCCAGTCGGCATCTAATCGAAGTAATTGATTCAAGCCTTCTAAAAATAAGTCTTCAGGAAACTCTGGAATAGCCATACGCTCTGAGGATTTATTAAATCGTTTGATATTTTGATCGGGCCTAAATAAAAACACCTCGTTGTTTTCGCCTTTATAGGCTTTCATTCCTTCGAATAAAGCTTGACCGTAATGGAATACACTCGCAGAAGGATCAAAGGTAAATGGTTCATAGGGTTTGATTTCAGCCTGTTGCCATTGGCCATTTTTATAATCACATACCATCATATGATCACTAAAAACGGTACCAAAAGACAAGTTGTCGAAGTCAATTGTTGAAATCTTACTTTTTTCTATTTGGGTTACCTTTATCATAAGCCTTTATTTTGCTGTAAATGTAGTATACTATTTTCAGATTTCATCATATGCGACGCAACATAATAACAACTTCTGACGGTTCGAAAACCATACAGCTCGTCGATTGGAATGAGCAGTATCACTCTGTTCACGGAGCCTTAGCAGAAGCGCAGCACGTATTTTTGAAAAATGGATTAGCTTATAGAATTCAAGCTGAAGACGTTGTCGCAAAAGACAAACAAAAAATTCATATCGTTGAAATGGGATTAGGTACGGGCCTCAATCTACTGCTGACCTATGACTTTTTGTCTACTAAAGAATTTGACCTCGAAGTGAACTATACCGGTATTGATAAATTTCCTGTATCTACCGAAGAACAAGTACAATTGAATTATGAACAATTTACGGCTGTAAATACTAATAGTTTTAAAGAAATGTGCGGTCAAGCATGGGATTCTAAAGAGATGTATGCAGGCAAGTTCTCATTAGAAAAAAGGCAGATAGATCTTTTGGAATATAGCGACAAGGAGCCTGTAGATTTGGTTTATTTTGATGCATTTGGACCCCGAGTGCAACCCGAATTATGGACTGAGGAATCCTTAAACGTTTTAGTATCGAGAATGAGTGTGAATGCCGTATTTGTGACCTACTGTGCTAAAGGAGATGTCAGAAGATCACTTCAAAATTTAGGACTTCGAGTAGAACGATTACCTGGTCCACCGGGTAAAAGAGAAATGCTTAGAGGAATAAAAGAAAATTAAAAAATGAAAAAAATAGTTATTGCGGGAGGCTCAGGTTTAATAGGAAGAGCTCTAAGTGATTTTTTAAGTCATCAAGGTTATACTGTGGTTTGGCTCACTCGAAACTCTTCCTTGGTCGCTGAGGAACCTGCAAAAAATTTTTATTGGAATCCGAGCGTTGGAGAAATTGATGCAAAGGTTTTTAAAGATGCTGCTGTAGTGATTAATCTTGCAGGCACTTCGATTTCAAAACGCTGGACCAAATCGAATAAAAAAGACATCCTAAATTCCAGAATTGACAGTGTAAATACTTTGCAAAAGGCTATTGCTGAGCTTAAGACTTCTGATCGACCTAAAGTAATTAATGCATCAGCAATCGGTATTTATGAGAGTTCTAAATCTCTAATTCACGATGAGTACAGTACGAACTTCAACTCTTCATTTTTAGGTGAGGTGGTTGAGAAATGGGAAGACTGTATCGCTGATTTTGATAAGATCAATGTGTCTTATTGCATACTTCGCATCGGAATTGTGATGTCTAAAAAAGGAGGGGCTTTAAAAGAACTCCTAAAACCAGCAAAGTTTGGATTTATGGCTCCATTAGGGGGAGGAAAACAATGGCAATCATGGATTGCACTTGAAGATTTGCTGCAGCTGATAAAAACGCTCATAGAAAATCCAATTACAGGTGTAGTCAATGCCGTAGCTCCAAAACCCATTCTTCATGCTGAAATGACACGTTTGCTTTCAAAAAAATTAGGTGTTTTTTATCTGTCTTTAGGGGTTCCTTCGCTGGTCTTACGACTACTGCTTGGACAGATGTCAGCTGTTGTTTTAGAATCTCAGCATGTGCAATCCGTAAAAATTGACCCTGATCAATTCAGACATCAAAATTTCACTTCTTTTTTGAATGCTGAATTTATATGACAATTTGACATTTTTGATGGTGTTGGCAGATAATTTGCTTTAAAGGA
>WTJC01000022.1:7379-32866 GCA_011525015.1 Flavobacteriales bacterium
CGTAGAGGAAACTGTCCAAGAAAATCAGGATACCGAGGCCAAGAAAGAGGCAGAGGAAGAAAAGAACGAAAAAAGTACCGAAGACTTATTGCAAGAAGAACGCGATAAGTTCTTGCGCTTGTTTGCTGAATTTGAGAACTACAAAAAGAGAACCTCAAAAGAACGTATAGACTTGTTTAAAACGGCATCAAGCGAATTGATGTCAGCTTTGCTGCCGGTTCAAGACGATTTTCAGCGGGCTCTTGAGCAGCTCAAGTTATCGGCAGATCAAGAAATTCTTCAAGGTGTTGAACTCATTCACAATAAATTTAAAGAAGTTTTAAAGGCAAAAGGTTTAGTACATATCGAGGTAAGCGCTGGGGACGACTTTAACGCAGATATACACGAGGCGATTACGCAAATTCCCGCTCCTTCGCCAGAATTGGCAGGAAAGATTGTCGATGTTGTAGAACAGGGGTATAAATTGGGAGAACGCATCCTTAGACATCCAAAGGTGGTTGTTGGTAAATCATAAATTATGAAACAAGATTATTACGAAGTTCTCGGGGTCTCTAAAGGAGCAAGTGAAGCTGAAATCAAAAAGGCGTATCGCAAGAAAGCCATACAATACCATCCAGATAAAAATCCTGGCGATCAAAGTGCAGAGGAGAATTTTAAAAAAGCCGCTGAAGCTTATGAAATTCTTTCTGATTCCGATAAACGAGCTCGTTACGATCAATTTGGACACGCCGCTTTTGAAGGAGGTGCAGGTGCTGGTGGAATGAATATGGATGATATCTTCAGTCAATTTGGAGATATTTTTAGTGGATTTGGAGGCTTCGGTGGATTTGGAGGCTTCGGACAACAAGCCAGAGTGAAGGGATCAAATCTCAGAATTCAAATAAAATTGAATTTAGGTGATATCGCTCACGGCGTTGAAAAAAAGGTTAAAGTCAAAAGAAAAGTACAAGCTGAAGGAGTTCGATTTAAAACTTGTACGACATGTGGCGGTTCTGGACAGGTGACAAAAATCGCCAATACTATTTTAGGTAGAATGCAAACCCAATCTCCTTGTAGTACTTGTAGTGGTTCAGGTGAAATTATTGCCTCGAAACCTACTGGTGCTGATGCGCGAGGTTTAATCACTAAGGAAGAAACAGTTTCTATAAAAATCCCCGCTGGTGTAGAAGAGGGAATGCAGCTTAAAGTTTCAGGTAAAGGGAACGAAGCTGGAGGAAATTCTATTCCTGGAGATTTGATGGTAGTGATTAAAGAAGAAGAACACGACACCCTTAAACGAGAGGGAAAAAACTTGCACTACGACCTGAGAATAAGTTTTTCTGAAGCTGTACTCGGAGCCTCAAAAGAGATTGACACCGTGGACGGCAAGGTCAGAATAAAAATTGAAAAAGGAACACAATCTGGAAAAGTACTCCGATTGAGGTCTAAGGGTTTAAGTGAACTCAATGGATATTCAAAAGGAGATCTCTTGGTGCACGTACTGGTTTGGACACCACAAAAACTAAATGCAGAGCAAACTGCATTTTTTGAAAACTGTCAGGAGGACCAAAATTTTAAACCGAATCCGAATTTAAAAGAGAAGTCGACCTTTGACAGAATTCGAGATATGTTCTCTTGATTTGTAAGTCATTTAAAATAAAGTACTATATTAGCAGAAGTATTGGTTAACCAATATTAATTTTCTTTTTCATAGCAATTTTTTTCCCATCCTTGAAGTCTTATTTAAGGGTGGGTTTTATTTTAAAGAAGAATTGAAGTCGCTCACTCGGCTATTTTGAGTATGAAATCTGCCCTTATACAAATTGACAATCTCACTAAAACTTATCAGGGCTTCAAGGCATTAGACGATTTTTCTGTTCAAATTCCCCAAGCTTCTATCTACGGTCTTCTCGGGCCAAACGGAGCGGGTAAAACAACCCTAATTCGAATTTTGAATCAAATCATTTACGCCGATAATGGAACTGTTTTATTCAATGGTCACCCTTTAAATGCAGAAGATGTTTCTCAAATCGGGTATTTGCCTGAGGAACGCGGTTTATACCGCAATATGAAAATTGGAGAGCAGTTGGTTTATTTGGCAACACTCAAAGGAATGTCAGTTGAACAGGCCAAAGCCCAATTGAACTTTTGGTTCGAAAAATTTCAAATACAATCTTGGATAGATAAAAAAGTAAGTGGACTCTCGAAGGGAATGGCTCAAAAGGTACAATTTATCTCGACGGTTTTACACCGACCCAAACTTCTTATTCTAGACGAGCCTTTTAGTGGATTTGATCCGGTGAATGCCGAGGTGATTAAAAATGAAATCATAGAGCTCAAAAACAATGGAACTACGGTCATCCTGTCTACACATCGAATGGAATCCGTGCAAGAACTTTGCGATCGCATCTGTTTAATTCACCAATCGAAGAAAATTTTAGAAGGTGAGGTGCATGACTTACAACAGCAAGCCAAAGATCGCGTGTACCACATTCGATTACAGATCAATGAAAACCGCCCTGCTTTAGAAGAATTTATTTCGAGTTGCGAAGCGATTTTTGACGTGAATTTCACAGGAGAAAATAAGGTAGATTTAAAGCTGAATTACGCCGATAAAGATGCAGATGCCATTCTCAAAGATCTTTTGAGTACATCAAGTCTTTTACATTTAGAAGATCAGATTCCTTCGGTACAAGAACTGTTTGTGCGAAACATCAAAAAACACGGAAACTGATGAATAAGCTGCGTTTGATTATAAAAAGGGAGTATTTAGCTCGTATTCGAAACCGATCGTTTATTGTGATGACTTTTATGTCACCTATGCTTTTTATTGTTATGCTCGCCTTGATTCTTTGGCTTATTCAATTCAATGCGACAAGTTCAGACACTAAAGTTTGGGTTTTAGATGAAAGCGCGCAGTTCGAGGAGGTCTTCAGCGCACAAACGCTATCAAATATTGAGCTCATAAATCAACTGACCCTTGATGAGGCTTTAGCTGAGGTCGCAGAAAAAGAGGTTATGGGGCTATTGTACATTCCTAAAGCAAATTCTGTTGAACAAAGTGCTGAGGGAGCTGTTATGTATTCAAAGAGTAGTTTTTCGATTCAAATGATAACCCCTTTTGAACTGGCTATAAAATCAAAATTAGAAGAAGAACGCTTAAAAAATTTAGGTATTGATCAAGGGCAATTTGAAGAGGTAACCAGGTCTTACTCTTTAAAAAATCAAAATTATCAAGGTGAATTAAATCTCAAGGGAATCAATGAAATCAAAGCATTTATGGGAGGAGCTTTTGGCTACCTTCTGATGATGTTTATCATTATTTACGGCGGTTTGGTTATGCGTTCGGTCATTGAAGAAAAAAGCTCTCGAATTATAGAGGTCATCGTATCCTCTGTGAAACCAATAGAACTAATGATTGGTAAAATAGTGGGTACAACTCTGGCGGGTCTGACCCAATTTATGATTTGGATTGGTATTGCCTTTGTCTTGTTTGTGCTTTTGTTTATTGGATTAGGATTGGGATTAGATGGTCTTTTTGAAAGAGAACAATTGACATTAGGGAATGATAATGAAGCCTTTCTTCAGTTTTCTCAACAGTTAGAGGGATACATTCAAGCTGTACTTCAATTTCCTTGGGAGAGCATGGCCTTCTTTTTTATGCTCTTTTTTATATTGGGCTATCTTATTTATAGCTCTCTATATGCTGCTATTGGTGCTGCTGTAGATCAAGAGACCGATACTCAGCAGTTTATGTTTCCCATCGTTTTGCCCTTAATTTTCGCCATGTATATCGGATTCATTTCTGTGTTTGATGCACCTCATGGTGATATTGCGGTATTTTTCTCAATTTTTCCGTTTACGGCACCTATTGTAATGTTAATGCGATTGCCTTTTGGGATTGGCGCAAACCTTGTAGAAGTCTGGCAATTAATTCTTTCGCTGATATTGTCGTTCACAACTTTTTTGGGTATTTTGTGGTTAAGCGCGAAGATTTATAGTGTGGGGATATTAATGCACGGCCAGAAGCCAAGTTTGAAAAAAATCGTTCGCTGGATTAAAAGTTAAGTCTTAATCATGCATCAAATTGCTGAAAAAACCAAACAGCTTGATTTTGCCCAAGTAGCAGAATTTTTTGAATCTGTATTGAACTTTGGTGGTGCCTTCACCGTTGGTGGTATGACCATTAATTTCAATTTGGGTGCCATTCTATTAATCGCTCTGCTTTTTTTTCTGACGCGCATTTTAATGCGTTCGATAAAGCGCTTACTCGCTAAATCGTATTTGTTTAAAAATGAAGATGATCAGCTGAAATTCGCTGGCTTATTCAAAGTCATTCAGACTTTTATTTATATCGTTCTCTTTTTAATCTCCCTCAGTGTTTTGGGTCTTGATGTAAATGGAATTTTCACTGCAGCGGCAGGAATTTTGTTGGGATTGGGTTTTGCCTTGAAGGAGTTTTTACAGGATACCTTGGGCTACTTTATGTTGATTTCAAGTAAGAGTATTGAAACGGGAGATGTCATTGAAGTTGAAGGCATAGTAGGTAAAGTTGTTGAACTTTCATTTGGTACGACTAAAATTTTAACAAGAGACGATAAGATTATTATTGTGCCGAATCATAAATTGGTGACGCAAAGTGTTTACAACTTCACTCAAAACCACAAAGCCACAAGAGAATCTGTTTCAGTGGGGGTGGCCTATGAATCAGACGTCAACAAGGTAAAGCAGCTTTTAGTAGATATAGCCTTGTCACATCAATTGATTTTAGCTAAACCAGAACCCTTTGTATTTTTTGAAGATTTCGGCGATTCTAGCCTCCTTTTCAAGGTGTCTTTTTACACTGAAAATAGTTTTTTAAGTAATCAAATTAAAAGTGATTTGAGGTTTCAAATCATGAACGCATTTCAAAAAGAGGGAATCACCATTCCTTTTCCGCAGAGGGATGTTCATTTGATATCAAAAAAAGGAGAGGATGTCTAAGATATTAATAGTAGAAGACGAAGAGAGTATCCAAAGGGTGCTTCAAAAAATTATCGCCAAAGAATTTCCAAAGTATCAAATTCACAGTGCCCAGGATGGCTTAACTGCTGTCGATTTGCTCAAAGAGCACCCAAATATAAAAGTGGTGCTATGTGATATTAAAATGCCAAAAATGGATGGTGTTGAAGTATTATCAGCGGCACAAAAAATAGAACACGAGGCTACATTTATCATGATTTCTGGTCATGGAGATTTAGATCTTGCCGTCGAAACCATGCGTTTAGGTGCTTATGATTACATTTCGAAACCACCTGATTTAAATCGACTCTTGACTGCCGTGCGAAACGCTTTAGATCGCAATACCATTGTTAAAGAAAACAAGAGGTTAAAGCGAAAAGTCGCCAAAGGTTTTGAGATGATAGGCAGCAGTGCAGCCCTTGATGAAATCAAACAAAAAATTCAAAAAGTTGCCCCAACTGAGGCTCGGGTTTTAATCACAGGACCTAACGGAAGTGGTAAAGAATTGGTCGCACATCAAATTCATCAACAAAGCAGTCGATCTAAAGGACCAATGATTGAGGTGAATTGTGCAGCAATACCTTCGGAATTAATTGAAAGCGAACTGTTTGGACATGTAAAAGGAGCTTTTACTTCAGCGGTAAAAGACCGTTCAGGTAAGTTTCTACAGGCTCAAGGAGGTACGTTGTTTCTCGATGAAATAGGGGATATGAGCTTATCGGCTCAGGCTAAGGTGTTGAGAGCACTTCAAGAAAAGAAAATTACGCCTGTAGGTTCTAATAAATCCATTGATGTGGATGTTCGTGTTTTGGCTGCGACGAACAAAGATTTAAAAGCCGAAATTCAGGAAAAAAAATTTAGAGAAGACCTGTATCACCGCTTAGGAGTAATTTTGATTCATGTTCCTGGATTGAATCAACGTTTAGAAGATATTCCTTTATTGGTGGCGCATTTTAATCAGCTGATTTCAGCGGAGTATGGAAATAAACCAAAAACCTTCGAAAAAGAGGCGCTGATGCAATTGCAACAGTACGATTGGTCTGGAAACATAAGAGAATTGAGAAATGTGGTAGAACGCCTCATCATTATGGTGGAGTCTACCGTTGGTAAACAAGAGGTCATTGAGTTTGCCAGTAAATAAGTAATACTATGAAAAAGTTAATGCTATTCTTCACGCTTTTAATAGGGTGCTTCTTGCTTAATGCACAGGACGAAGCAGTTCGCAAAAGCGATTCGGTAATGATTAAGAAATTATTTGACCATCATTTGACAGCTTCTTCTTCTTACGATTGGTTGCGGTATTTGTCGAATGAAATCGGAGGACGTCTATCGGGTTCAGTTGAAGCGGAACAGGCCGTAGCTTATACCGAACGAGAATTGAAAAAATTAAAGTTTGATCGAGTATGGCTTCAAAAGGTAATGGTTCCAAAATGGGTCAGGGGAACACCTGAATTTGCTTTTATAGAGAGTTCACCAGGGGTGACCACAGACATTCCAATCGCTGCACTGGGTGGTTCTATTGCAACCCCAGCATTGGGTATTAAGGCAGAAGTAGTTGAGGTGAAATCTTTTGAAGAGCTGGCTGCATTAGGCAAACGAAAAATTTCAGGTAAAATCGTTTTTTACAACCGACCGATGGATCCTACCTTAATCAATACATTCGCATCTTATGGAGGTTGTGTGAATCAGCGTTATTCAGGCGCTGAACAGGCAGCCAAATACGGTGCACTCGGGGTAATAGTTCGATCAATGAACTTGAGATTAGACGATTTTCCGCATACAGGTTCAATGAGTTATGGAGAATTGACGGAGCAGGAGCGAATTCCTGCCGCGGCTATCAGCACAAATGCAGCAGAATTATTGTCTGCGACTTTGGCTTTAAATCCAAAAACCAAACTGTACTTTAAACAGAGTTGTAAGCAGCTTCCAGATGTGGAATCCTTCAATGTGATCGCAGAGATCAAAGGTTCTACCTATCCAGATGAATTTATTGTTGTTGGAGGACATTTAGATTCCTGGGATATTGGAGACGGATCTCACGATGACGGCGCAGGAGTGGTGCAGAGTATGGCTGTTTTAGAATCTTTTAAAGCTTTGAATTACAAGCCAAAACGAAGTATTCGTGTGGTGCTCTTTATGAATGAAGAAAATGGAATGCGTGGTGGCAATGAGTATGCAAATCAAGCAAAACGCAAAGGAGAACAGCATATTTTTGCTTTAGAAAGCGATTCAGGGGCATTTACACCTAGAGGATTTTCTTTTGACACCTCGGTTGAAATGTTTCAAAAATATCAGAAACTAGAACCTTATTTCGAGCCCTATTTGGTCGATCATTTTACCTTCGGTGGAAGTGGAGCAGATATAGGTCCGCTCAAATCTGAGTCGATCGTTTTGTCGGGGCTAAGACCTGATACACAACGTTATTTTGATCACCATCACAGCGAAAATGACACCTTTTCAGAAATCAATAAAAGAGAATTAGAGTTGGGAGCTGCTGCAATGTCAGCATTGATTTACTTGGTAGACCAATACGGAGGACAATTAAGTGGTGTGAACTAACACATTGTTGTACTTTTGACAAATCAAAAAAACAGTATGGAAAACGGAATCTACGCACATTTTGCGACTTCTAAAGGAAGCATAAAACTCAAATTAACGCATGACTTAACCCCTGGAACTGTAGGTAATTTTGTGGCCTTAGCAGAAGGGAATATGGAAAATTCAGCCAAAAGACAGGGAGAAGGCTATTACGACGGACTTAAGTTTCATCGGGTAATCAGTGATTTCATGATTCAAGGAGGTTGTCCTTTAGGAACAGGAACAGGTGATCCTGGGTATAAATTTGACGATGAATTTCATCCTGAACTTAGACACGACAAGTCAGGGGTCTTATCTATGGCAAATGCAGGCCCTGCAACTAATGGAAGCCAGTTTTTTATTACACATACAGCGACGCCTTGGTTAGACGATAAGCACACCGTATTCGGATTTGTTGTAGAAGGTCAAGATGTTGTGGATGCCATTGAACAAGGTGATGTTATCGAATCTTTGAGTATTAATAGGATTGGTGAAGAAGCTGAATCTTGGAATGCCATTGAGGCCTTTAGAAATTTTGAAGGTGCTCGTCAGCAGCGCTTAGAAGAAGAGAAAAAGAAGAGAGAAGAGGCGATGAAAAGCTTAGTTGATGGTTTTGAACAAACAGCAAGCGGTTTATATTACAAGATCTTAGAAGAAGGCAGCGGAGAAAATCCGAGTCGAGGAAGTCAAGTTTCAGTTCATTACGAAGGACAATTAATGAACGGCCAAGTGTTTGACTCTTCTTTTAAACGCAATGATCCTATAGCATTTACCTTGGGTGTAGGCCAGGTTATCGCTGGATGGGATGAGGGTATTGCTTTACTGAATAAAGGAGCTAAGGCGCGTTTGGTCATTCCTGCTGAATTAGGATATGGGGCCAGTGGTGCTGGAGGTGTCATTCCTCCAAATGCGACACTGATATTCGATGTGCAATTGGTAGACTTCAAATAGATGGACTTGCGATTTCCCATCGGTGGATTTCAACCTCCAGAAATAATAAGGCCCGAGCACATTGAACAAGCCACAGCAGATTTAAGTCAATTTCCACTTCTCTTGAAAGAAGAGGTGCAAAATCTGAATTCGTCACAGCTAAACACTCCCTATCGAGAAGGCGGATGGACTGTTCGCGAATTGATTCACCACATTGCGGATAGCCATATGCACTCTTACATTCGTTTTAAATGGGCATTGACAGAGGAAAATCCCCTAATAAAAGCATACGATCAAGATCCTTGGGTGAAATTAAGAGCTTCAAACACGATTTCTGTTGAGGAGGAACTGGAATTCATTGAACTGCTCCACAGAAAATTAACGCAAATGATTAAGGTGTTAACAGCAGATGAATTTCAACGTACTTATATCCATCCAGAAGGCAATAAAACAGAAAGTCTAGGCCTAAACGTATTGAAATACGCATGGCACAGCATGCATCATCTCGCTCATATTAAGGCTTTAAAGGAGAGAGAACAATGGTAATTCGCATCATTTTATAAAGGCTATGTCTAAACAAGAAAAACCCGAAACCAGTTTTGATCAATTTGCCGCCCTGGACATTCGAGTAGGGACAGTATGTAGTGCAAGTATTTTTGAGCAAGCGAGACAACCTGCCTATAAAATTGAAGTTGATTTTGGTGCTGACATTGGGGTGTTAAAGACATCAGCCCAATTAACCCATCGCTACCTTCCTGAAGATTTAATTGGAAAGCAAATTGTAGGGATTGTCAATTTCCCAAAAAAACAAATCGCCAATTTTATGAGTGAATTTTTGATTCTCGGAGCTGTACAAGGAAAAGATGTGATTCTTATACAGCCCCAAGAACAGGCACCAAACGGCACCTCAATAGGATAACTTTTTACATACTATCTCCGAAGAAAATAGCATTAGCCAATAATTTATTTGTTCCGTACCAGAAAGCTCTAAAATTGGTGTTGTCTGTAAAGAGAATAACTTTACCTCGTCCCAATCGATTTACTTTTAAGGGCACACTGTTTTTAATCAATTCTAGATTTTCTTCAGAGATATATCCGCTCTGTAAGGGATTTGAAGTGTATTGAATAGGATTATTATAACTCTGTTTATCCGCTTTTAAGTAAATATTCGTGTTTCTAAAAAGTGAAATTTTATCTGAGGTAAAACCAAAATTAATGGGATGCGTGCGATCGATATGGGCTTCAAAAATCGCTCCACCAGTATTTTGTGCACCTCTAAAGTCATTTCGTTGTTCGAAAGAAATATTTTTAGCGACCATTGAATTGCGCTTGAATTCTAAGTTTAAAAACCCGTTGGTATTGAGCCAATTTGCGGCATTTCTATAGGCGATGACACTTCCACCATCCTGAACGAAAGATTTAATCTTGTTGACTGTGCTTTCACTTATTCTAGAACTGCCGTAACCAAATCCTGCAATGATTATGTCGGTATAGCGACTGAGGTCGGCATAAGGAAGGGTTTTAAGATCTATTTTAGTGATAGGTATTTGATATCTGGTATCCATTAAATGCCATATTTCGCCAGCGTCATAAGAGCGGATGCCTTCTCCTACTAAAAGTGCAATTTTAGGGAGTTGTACACCGTCAAATTCATTACTTCCTAAATCAATTCCTCTGGTTAGTCCCGTTGAAACGGCATCTACAGATAAATGAGCTGCTGATGCTACCTCTTTCATCAATTCGAAGAGTTCCTCTTTGGATTTGTTTTGTCCAACCACTGGAACCATAATTGTTCCGTAATCGTAAGTTTTTCCATTGAGTTCAAAAGGTGACTTTGCCACTTTTGCTCGCACACCTTTAGATAGTATGTGATAAAGCGCTTTTGGAGTGTAGTATTCGTGCCATTCGAACAAATAGGCGTAATTACTTTGAGCGCTAACTTCTCCATTTTGCATTTCAAGTGTTTGAAGTGCTTCTCCGGCAAGATCTAAGTTGTTTAACTCACTGTAATCTAAATTGAAGGCAAGAGGAAAGGTCCAAGCTGAAATATCGTAGAAAAGGCTGTCTGTAAAGGTGGTTCTCTTTTCAAACATGGCCTTTATAAGTCTTGGATTGCGCTGGTTTAAGGGAACGACATAGCTGCTGTTGGCACTAAAATTCTTTCCGGCAATATTGACATCCTTTTTTAATTTGTGAAATTGAATTTGATGTCTGTTGAGTACCTCAGCTAAATGGTCGGTTTTCGCCTTGTCTTTTGTATGTCCAAAGACATATCCCTTGAGTTTGCTTTTTCGTTGTTCCTCTGCCATTCCTTTAAAGAATTCATACTGATAACTCATGAGTTCTGTTTTTAACTCATTGGCTGCTTTCAGTGTTGAAAGGGCAGTTGTGAACTGATTTCTTATGGTGAAGGGAAAGGTTAAAATACCATTTTCACTTTCTTGAATGTGTCCTCTGGAAGAACCTTGCTCGAATAATATTCCGACACTACCATTGACATCTGGAAAGGTACTTCCTTTACCGTAGTAATAGTCGTCATAATTTTCTTCAGAGTAATAAAGTGATCCTATGCCGTCTAATGCTTCTGCGTGGTACTTTCCGATTTCAGCCGTAAGTTTTTGGTTGAGTTGAGGTGTTAAGGGATGAACTCTTGTCGGTTCTCCTGGTTGAAAGAAAAAGGTCGAATTCGTACCCATTTCATGGTGATCTGTAAGAACGTTAGGGTACCATTTGTGAAAGGTTTTTATACGTGCTCTACTCTCAGGAAGTTGAACCGGTAACCAATCTCTATTTAAATCAAACCAATAGTGATTCGTTCTTCCTCCAGGCCAGACTTCATTGTATTCTCTATCGTTTCCGTCTGCGGTTAAATTCATATTTCGATTCGTGTTCGCCCAATACGCAAAACGTTGCAAACCGTCTGGGTTAAAGCTCGGGTCGAACAAAATGACAGTGTTCGATAACTTTTTTTCGATTTCTTCGCCTTGGGCGGCTGCAAGGTAGTAGGCGTAAGCCAGAGCTGCATTAGAACCACTGGGTTCATTACCATGAATAGAGAATCCTTGATAAATAACCACTGGCATATCTGCAGTGGGAGGTTTTTCTCCATTTACGACCTTGATTCGGTCTTCTTGAATGGCTTGGATATTATTGTGATTGCTTTCTGAGGTAACAGTAACCAAAAGTATGGGTCGACCTTCAAAAGTACTCCCTCTATTTTCAAGTTTGAAACGCGGACTTTTTTCGGCCAATGTTCGAACGTATTCACTTAACTTATCGTGTGTTACATGCCACTCGCCAACCTCGTGTCCGATGACCTCTTTAGGTGTTGGGATGTCTTTGTTGTACGAGATGCCTTGTGGAAGGTAATACTCAAGTGTTTGTGCTTGAACACTCAGGCCGCTTAAAAATAAAGCAACGATGGTCAGGCACATTTTGAATTGTGCTTTTTTTCTCTGCATGATTTTGTTATTAGTTTTTAAATATCTTCAAAATTGACATCGGTGAAACTCGATGTTTCGGCCTTGTCTTCTGTGGATTCTGAATCGGCATTCTCAGTTTTCTTAAAATCTTTTTGATGCCTTTCTGAAATAACTTCTTCACCTTTTTGATCGATAATAAAAGACATCATTTCTTCTACGTGATCTTTGAAGGCCATAAAATCTTCTTTGTAGAGATAAATTTTATGTTTTTTGTAATGAAAACTTCCGTCTTCGTTGGTGAATTTTTTGCTTTCTGTAATAGTTAGGTAGTAATCTCCAGCTTTTGTTGATCTTACATCAAAGAAATAGGTTCTTCTTCCAGCTCTTAAAACCTTTGAGAATATTTCTTCTTGTTCGGTTGATTCTCTCGTACTCATTCGATGATACTTTAGTATGGGCTATATCAAATTTGTAAAAAAAAAGCGTAGGTAGCAACATTTTATTGCGCTAATTGCTCAGAGTACTGTTTAAAATAATACCCTTTTTTGTCTTTTAGCAATTGCTCATGACTTCCTTGTTGTACGATTTCACCTTGATCGAGTATGAGAATTTGGTCTGCGTGTTTTACGCTTGAGACTCTGTGACTTACAATAAAGGTGGTAAGCTCTGCTGAACTTTCCTTGAGTTCATTTAAGATTTTTTCTTCTGTTTCTGTATCTACGGCTGATAAGCAGTCGTCGAAGAGGAATAATTTAGGGTTTTTAATCAGTGCTCTTGCGATAGAAACACGTTGTTTTTGACCTCCACTTAAGGTTATTCCCCGCTCTCCTAATACCGTTTGATAACCGTCTTTAAATTCGATGATATTGTCGTGTACCATAGCTTTTTTTGCAGCTTCAATTACATCTTCTTCATTGAGTTCATCCAATGAAAAGGCGATATTTTTTTCTATGGTTTCTGAAAATAAAAACGCGTCTTGAGGAACGGTTCCAATCGATGATCTCAGTACGTCGAGGTTGTAGTCTTGAAGTTTGAGGCCATCTATATAGATTTCTCCAGAAGTTGGGTCCATCAGTCGAGCGATCAGTTCTAAAAGAGTAGACTTGCCAGAACCTGTTTTTCCCATAATCGCAAGGGTTTCTCCTTTATTGACCTTGAAACTTACCTCTTTTAAGGCTTGTATGTTGGTATCGTCGTAAATGTGAGAGACTTTTTTGAATTCGAGTTCACCATGGAGTTCTATAGAATCGAAATTTGTATTGACGATTTCAGGTTTTGTTTGCAAAAATTCGTTGATTCTTTTTTGAGAAGCTTCGGCACGTTGAATGATAGAGGTAAGCCAACCCACAACTGCCACTGGCCATGTCAGCATATTGACGTATAGAATAAATTCAGCAATGACCCCAACAGAAGTGATATTCCCTGCAAGGTACTCTCTACCTCCTATGTACATGACTAGTATATTACTCAATCCGATAAGTAAAATCATCATTGGAAAAAACCATGCATTTACTTTAGCCAAACTCATACTTGTCTCCTTTCCTTCATTGGCTAGATCACTGATTTCACGATCTAAGTTATTTTCGAGTCGATAGGCCTTTACAACGGCAATTCCAGAAAAGGCCTCTTGGGTAAAAGTCGAAAGGGTCGAGAGAAACTGCTGCACTTTCGTACTTCTTTGATGAATGATTCGGCTGATTCTATAAATTAAAACCGATAAAACGGGAAGTGGTAATACGGTATAAAACGCAATGGTCGGCGCCTTGATAAACATCAAAGGAATTAGAATTGCAAATAGCGTAAGTGTCTGAAATCCATACATTAAAGCAGGGCCAGCGTACATTCTCACCTGAGAAACATCCTCTGATATTCGATTCATCAAGTCTCCGATTCTATTTTTTTTATAAAAACCTAAATCAAGGGTTAAGTAGTGTTCAAAAACCTCATTTTTAAGGTCATACTCGATGTATCTCGACACATTGATCACATACTGCCTCATCAAAAAAGTCAGTGTTGCTGATATTAAAGTGGTTCCAATGATGATTAAAATATCTTCTAAAAGTGCTGCTTTGGCCTCACTCATTTGAATAAGCCCCTTGTTGTAATTTTCAATGACCTGAATAGACGCATTGACATAGGAAGGCATAATAAGCGAGAAAACTCGTGCACTGATTGTAATCAGCAGACCGATGAGTAGTTTTGAGCGGTATTTTTTAAAATATTTATTTAGATATCGTAAAGCTTTCATAGCAGCATAAGAATCGTATCAAAGATAGCTTAGATGAATTTATAAGTTTACTTTTGTGCCAATTACTTACAAGAAAAGATTGAAACATGCTCTCTCGTCGGCAAATTAGAATTAAAGTTATGCAAGGGGCTTATGCGGTTTTGCAGAACAAAGAACAGACCATTGATTTTCAGCTTAACTTTTTGAAAGAGAGTATAAGAGATGCTTATAAGCTCTATGTTTTTCAATTCAATTTGATGAGTGAATTGTATCGTTATGTCGATAAGCGTTTGGTCAAAGAGCGAAATCGATACTTAAAATCTGAAGTGAAGGTCGTAGACCCTGAACGCCTGATTAAGAATACATTTTGGATGAATATTATCAATGATCAGTCACTTAAAAAGGCTTGTGAAACCTATCAAGTATCTGATTGGAGTATGCATCAAGATTACCTTAAATCCATGTATGAGGATTTAATTCTAAAGGATTTTTACCAGGACTACATGAATTCTGAAACGGTTTCTTTAGAAATGGATAAAGAGTTCACGGTTCAACTTTTTAAGCAGGTAATCGCCCCAAACGAAAAGTTGTACGAAAAAATCGAAGAAGAACAATTGACTTGGCTCGATGATTTACCGCTGATTAATACATTTATTCTCAAATGGATAAGCAATCAAGATTCGAAGGCAGAAGTATTTAGTATCGGAGATCATTTGGTTGAAAGCGATGAAGACGTTCTTTTCGGCACAAAGCTTTTAGAATTTATGTTACTCAAAAATGAAGAGCTTGCTCAAGAAATTGAAGGAAAGACTCCTAATTGGGAACAAGACAGAATCGCCGATATTGATTTGATTTTATTGAAAATGGCCATTTGCGAATTGCTGCACTTCAATCAAATTCCTGTTCGAGTTACGATTAATGAATATTTGGAAATTGCCAAAGAATACTCCGGTCCTAAAAGCAGTATTTTCTTAAATGGAATAATGGATAAACTCTTGAATGAATACCAAGAGAATGACCGAATTAAAAAAGTAGGCCGAGGACTTCTATAGACTTGTGAGAATATGTTATTTTTGAAAAAAATAGAATTTAAATATGAATAATCGAATCCTTTCTTATGCAGTAGTAGCGATGTTAGCCTTCGCTGTGACTTCATGTAAGCAAAAAGCAGCAGATAAAGTAAGTTCTGCAAATATGGAAAATGCGGTTCAGCGCGACGCACAGCAAGCTAAAGTTCCAGTGATGTCTTTTGAATCGAAAGAACACGACTTTGGTCAAATCGCTTATGGAGCCCCACAAGAAAAAATATTTGAGTTTACCAATACAGGTGATGCTCCTTTGATTATTACAGATGCGAAGTCGTCTTGTGGTTGTACGGTTCCTGACTATCCGAAGAATCAACCTATCGCTCCAGGTGAAAGCGGTTCTTTAGTAGTTAAGTTTAACGGTACAGGTGCTAACCAAGTTACTAAGAGTATTACGTTGAATACAAATACTGCGACAGGAACTGAAATGTTGCGTATTAAAGCCTTTATTCAACCAAGACAGAACGGAACTTTTGAAGCTCCATTCAAAACGACGAACTAATTAATGGAGGCACTAAATCAGTTTTTACCACTGATCTTAATCTTTGTAGTGGCTTATTTTTTTATGATTCGCCCTCAAGTGAAGAGACAGAAAGACGAAAAGAAATTTGTTGAAGAATTGAAGCGAGGAGATCGTGTTATTACCAAAAGTGGTTTACACGGTAAAGTCCTTGAATTTGGAGACGAAAATAAGAGTGTTGTCATTGAGACGATGGCGGGTAAGCTGAAATTTGATAAATCAGCAATCTCCCACGAATTGTCGCAGACCATTAAAACAAAAAAGTAGAAACAAAAGTTTTTACCCAAAGCATAAAAGGTTTCCTATTTGGAAGCCTTTTTTTGTTTGCTTGCTCTGTAGACTAATCCTTGTATGAAATCTACAGCCTTTTCCATATGTTGAACAGAAATGTATTCCTTGCTTGTTCGTTGATGCACTCCGCCAGTGAATAGTCCTATGGTGGGTATGCCTAAGGCGTTGAATTTTATAGCGTTACTCAAGTGATGAGAACCGATAGTTTGTTGTTTTTTGAGTCCTTGATCAATAGCCTCACGTACGGTGAAGTCTACAAAATCCCAATCGTTTTTCAAGAACTCTTCAATCGAATGTTGTCTGTTTTTCAACTGTATTTTGATGGATTTAGGATACCGCTTGTTTTGTTGATCAGCAATGTATTCTAAAAGTCTTACACGCGCTTCAAATCTATTTTTATCTAAATCTTCAATCAAAAGTTTGAGGCGAGCTCCGTGGGAGTCACCCAAAATTTCCTCTAAGTGAAAACGACCTTTTTTTTGATCGCTGCGCTGTGCATCTTCTTTCATAGGTAAGGCGTTGATCAATTCATTGGTCAATTCAAGAGCACTGACTAATCCTTCTTCAATAGTTCCATACCTCTGATAATTTCCTTTGATGGTAATTTCTGCATCTACATATTCATTGCTTTTGTAGTAGATGTTTCCAAGAGCTCCACCTTCAATAGTGTAATTGTAATCTGGCTTGAAAAAACTTAAGGGTGCTTTTTGAATGTTTTTCTTGACATAGCAGTCAGATACAAAGAGCAATTGAATTTTACCGTGTTTCTCTTTTCCGTTTACAATAGCCTTTAAAGCGTGTAAAACAATACTTATCGCCGCTTTACTCTCGGTTCCTAAAGTGCCCTGGCCGTCAGAAGAAATGATGAAATTTCCTTTGAGTCTGTTCAAAAGCACAAGTTCTTCTTCATTTAAGAGTGAAGAAAAATGTTTTTTATGTGCACGGTTTTTTGGATTGTATTTTTCGAATAAGACGGGCTTTATGCAACTAGAAAGTGCAGGAGTCGAATCAGTTTGAATTACTAAACCTATGGTGGGAATAGTAGTTCTTTTTGCACTGGCCGGTATTTCGGCAAATATACCCTGTGCATTAAACCTTTTGATGTTCGACTTAGGTTCAGGAACAAAAGCTTTCAATTCGCTTTCAATGATATTTAACACAGATATCTGCCCGTAGGAAGGCTTGGTTTGCCCTTGGTCTAAAGATGCTTTGCAATCGATAGAAACCAAATCTAAAAACGTCTGTGTTAGTGCATTCATGTCCACTTATTGCTGGAAAATTAAAAAGTTAATTCTTAGTAATACAATTTTATACGCTATTCCTTTAATACTTGCTATTTTTGAACTCATGATGTATCGAATTTTAACGCGTTATTTTCTCTTTCAATTAGATGCCGAGAGAGCCCATTATACAACGTTTTTTCTACTCAAAATATTTTCTTTATTAGGTTTATCTAAGCTCTATAACGCTTTGTTTGTGCCTAAAAGTCCGGTTTTAGAGAAAAATCTTATGGGATTGAAGTTTTCGAACCCTATCGGTCTTGCTGCCGGGATGGATAAAAATGCGGAATTGTGTCAATCATTTCACGATGTCGGTTTCGGTTTTGTTGAAATAGGAACACTTACCCCAAAACCACAAGCGGGAAATCCCAAAAAAAGACTTTTTCGTTTACTCAGCGACGAAGGTATCATCAATAGAATGGGTTTTAACAATGAGGGGGTTGAAAAAGCGGTACGACGCCTTCAAAAAAACAGGAATTTTATCGTTGGTGGTAATATTGGAAAAAACAAGATTACACCTAACGAAAACGCATTAGAGGATTATTTGATATGTCTGAGAGCGCTGTACAATGTAGTGGATTATTTTGTGGTCAATGTGAGTTCGCCAAATACTCCTGGCTTAAGAGAACTTCAAGAAAAAGAACCCTTAACTCGCTTATTGGGCAACCTAAAAGCTGAAGGAAATACTTTAGCTAAGTCTCTTAAGGTCTCTGAAAAACCGATTTTATTAAAGCTCGCTCCAGATTTAAGTGATGCGCAGCTCATGGATATCATCGAAATAGTTGAAAGCACAGATATCGCTGGTATCATCGCAACCAATACTACCATATCACGAGAAGGTATTGACCTTAGTCAGAAATACGCCAATGAATCTGGAGGATTAAGCGGTCGACCATTGTGTGATCGCAGTACTGAGGTCATTAAATTTATTTCGACCCACAAAAGAAAGCCATTTGTAATAGTGGGTGTAGGAGGAATTCACAGTGCAGAATCGGCTTTAGAAAAATTAAGAGCAGGGGCAGACCTCATTCAGATTTACTCTGGATTAGTCTATGAAGGTCCAGGACTTATTTCATCCATTTTAAAGGAATTAAAAAAAGAATCGATGTGAATGTAGAGTTGTTTCTTGGTTTTTGTGCTGCTTCATTTGGACTTGCCCTTTCACCAGGACCAGACAACTTTTTTGTTCTTACCATCGGACTACAACAAGGCTACAAACGCGGTTTGTTGGCAACTTTAGGTTTTGTTGCTGGATGTATGGTACACACCTTGTTTCTCGCTTTAGGCTTAGCCGCTATAATTCAAACAAACGAAACACTGCTTTGGGCAGTAAAAGGTTTTGGGGCTGGTTACCTCTTGTATTTGACCTATTTGACTATTGCTGCCATTAGACGAAAACGAAAAATTTCAATTGATGCTCAAGATGAAGTGTCTGAGACTAATCGACAACTGGTTTTTAAGACCTTCAGCATGAATGTTTTAAATCCTAAAGTGAGCTTGTTTTTTTTAGCTTTTTTTCCGGGTTTTTTATTTCATGATGAACTCGATGTGATTGTTCAATTTTTGATATTAGGAATAAGTTTTGCACTGATTACTTTGATGGTATTTGGAACTATTGCATTTACCGCTGGTCAACTCAAGGATTATTTTGAGAATTATCAAACTCAGCTGTTGTACGTGCAAGTGATTGTATTTGTGGCTATAGCATTACTTATTCTAATTCCTTAGTCATGATTAAGCTCATCGAATGCCCAAGAGACGCTATGCAAGGAATCAAGACTTTTATTCCTACCGCACAAAAGATAAAATACCTTCAATCGCTATTGCGCTGCAATTTTGATGTTTTGGATATCGGGAGTTTTGTTTCGCCAAAAGCCATACCCCAAATGAGGGATACAGCCCAGGTTTTAAACGAATTGGATTTTAGCGAAACGACCACTGAACTTTCTGTTATTGTAGCCAATGAAAGAGGAGCAAAAGAGGCTTGTACTTTTGAACAAATAAGGTATTTGGGTTTTCCATTCTCTATTTCTGAGATTTTTCAAATGCGAAACACGCATAAGACCATTGAAGAGTCCTTTGCATTGCTCGATTCAATTCAAGGACTATGCACTTCGCGCGATAAAGAATTGGTGGTTTATTTGTCTATGGGATTTGGCAACCCCTATGGTGATCCTTGGAATGTAGCTGTCGTTTTTCACTGGATTGAACAACTTGCTCAAAAAGGCATTCGCATCATTTCGCTCTCAGATACTATGGGAAATGCAGATGTAAGCGATATTAATGAATTGTTTAGCGCCTTAATTCCGCATTATCAAGATATTGAGTTTGGTGCCCATTTTCATTGTGCTCCACTTGAATGGAAGCAAAAATTGGAGGCTGCATTTAGTGCTGGTTGCAAACGATATGACACCGCAATACAGGGGTATGGTGGATGTCCAATGGCTTCTAATGAGCTGGTGGGAAACCTGCCCACTGAAAAAGCAATTTCTTTTTTTACAGCTCAAAAGGCTAAGACTAATATTGATTTGTTTGCTTTTGAGTCGGCCGTAAATCAAGCTAATGCATTGTTTTCTCAGTACGCTTGATACAGATTACGCACAAATAGAGTACATTTGCATGCAATTAAATAGTAATTGCAATGCTTAATTTCCAAGAAAAAATCGTCGGTGAAGGTTTGACCTACGACGATGTACTACTCGTACCCGCTTATTCTCAAATTTTGCCAAGAGATGTCGATATCAGTACGAGATTCACTAAAAACATAAGGATAAACGTACCTATTGTTTCTGCAGCAATGGATACAGTGACTGAATACGAGATGGCTATTGCAATTGCTCGTGAAGGAGGAATAGGGGTATTACACAAAAATATGTCTATCGAAGACCAGGCTTTTCAAGTGCGTAAGGTTAAGCGTGCCGAAAGCGGAATGATCATGGATCCTATCACTTTGCCTCTTACAGCCTTGGTTAAAGATGCTAAGGATTCCATGCGCGAGAATCGAATTGGGGGAATACCTGTTGTTGATGATGAGGGAAAGCTTTTGGGGATTGTGACCAATCGAGACCTTCGTTTTGAGAAAAATGAAATGAGACCTGTTGAAGAAGTTATGACTTCAGAAAACTTAATTACCGCCGCTAAGGGGACCACTTTAAGTGAAGCTGAAGAAATCCTGCAGGAGAATAAAATTGAAAAATTACCCGTTGTAGATGACGATAATCACTTAGTAGGATTAATCACCTTTAGAGATATTACCAAGCTGACTCAGAAACCTACAGCAAATAAAGATAAGTACGGAAGATTAGTGGTTGCAGCGGCAATCGGTGTAACTGTAGATGCCTTGGATCGCACAAAAATGCTAGTTGAGGCTGGTGTTGACGCCTTGATTATTGATACGGCTCACGGGCACTCTAAGGGAGTGGTTCACACGCTGAAAGAGGTGAAATCAAACTATCCTGATCTCGATGTAGTTGTGGGTAATGTAGCCACCGCCGAAGCTGCTAAATATTTAGTAGAGGCAGGAGCGGATGCCGTTAAAGTTGGTATTGGGCCAGGATCAATTTGCACCACTCGTGTTGTTGCAGGTGTTGGAGTTCCTCAGTTTTCAGCTGTTTTAGAAGTGGCCAATGCTTTAAAAGGAACCGGAGTTCCGGTAATTGCAGATGGAGGTGTTCGTTACACAGGAGACATTCCCAAAGCCATTGCAGCTGGAGCAGATACAGTCATGTTAGGCTCTTTATTGGCTGGAACTAAAGAATCACCAGGAGAAACAATCATATTTGAAGGACGAAAATTTAAATCCTACAGAGGAATGGGTTCTGTTGCTTCTATGAAAAAAGGAAGTAAGGACAGGTATTTTCAAGATGTTGAGGATGATATCAAAAAACTGGTCCCAGAAGGAATCGAAGGACGCGTACCTTATAAAGGGGAATTGTTTGAAAGTATGCATCAATTTATAGGTGGGCTTAGAGCAGGAATGGGTTATTGCGGCGCCAAGGATGTAGAAACGCTTCAGGAGACCGGAAAATTTGTTAAAATTACCTTCAGTGGGATTAAAGAAAGCCATCCACACGACGTGACTATTACCAAAGAATCTCCGAATTACAGCCGTTAATCAGTCTGATTTGATATAATCTTCCCAAGAGGTGTGTTGATACACATTGTCTCCTATAAACTTGGCGACTTGCAGAAAAGGTTGAGCTGTTCTAAATCCTGGCAGTGGCGTGATCATATTTAATTCTGGGTCGAGGAATACTACCGTTGGATAACTTAATTTTCCTTGAGTAAGGGCCACAGCCAGTTCGTGATATCCTCTTCTTCCGCTAGGTACAAATGAAAAGGTAGTTCCTTTTACAAAAACATCATCTTTAGATTCGGCATTGAACTTCACCATATAAAAATTGGCGTTCATATAGTCAGAAACTTCAGGATTATTGAAGGTCACCTGATCCATTTTTTTACACCATCCACACCAATCTGTATATACGTCAATAAATATCTTCTTTGGATTATCTGCGGTTTTTACCAAGGCCTCTGCTTCTTCAATGCTCATCCATTCAATCCCACCCTGGGCATTGCTGGTAGCACTCCATGAAAAAAACAGCAAAAAGATTAAAATATAGCGCATAGGCTGAACTCACACTTTAATCAAATTTAGCTTTTAAATGGTCTAAAAACTAATTTCTTTTTGAAGACGAATGAGATCTTCAAAGGATTCACGCTCTCTAATTAGGTGTGCTTTTCCCTCGTACCATAGAATTTCAGCAGGTCTAAATCTGGAGTTGTAGTTGCTTGCCATTGAAAAGCAGTAGGCTCCAGCATTGTGAAAGACTAAAATGTCTCCTTCTGTTATTTCAGAGATTCTTCGGTTCGATCCAAAGGTGTCCGTTTCACAAATGTATCCAACAACAGAGTAATAGCGCTCTTTGCCATTGGGGTTTGAGAGGTTTTCTATGTTGTGATGAGAACCGTAAAGCATTGGTCTAATCAGGTGATTGAATCCAGAATCAACACTTGCAAAAACGGTTGAAGTCGTCTGCTTTACCACGTTTACTTTGGCTAAAAAGTATCCTGCCTTGCTCACTAAAAACTTTCCCGGTTCGAAGGCTAGCGTGAGTTTACGACCATACTCCTGTACAAAGTCGTTAAAACGTTTGCTCAGTTTTTGTCCCAATTCTTCGATATCGGTTTCAATATCTCCCTGGGTATAACTCACCTTAAATCCGCTTCCGAAATCAAGAAACTCCAGCTGTTTAAAATGTTTTGCGGTATCAAACAATATTTCGGTTGCATATAGAAAAACGTCAATGTCGAGAATGTCACTTCCGGTGTGCATGTGAATTCCGTTAATAGTCATATCTGTGAGTTCAACAATTCTCAGTACATGTGGAATTTGATGAATGCTAATTCCAAACTTGGAGTCTATGTGACCAACCGAGATTTTAGAATTACCACCCGCCATAACATGGGGATTGATACGAACACAGACCGGAATGTCGGGGTATTTCTGTCCGAACTGTTCCAAAATAGAAAGGTTGTCGATATTGATTTGAACTCCCAATTTCACTGCTTCTTCAAGCTCTTCAATAGACACACCATTGGGGGTGAATATTATTTTTTTTGGATCAACGCCGGCACGGATTCCAAGTTGAACTTCTTGAATGGAAACTGTGTCAAGACCCGCTCCTAGATGATTGAAAAGTTTTAGGATAGAAAGATTAGAGTTTGCTTTAACCGCATAGTGCAAGCGCAATTCTTCTACTTCTGCAAAAGCACTACAAAGGCGCTTGTATTGGTCACTTATGAGATCTGCGTCATATACGTAAGTAGGGGCGCCGTAACTCTCGCTAATTTGAAGTAAATCAGACTGCTTCATTTGTAAATTTTTTTTGAGCATTCAAAACTACTAAAGTTATCATTTTGTTGAAGATATTGTAGTGAATTTAAGACATCAAGGCTATAAAATGTGAGATGTCTAACAGTATTTCTGAAATGTTCCATGGAATTCGTTTGTAATAAACTCCGGTTTTCTATTTTTGTGCAAAATTTAGTTCAATATGAATCTTCACGAATATCAAGGAAAAGAGATTTTAGCAAGTTTTGGCGTTGGCGTACAACGCGGTAAATTGGCCACAAGCCCAGAGGAAGCTGTAGAAGCAGCAAAGCAACTTACAGAAGAAACCGGAACAGGATGGCATGTGATTAAAGCTCAAGTCCATGCAGGTGGTAGAGGAAAAGGTGGCGGTGTAAAACTCGCTAAGAACCTCAAAGAAGTGGAGTCAATTTCAGATCAGATTATTGGTATGAACTTGATTACCCCTCAAACCAGTGCAGAAGGTAAAACCGTACACCAAGTTATTGTTGCTGAAGATGTGTACTATCCTGGAGATTCAGAACCGAGTGAATTTTACGTGTCGGTGCTCTTGAATCGCGCTTCGGGTAAAAATATGATCATGTATTCTACTGAGGGTGGAATGGATATCGAAGAAGTTGCCGAGAAAACGCCTCATTTAATCTTTACTGAGGAAGTAGACCCATCTATAGGACTTACTGCTTTTCAAGCGAGAAATGTTGCCTTTAATTTAGGTTTGACTGGTACCGCTTATAAAGGAATGGTAAAGTTCATTAGCAATTTGTACAAGGCTTATGTAGAGAGCGATTCAAGTCTTTTTGAAATTAATCCTGTTTTAAAAACCTCTGATGATAAAATCATTGCGGTCGACGCAAAGGTTACCATTGATGATAATGCGCTCTACAGAAGACCTAATTACGCTTTGATGAGAGACGAGCGTGAAGAAAATCCCATCGAGGTAGAAGCAAAAGCCTTAGGATTAAACTATGTAGATCTTGACGGTAACGTTGGCTGTATGGTTAATGGAGCTGGATTGGCAATGGCTACCATGGATTTGATAAAAATGGCTGGTGGAGAGCCTGCTAACTTCTTAGATGTTGGAGGAACAGCTGATGCCAAGAGGGTTGAAGAAGCGTTTAGAATTATTTTGAGGGATGAAAATGTAAAGGCCATATTGGTGAATATTTTTGGTGGAATTGTTCGTTGTGATCGTGTAGCTAATGGAATTGTGGAGGCTTACAAAAACATGGCGGACCAAATCAACGTTCCGATCATAGTTCGCTTGCAAGGAACCAATGCTGAAATAGCAAAAGAAATTATCGATAATTCAGGTTTAGAAGTGCACTCTGCGGTGCAGTTTAAAGAGGCTGCTGATAAGGTTAAAGAAGTCTTGGCTTAAGAATTAACCTTAGTATTAAATCAATAGACGCCTGATTAGGGCGTCTTTTTTTGTCAAAAAGTCAGTGTTTTAGTGCCTTTACATGTCAAAAAGTCATCTTTTTTGATTTGGAATAGGATTTGTTTTTAACACCTCAAATCAAAAAAACAAATAGTATGACATTGACAAGATCAAGATTAGGTTTCTATCCATCTTTAATGGAAGATTTTTTTACAGGCTTTTCGCCTAAATCATTTCAACTTAATCCTCAATCCCCGGCAATCAATATTAAAGAAGTAGAGAACGGATATGAAATGGAGCTCAGCGCCCCCGGATTTTCTAAAAATGAAATCGAGGTAGTAATAGACGAAAACACTTTAACTGTAAAGGCGAGTAAGGAGCGTGCTTCTGATGCTACCACCGATCAATTTAAAAGAAGAGAGTTCGTAATCGCCGGATTTGAGCGGAATTTTGAACTTCCTGACACCGTAGATCAGCAAAAAATTAACGTCTCTTATAACAATGGACTTCTCGAAATACAATTGCCATTAAAAAAAGAATCAAAATCAAAACTTAAACGAACGCTGTCTATTAGTTAATTGTGTTAAGGAGGGGCATTTGCTCCTCCTTTTTTTTTTAATTTTGATTTAAAACACAAAAGATGAAAAAGATTTTAATATTGGGTTTAGTACTTTTTGCAGCTTCATGTACAAAGGATTCTTCACCCTCTTTTACTCCGGCAGAATTTGATCCCAACTTAGAGGTTTTTACCGATCCGTTTTACGATCAGGTAGGGCCGGATGCACATCCCAGAGATTATTGGGACCTCTATAAAAAAGATTCACGACGTGAAGGTATAGAGGGCTATGGCGAAGGCTGGACTACTAGTATTGAGTGGAGTACAGATAACTCTGTAGAACTCTCTCCTGATTATGCTGGATACGCC
>WTJC01000022.1:32966-47934 GCA_011525015.1 Flavobacteriales bacterium
TGAGTGGAGTACAGATAACTCTGTAGAACTCTCTCCTGATTATGCTGGATACGCCATTCCTTGTGCTTTTGGGACGCGCACTCCCCCTAATGTTTATGTTCGGATATCAAAAGACGCTTGGGAGAATTATTCCAAGGTGAGACGACTAATTTTAATGTATCATGAATTTGGTCATGCCTATAATTTTTATGATCATTCTGAGGACGTGCCCAACGGACAATACCCTATCATGTATCCTTCCTTAGGTGTTCATTTGGAAACCACACTAAAAGACTTTGTAGAAATTAAAAGTCAATTTTTTAAAGGTACTTTTGAAGGAGCACAATACTTGGTATGTGGAGAAGCTAATCCAGGTTTAGTAAGAGCAAATGACCTAAAGTGTCATTGAGTTTGTATTCTAAGGTGCGAGTAATTTCTTATTGAGATTAGCCCTTTTTTTGAACTTCTAATTCTTTGATTTGATCTCGAAGCTTTGCGGCTTGCATGAAATCTAAATCTTGAGCTGCTTTTTGCATTTCCTTTCTCTTTTTCTTTATCATCTCTTCGATTTCATGAGGTAGTAGATATGCTATTTCCTCTTCATCTTTAGCGGCAGTGAATTTATCTTCTGCTTTTGAAGTGTTCAGTAAACTGTCTAAAGCCGTTTCTATTTTCTTGTGTAGAGCAGTTGGAACCACATTGTTTTTTTCATTGTAGTCCATTTGTTTTGCTCTTCGGTAGGCGGTTTGATCAATGGTATTTTGCATGCTATCAGTAACGTTATCGGCATACATAATGGCTTTGCCGTTTACATTTCTCGCTGCTCGACCTACGGTTTGTGTCAAACTTCTATTGCTTCTCAAAAATCCTTCTTTATCAGCATCTACAATGGCGACCAGACTGACTTCTGGAAGGTCTAAACCTTCTCGCAGGAGATTTACCCCTATAAGTACATCGAATAGCCCTTTCCTTAAATCTTGCATGATTTCAACTCGTTCTAAGGTGTCTACATCACTGTGAATATAACGACAGCGCACCCCAATTCTTGTCAGGTATTTGGTCAATTCTTCGGCCATTCGCTTGGTAAGCGTTGTGACCAAAACACGTTCGTCTAATTCTTCTCGTTTTCTAATCTCTTCAACCAAGTCATCGATTTGATTTTTGGTAGGTCTAACCTCAATGACCGGGTCTAGAAGTCCGGTTGGTCTAATGATTTGCTCTACAAAAACCCCTTCACAAAGTTTGAGCTCATAGTCTGCAGGAGTTGCACTTACGTAAATAACCTGATTTTGTAGCTCTTCGAATTCTTCAAATTTTAAAGGCCTGTTATCCATGGCAGCGGGTAATCTAAATCCATAAGTGACTAGATTTTCTTTTCGAGATCTGTCGCCACCATACATGGCATGAACTTGAGGAATGGTGACATGACTTTCATCCACCACCATTAAATAATCATCTGGAAAATAATCCAATAGACAGAAGGGTCTTGTTCCTGGAGCCCTGCCGTCGAGATACCTTGAATAATTCTCAATTCCAGAACAGTAGCCCAGTTCACGCATCATTTCTAAATCAAAAGTAGTGCGCTCTTCTAATCGTTTTGCTTCAAGAGGTTTGGCGATATCCTTAAAATAATCAACCTGTTTGACCAAATCATCCTGAATTTGTACGATGGCATTCTGAAGTACGTCAGGGGAGGTGACAAACATATTTGCAGGATAAATATGCAATTGGTCATAGTCTTCTAAAATAAGATTAGAATTCGGATCGAAGGCTTCGATTTCTTCAATTTCATCTCCAAAAAAATGAATTCTGAAGGCGTAATCGGCATAACCTGGAAACACATCTACAACATCACCTTTGATTCTGAAATTTCCGTTTTTGAATTCGGCTGTGGTTCTCGAATACAATCCTTGCACTAATAAATGCAGAAATTTGGTTCTCGAGAGAACCATATCTTTTCGAATACGGATTACATTTTTTTGAAACTCAATGGGATTTCCGATTCCGTAGAGGCATGAAACTGAGGCTACAACAAGTACATCTCTTCGCCCTGAGAGCAGCGAAGACGTGGTACTCAATCTCAATTTTTCAATGTCCTCATTGATCGACAAGTCTTTTTCAATGTATGTGCCGCTGGTTGGGATATAGGCTTCGGGTTGATAATAGTCGTAGTAAGAAACGAAATACTCAATGGCATTCTCTGGAAAGAACTGTTTAAACTCTGAATAGAGCTGTGCTGCCAAAGTTTTATTGTGGGCGAGAACTAAGGTTGGTCGCTGTACTTTTTCAATGACATTGGCTACGGTGAAGGTCTTTCCGGAACCGGTTACTCCTAATAGGGTTTGAAAAGCCTCACCTTCTTTAACACCCTTGGAGAGGGCTTCTATGGCTTGCGGCTGATCACCAGTAGGAGCGTAATCAGAAATTAATTTGAATTTCATGATATAAAGTTAGGGGATATACCGGGTATACGCCAAAGTACAATCGACTACTTCTTTGTTTTTTAATGCGTTTAAAGTTTTATACCTTGTCTGTATGCAACGGGAAAAACTACTTTTCTATAAAAAGCCTGCCTTTGAGGTGTCCAGTGGTTTTAGGCACTACCTAAACCGTTACAATCGACTTATTGAAATTCCAATTTTCTACGAAGACTTGCTTCGATTTGAGACCGCTGTTAGTGTATTTGACGCAAAAGAGAGAGATACTCTTTGGGTACGGGTGGTTTATCCCGAGTTAGAGCGAGAGGAGATCGATAAAAGCCTTAAACAAATCTACTCGAACCTACATTCAGATGGTAATGAAGAAATAATCAAGTACTTATCAGTAGATGCGGTAGACTTTTGCACTTTTGGTAATTCAAAACCCTTTAGGGTGAAGGTCAGAAATATTCTCAACGACAATTACACCTATTTCTACGTCAAGAAAACAGACGCCTCAAGACTCTATGGGCTAGAACTCGAACATTTGCTATCGCCTTATAACTTGAACTTTTTGGTTTATGAAGGCACGTTGATTGAGGAGCATATTTCAGGAATTCCAGGGGACATTTTTATAGAAGAATACTTGCCTCAACTCTCAAAATCACAACAGAATCAACTTGCAAAAGAGTTTGTAAAGTTCAATGAACGCTGTATGATTCGATTGTTGGGAGATATGCGCTCGTACAATTATGTGGTTATTCCGGTGCATGATTTTGACAGTGTTATTCACAAGATCCGCCCGATTGATTTTGATCAACAATTCTATGAGGGAAATCTTAAGGTGTATCGCCCTCAATTTTTTGAGGAAAATAAAAGTATGGTTGATTTGATTAAGAAATTTTTACTCAAAGATTCGATTGATCAGTACAAAAGAGAAGAACGATCTATTCTAGCCAAAAGAGCGCTCAGTAATGAAACACAACTCAGACGTCTGATGGAGATTTGTAAACTGGATATTGTATCAGATTCCACTCGTACTTCAGCTCTGGGACAAGAAATTTACAATCTGACTAAAGATCCTTACTTTAAATCTTGCGTAACTATGGGGCAAATATTAAACGGTGCCCTCTCTTTTGTGACCAAGAACTATAAAGATCTGAATTGGGGTATTTAAAGGCTATTTCTTTGTTTCTTGATTAAAATACAGCAAGTAGTAATACATCTGTCGCTCTTCATCCCATCCTTTTTCGATGAATTGAGACGCAGATTCACTGTTGATGAAATCTAGTTTAATATGCATATTGGTGTCGAGATGTATCTCGTTTTTAAATTTCTTTCGAACCTCGGATACCGCCTTATTGGCAATGCCGAAATCTGATACATCTTCTATGCTGTATTTTGGTCCACGTTCAACTTTGTAATGCTTAAACTCTGGAATGAGTTCAGGATTATCCATCACTTCATTTAAAAACTGGCTTTCTTCGAAACGATCATTTTTGGCAAAATGGTTGACGGCCTTGTTCATAAATAAAACCTCTTGCTGTTTGTCTTCTGCCGGAAGTACTACATCCTTCGCAAAATCTTTGCAAAATTTGAGGTAGTTTTTAGTAAAGAAGCGCTCGTCGGTCAGGGGATCAATCGATAAGAATTCCTGATTCCAATACTTCGTATCATACCTGTTATTATCTACGCTGAGTACTTTAAAACCCTCTTCTTTTTGAGCGTTAAAAATGAGACATCCTTTATCTAGCCTTGAAAGGGAGATACCTTTTCTCAATATCAGATTAATCGAGTTTGCATCGTTTTCGAATTCTAAAAAGTCGTGCTTCAATTCACTTTTAAAAATACCGATGGCGTCAACTTTTTCGTTGTCTACCACAATGTTTTCAAAATGAGCTACATAAAGCTCTCCGCTTTTAATATGTGGGTGATTTGATTTGTCGTAGAGGTGAGTAGCGATTTTTTTAGAGGTGAGGTGCAGCGATTCAGGTTGATCGAATAAGGAGGCACAAAGCGTATAGATTTCATTGAACTCTAAATCAATTTCGTGGGTAAAATTGAAAAAGTTTTCTTCTTTTTCTCTAAAGGGCTTAAAAAAGTATTCTCGCAACAGCTGTGACAGTTCATCGTCTAAGTCTTGAGTGCTTTCAGATAGAATAATACTCTCATTTCTGTGTTTATTACCTACTTGGTGTAATGAAAGTCCTGTGAATTGTGCTCCGTAAAAATTAATCATAGTCTAATACCAGTTTTCTGGATCAGCCTCCATGTCATCAAAAGATTCCATGTCATCAAATCCCATAGTTAAATCATCGTCATTTTCTTCGGTTTCAAAGTTGAACTCTTTTTCGGGTGGGCTTTCGGGTAATACGCCAAAGCTAAAGAGTAATTGTGGATAGCTGAATTCAGTTGATTTGGATTCAACGCTAGCGAGTTCAACAAAAAAGGTCCACATATTGAAAAAGTCGTAGACGTAAATCAATTTTGTGCCCTCTTCGTTGAGCACATCCTTCATCGGTGTCTCTGACATTAATGCTGTTTCTTCTTCTCCCATGTCAAAAAGAGAATACTGTTCTTGCTGATTCCAATTGTCATCGCAATTGTAAAAAGCAGCCATTTCTGAGGCATCAAATCCAAAGGCTTGTGCCACAGCATTGTGTAATTCTTCAAGTTGTATGTCCTCTTCGACGGCAATATCCCGAAAGACGTCTTCTTTGGCGTCTAGAATGACTCTTATCTTATATATCATTTGACTCTGTTGAGGTTTTTACTTATTCTGACGTATCCGTAGTATTGAAATCCAAAAATAAAGGTGGCAATAATTAAATGTAAGGGTTGACTTGCCCATGGAAAATCAAAGTAGTACATCGCTATACCCGTTGCAATTTCAAGGCCTAAAAATACGATGACCCAATTAAAAGCATTGACTTTTGGAGTGGTATTTTTAAGGATATAGGCGATATAAAGGTTAAGGCCCAAAACCAAAATAGAAAAACTTCTATGCACATAAAATAAAAGCGTTGGGTCTTCGAGCCATTTTGATTTTTTATCGTATCCAAAAAGATCTACCTGCAAGTCAACAAACTCCCGAACTTGGGTTCCCATAGCAATCTGTACCAAGCTCAAGAGCAATGCTAATCCAACCATATTTCTCAGTTTGGGTTGGAATAATTCACCTTTGACGGGATGATTTAAATCGTGAATAAAACGAAGAAGTACAGCAACGATTAACAGTGCCATACCCATGTGTAAGCTTATCCTAAAAGGGTTTAATACCGAATAAACCACCTTGGCTCCAAGCCATGCTTGAAATCCCATGCCTAGAACTAAAAACAAACTGTACACCACGTATTTGGTACGAATAGGTTTTATGGCAAATGCAAAAAACAAGAGCAATAAGGTAAATAATCCTGCGAGCGCCCCAAGTAATCTGTTGATAAATTCAATCCAAGTATGCCACACATTAAATTCTGCGTAATTGTGCTTGTCGTAATCGCTCCAATTCGAGGGGTTGAATTCTGAAGCAGTGGTGAAATCTTTTTTAGCCACTTTGAGTTGCTCCTCTAAAATAATGACTTGTCCTTTTTTAAATTCTCGTTCACTTTGCCATTCTAATGTGGATTCCTGGGTAGGAGGTATGGCGTATCCAAAACATTTTGGCCAATCTGGACAACCCATTCCACTTCCTGTCATTCGAACGACTGAGCCCGCTAAGATGACAAGGTAGATCAGTGCGAGGGTAATTTTCGCTAAAGCAGTATATCTATTGATCATTGTGTCGTAGCATTTAATCCTAATTCATTTCCTTTTTGAAGCATTAATTCAAATGCAGCTTCGTATTGGTTCGGTATCTTTCCCTCGAGTATGGCGTCTTTTATGAACTCTTTAATGAGCCCAATTTCTTTACTTGGACCGATTGAAAAGGTGTTCATTATGAGCTCACCACTAATTGGCGGCTGAAAATTTCGAATGCGATCTCGTTCTTCAACTTCTTGAATTTTGGCTCTGACCTTCACAAAATTTTCACGGTATTTTTTCTGCTTGTAAGCATTTTTTGTGGTGATATCAGCTTCACAGAGGGTCATAAGGTCTTCAATGTCATCACCGGCATCAAAAACAAGTCTTCGTACGGCTGCATCGGTGACGAATTCCTCTGAAATGACTATAGGTCTTGAGCTCATAGCCACTAATTTTTGAACGTACTTCATTTTGTCATTCAAAGGCAATCTCAATCGCTTAAAGAGTTTGTACACCATTTTTGATCCCACGTATTCGTGTCCGTGAAAAGTCCATCCGATTTTTTTGTCAAATCTCTTTGTGGGCGCCTTGCCAATATCGTGTAAGAGTGCAACCCATCTGAGCCACAACTTATCCGTATGCGCAGAGATATTGTCAACTACTTCAAGAGTGTGCCAAAAGTTGTCTTTGTGAAGCTGACCTTCTACTTCTTCAACTCCTTGTAATGCAATAAGTTCAGGGAGAATAAAGCGTAGTAGGTCGGTCTTGTGCAAAAGTGCTAAACCGATGGATGGTTTTTCGCTCAGCATGATTTTATGCAGTTCCTCTGTAATTCTTTCTTTGGAGATAATTTTAAGTCGCTCACTTTGTTGTTCAATCGCCTGTAAGGACGAATCACTGATTTTAAAATTCAACTGGGTGGCAAAACGAATGGCCCTAATCATCCGTAAAGGATCATCTGAATAGGTTTCTTCAGGGTTTAAGGGGGTTTTAATGATTTGCTTGTCCAGGTCTTCTAGTCCGTCAAAAGGGTCTAGTAAGCAACCGAAATTTGTTGAATTTAGACTTAAGGCTAAGGCGTTAATGGTGAAGTCTCTTCTTTTTTGATCGTCGTCTAAGGTGCCGTTCTCGACAGCCGGTTTTCTGGAGTTTCTTTGATAACTTTCCTTGCGGGCTCCAACGAATTCCAATTCAAATGAAGCGTTTTTAATCATCGCTGTGCCAAAGTTTTTAAAGATGCTGACCTTGGGTGATCCCGGTAATTTCTCAGCTACGGCTTTGGCCAATTCAATGCCACTTCCAATGCAAACGATATCGATATCACTCGGGCTAGGTCTTTTCAAAAAATAGTCTCGTACAAACCCACCTATGACATAGCATGAGAGTTGCTTTTCATCAGCAATTTGGCCAATCAACTCAAAAATGGGATTTGTAAGTGCCTGAGGATAACTTTTCAACGATACCGATTTTTATGCTCTAATAATATTCATCGTACAATCAAAAGCAATTTTGATGATGGTCGATGGCTTGTTTTCACTTGCCTTATCGGGCAAAGGTACCACATATGAAACGCCTTCTAAAATTTCGTTTTGAATCTCTTTAAATCCTTTTGGAGCCGGCTGACCCGAAATATTTGCCGAGGTAGCGATGAGTGGTTTTTTAAACTGTTGTAACAACTTTTGACAAAAGTCATCTTTGGGAATTCTAAAAGCACATGACCCGTCTTCGGCTATAGCGTTAGGGGCGATCCCTTTTGCTTGATCCAAAATTAAGGTAGTAGGCTTCTCGGCGAAATCATAAATGTCGTAAGCTACATCGGGTATAGCCTGGCAGTAGCGTTCTAATTGAACCTCCGATTGAACAAGGCAAACCATAGCTTTGGATTCTTCTCGTCTTTTGAGCTCGTATACTTTTTGAACAGCCTCAGCATTGGTCGCATCACAACCGATTCCCCAAATGGTATCCGTGGGGTATAAAATAAGTTCACCTGCTCTTAAAGCCTCTAGTGCAGGTTTAAAATCAAAAAGTATTGGTTTTCTTGAACTACTCATAACCGATTTACGTTAAAGTGTTTGCTCAAGGCGAGCCATTGGACTCTGTTTTTATCTTCTTTGATGTTGGTGCTAGATAAACTGATTTGCTGACTTCCGATAATGGGTAAAGCGGGTTTTGCTCGGTTTTCAGCAAGAATGCTGTCGGTCTTATTTAAAAAAGACATCATTTTAAACCATAAGTCATCTGCCTTTGGACAAAGCTTTAAAAAAAGTTCCTCGTTTAAAACTTCATGATAAAGACTAGATGGCGGATACAAGGTTCCAGAGGAACCAATGGGTAATAATGCGTCTGATTGTATACTGGCATCGTAGGATGTTCTCCATTGGGTGTAAGGCAAAATATGTTGTGCATCGTCATAGGAAATGATCCTACTCTGATTGGTAATGATAGCCTTAGGATGTTTTAAATGCGCCTCATAGAGCAGTTTCAACCAATTTTTTTGATAGAGTAAATCATCGTCACAACTGACGATGCAATCATCGGGAAAACGCGTTAAACTCGGCACTAATTTCGCGTGTGGACAGTCGAGTTCGGTGTAATGAATCTCAAAATGAGCTCCTTGTAATTCTGAAAGTGTAGGGGGTAGTTTATTTTTAAATCTGGGATGTAGATTGAGTACAATACGCTTTGGAATATCAGTATTGTCCCAAATTGATTTTAGCACCAAATGAAGTTTATCCAGTCTTGATTCAATAGCCGTTAAACTCACAATGACATTCAAGATATTTTTATGCTCAAAAAAATAGGCTTGGTCTCGACCTTGTAATCGAAAAGATTGAATGAAGGATGGAAAGTACTCTTTTAGTTTCATTTTTAGGCCTCAAAGAATTCTAAAGTGCTTTGAATCATTTGACCAAGTGAGTAATGTTCATCAATGTGATTTCTTAGCGCTTCACTTGCAAATTTAATGCGGTTTTCGCACAAATCTGTTATGGATTTAGCCATATTTCGGACATCATTGATTTCGACTAGAACACCTCGTTTTCCGTCTTCGAGTAACTCTGTACTACCATCCACTTTGGTAGAAATACAAGGGATTCCAAAACTCATGGCTTCATTTAATACATTAGCCATACCCTCACGTCGAGAGCAGAGTAAAAAACAATCGAGTACGGCATAAAAGGCATGCATTTCTGAGTGTTTAAATCCTCCTAAAAAATGAATTCGTTTATGGTGCGCAGAGTGCAGTACTTGACTTTTGATTTCATGTTCAAGAGGTCCCGCTCCAACATGTACAAAATGAATATTTGTAGCGGTTAATGAAGCGATATCTACAAGCTGATCAAAACCTTTTTGAGCTGAAAATCGCCCAGCACAGCCCACAATAAAGGCATTTTCAGGAATGTTGTACTGTTTTCGAAGTCGCAGAACTTCATCAGTTTTGGGTAGTGTGGGAAGCCGAAAACCATTGTGTATCACTTTGACTTTTTGTGGGGAAATCCAATTGTTTTGAGCACAAATTCGGTCTTTTAAAGCATGACTATTTACCAAAATATTTGGACGAAGTCGTTTTAATAAGAGGTAATATTTTAGGCTTTTGGATATTTTTCTTGAAATTCCCAAGTAGAGAATAACCTTGGGTTTACCTGCCAGGTAGGCGGATAAAGACACCAACCACCAATCTTTTTTCAAAGCTGAAAAGACAATATGAGGCCTTATTTGTTTGAGTAATTTGACATAGCGATTGACCACCATAAAATTGAGATCGCCGCCTCGATTCGAAACCTGATGTATTTTGAAGTTTTTGTGTTTGAAATCAAATTTTTCTTGAAATAATCCTCTCAGGAGAACCAGGTGTACTTCATAGTCCGAGTCTAACAAAAACTCAATTCTGAGCTTTACATTTTTTTCGACGCCACCCCAGGTGGATGTTGGACAAAAAAATACGATAGATTTCATTTTCCAAAGATAAACCTTAAGACTTTCCTATTTTTGAAGCGTATTTCAATCTGATGAAAAAGGAAGGTATTTCTGTTGTTATAAGCACCTATAATTCTGAACGTTATTTAGAACTTGTCTTATGGGGTTTTCAAAGTCAAACGTTCAAAGCGTTTGAAATCGTCATTGCGGATGACGGTTCAGGCCCACAAACCAAAGCCTGTATCGATCGAATGTCGAGCCTAGTCGACTTCTCCATACAACACATTTGGCAGGAAGATGAAGGCTTTCAAAAGTCAAGAATCCTGAATAAAGCGCTAATGGCTGCTAAATACGAATATATCGTTATGACTGATGGAGATTGTATTCCTCGAAAGGATTTTTTAGCAGTACACAATGAGCATAAACAAAAGGGTTGTTTTCTTTCGGGAGGATATGTCATGCTGCCTATGAATACCTCAAAGGCCATAAGCGAACAAACGATTCAAGACCAATCTTGTTTTGATATTAAATGGCTTTTGGCAGCGGGTTATCCGTCTTCAAAGAAGCGATTTAAATTGACCCTAAGAGGATGGAAAGCGAGGTTCATGAATAAAATCACCCCGACTACTCCAAGTTGGAATGGACACAATGCAAGTGGCTGGTTAAGCGATTTGATAGAGGTCAATGGATTTGACGAACGTATGCAATACGGAGGTCAAGACCGTGAACTAGGCGAACGACTTGTAAATGCAGGTATAAAACCTATTCAAATTAGATACAGCGCTATTTGTGTTCATCTGGATCACAAAAGGGGCTATAAAACACCTGAATCGATTGCCAAGAATAAGGGCATCAGGGCTCAGACGAAAAAAGAGCGATTGACACGAACAGCCTTTGGTATTCAAAAAGCCTCTTAAACGGCTACATCGTAAGTTCTAAGGGCGTCGTTTAGCGAAGTTTTCTTGTCGGTACTTTCTTTGCGTTTTCCAATAATAAGGGCACAGGGCACACCAAAACTTCCAGCCTTAAATTCTTTTTGGTAGGTTCCCGGAATTACAACACTTCTTGAGGGAACATATCCGTTGTAGTGAACGGGCTCCTCACCTGTAACATCGATTATTTTTGTAGATGCAGTGAGCACTACATTAGCACCTAGAACAGCTTCTTTTTCGACGCGAACACCTTCTACTACAATACACCTTGATCCGATAAATGCGTTGTCTTCAATGATTACCGGAGCGGCTTGTAAGGGTTCTAATACACCACCAATTCCTACGCCTCCGCTGAGGTGAACGTTTTTGCCTATTTGGGCGCAACTTCCAACAGTCGCCCAGGTATCAACCATTGTTCCCTCATCGACATAAGCTCCGATATTGACGTAACTCGGCATTAAAATGGTTCCAGCGGCTAAGAAGGCACCATGACGTGCAACAGCATTGGGCACCACACGAACTCCTTTTTCTTTATAGTTCGTTTTTAAAGGCATTTTATCGTGGTATTCAAAAATGCCACACTCTAAAACCTCCATTTGTTGTATCGGAAAATAGAGAACTACAGCTTTTTTTACCCATTCATTAATTTGCCAAGTTCCATCCTCATAAGAAGCACATCGTAGATCCCCACTGTCTAAGTGACCGATAACGGTTCTGATGGCATCGATTACATTTTTGTCTTGAAGTAAGGAGCGGTTTTCCCAAGCTTGTTCTATAGTTTCTCGTAACTGTTGCATATCTCAATTTTTGTGCAAAGATACATCTGCTCAACGGGCTAGCGCTCATTAAATTTGCGCTATTTTTGCACAAAAAGAACCTTTTTTGTTTGAGAATTTTAGCATTAGACATAGGAGAAAAGCGAACAGGACTTGCACATACTGATTCTTTGGGCATGATAGCATCCGGCCTAAAGACGGTTTTAACCACAGATTTAATTCAAGAACTAAAGTTGGAATACGAAAAGGAAATCTTTGAGCAAATAGTAGTGGGTGAGCCGAAACAAATGTCTGGAGCGCACTCTGAATCTTTTGAATTCATTCAACAACAAGTCAAAAAAATAAGTCGATATTTTCCAGATTTGAGTATTCATTGGCAAGACGAACGATTTAGTTCTAAATTAGCGCTAAAATCAATGGTCGATGCTGGTGTGCCTAAGAAAAAAAGACAAGAAAAGGGTCGCTTAGATGAAATCAGTGCAACCATAATTTTACAGTCATTTTTAGATAGATCTTTATGATACGTCCCATAGTTGCATACGGAGATCCCGTATTAAAGAAAAAAGCAAAGGAAATAGCTGCAGATCACTCAGGATTGCAAGAGCTTATAGCAGACATGTGGGAGACCATGTATGAGGCAAGTGGTGTGGGTCTGGCTGCTCCCCAAATAGGTTTATCACTGCGCATTTTTGTGATTGACGCCCGTCCATTTGCAGAGGACGGAGAAACTGAACAAGAGAAAAAACAACTCGAAAATTTTAAAAAGGTTTTTATCAATCCAACGCTTACCGAAGAAGGTGAAGAGTGGTCTTTTAATGAGGGTTGTTTGAGCATACCAGACATCAGAGAAGAAGTAAGCCGTAAAGATGTGGTGCACATTCACTACCTAGACGAAAACTTTAAGGAAGTAACCGAAACCTACGACGGTCTATGCGCTCGAGTGATTCAACACGAATACGACCACATCGAAGGGATTCTTTTTACCGATAAATTGTCTTCGCTTAAAAAGCGATTGATTAAAGGAAAGTTAGAAAAGATCAGCAGAGGAGAAGTTGATTGTGATTACAGAATGAAATTCCCAAAAAACAAGAAAAATAGACGATAAATGAAATTGGATAAAATTATAGCCATTGGTGGAAAGCCAGGTTTGTTCAAATTGCTAACACAGACAAAATCAGGGTTTGTGGCAGAATCACTGACAGACGGAAAACGCTTAACTGTAAACCTAAGAAATCAGGTGAGCGTACTTTCTGAAATTTCTGTTTTTACCCTAGAAGAAGAAAAACCACTACCAGAGGTTTTTGAATTGCTCTTGCAAAAAGAAAATGGCAGTACCAGTTCGATAAGTCACAAGGCTGATAAATTAGCCTTAGAGGAGTATTTTTTTGAAATTTTACCCAATTACGACGAAGATCGTGTCTATCCGAGTGACATTAAAAAAATCATCAGATGGTACAATATTTTAGTGGAGCACAAATTGTTGGAAATCTCTGAAGATAAGGAGCAAGACAAGAAAGAGGAATAAAAAAAAGGATCATTATTTAATGATCCTTTTTTTGTTACCAGTCTATTTCAGTTGAGCGGTAAAAGTTAATGTCTTGTTTTTCAAGCCAACTTCCATGGGACTTCAGTTTTGACTTAAAACGTTCCCAGTTGTAATTATCGGTTTGAGACCAGGCAAGTTCAGCATAAGCGATGGCCCGTGGAAAGGCAAGATATTCTAAGGAAGCAGAATCGTAGATTGTTTCAGACCACAGTGGAGCCTCGAGCCCTAGAATGACGCTAGGGTCTAAATCGCTGAAATAAGTGGAGGGGTTCCAGTTGTAGGCATTTTCTAGTTCAATATAGGCCGCCCAGTTTAGACCGAATTCTGAATCTTCGTTATACTTCATATCTAGATAAGCTTTTTTGGCTGGAGACAAAAGTATGGGCATACCTTTTTCAACACCTACTAAGGCATTTTTTTCATTGTTCCACAATTGCACGACTGCAGGACCTGAGATGTCGGCCTGAGTGATTTCATCCCATCCTATGGCCACTTTTCCGTGTTTACGAACAAGAGCTTCTACGCGTTCTACAAATTTGATGTAGTCTTTCTTTTTGGTGACATGGCTTTCATCTCCACCAATATGAATGTATTTAGAAGGAGATATGGCTGCGAATTGTCCAAGAATATCATCTAAAAACGCATATACCTCTTCGTTGTTTGCATCAAAGGTGCTGAACCCTACGTTTGTACCGGTATAAACTTCAGGCGTTTTGCCGTTTCCATTGAGTTGAGGATAACTTACAATGGCTGCATTGGTATGTCCTGGCATATCAATTTCTGGTATGATTTCGATGTGACGATCAGCGGCATAATTGATGAGTTCTGTAAATTCTTCTTGGGTGTAAAAACCTCCAGCGCCTCCGCCAACTTCTGTAGCAGCTCCAATCTCAGTAAGGGCAGGCCAGTTTTTCATCTCTACTCGCCATCCCTGATCATCGGTGAGGTGCATGTGGAATGTATTGTATTTATAAAGCGCTAGTTGATTGATGTAGCGTTTAACCTCGTCTACTGAAAAGAAATGTCGCGCGACATCTAACATCGCTGATCGGATTTCCATCTGTGGCATATCGACGATTTTGAGAGTAGGTAAAACATAAACCTCCTGTTCTCCTTCAGTTAGTGATTCGCTTGGAACCAGCTGTAACAAGCTTTGAATTCCTCTGAATAAACCTTCATCTGTGGCTGCTTTTAAAAGGATATTTTTTTCAGAAATTTCCAGCACATAAGCCTCGTCTAACAAGGCCTCGTTTGCCGTATTACCAAGTGCTTCTTCACTGAGTGGTTCTATGCTTAGCGCAATTTGATAATCGCGATTGTTCTCGATGAGTTCAGGAGCAAAGCCTACGCGCTCTTCTAAACCACTGATTAGTGCATTTTGATTTTTTTCTTGACTCGGATTAGATAAAACACTCAAGGCATCAAAAATGATAAAACTACTTCCGCCTGCCTCTGTATACATAGGTTCAGGGAGAATAGAGATATCATCCATTGTAGTTGCTTGAGCCTCTACTGGACTTTTTGGTTGTGGATTCAGTAATTCGCAAGATGAACTGATGAGTGCAATTCCAATCATCCAAATACTTAATTTCAAAATCTTCATGGGTTTTAGTTTAGTTGTTTAATTTATAAGAGGTTTTATGACTTTAGACCATATTTCAT
>WTJC01000022.1:48034-49512 GCA_011525015.1 Flavobacteriales bacterium
TTTAGTTTAGTTGTTTAATTTATAAGAGGTTTTATGACTTTAGACCATATTTCATAGCCTTTGGCATTCATATGAAGTCCATCATTGATAAAAATAGTTTTGTTTATTTCACCATCGACAAGCATAGGGGTGTCTACATCAGCAAAGCTCAAATAGGCCTTTGAACGGGCCATTTTTTCAATTTTACTATTGAGCTTTAAAAATTTAGAACGCAGATTCCACCTTGCAATGCTTGGCTTGGCGGCAATAAATACAATCGTAGTGTTCTTGTTGTGCTTTCGAATTAGTCTAAATACCTTTTTGAGGTGTCGCTTGGATTTAGCTACCGAACGTCCTATCGCTAAATCATTATCCCCTTCGTAAACAAATACTTGTTTTGGATTGTATTGCAGTACCAAAGGCTCTATATAGTGAATTAAATCAAGAGCTGTTGACCCTCCAAACCCGGTATTTAAAATAGTTTCAGAGGTATTGAGTTCACTTACATTGCGCCAAAACCGAATGCTTGACGATCCTGTAAAAACAACAGGCGCCTTTTCAGTAATTGCAGTGTTTTGGTATTTGGTAACGATGGCATCAACTTCTTTTTGAAAGCGAGTAGGCTCCCAATTGTTTTGAGCGATGAGTGTCAGGCTACTGCTCAGTAGAACTAATAATAAGCAACGATTTTTTTTCATCTTAATTTTGAAATAAGGCATTGGCTGCAATTAGTTTTCCATGGTACCAAAAACCTCTGAAGAGTGGATTGTCTACCAAATAAATGACCTGACCTCTTCCTAAATTTTCAGAACCAAACAGTAGGGTGTTGGCCGTATTTTCTTGAACTTTTTCTCCTGCAAACCCAGAAACAGCTCTGTGGTTTTCTCCAATGGCAATGGCATTGTTTGAAGAGAGTAATTCATAATTGTCCGCATTGAGTTTAAGTGAAAAATAATTGGCGTCTAATCCGTAACCCAAAGGATGGGTTTGATCTACTTCAGCCTTAAAAATGGCTCCGGTCACCTGATATTTCATCATTTCTCGTTCTCTCATGTCGTTTGGTAAACGCTTGTCGATATCGTATTCCATTTTCTTCTTTTCTAGGGAAAGGCCTAGTTTTTTGGCCAAGGCCAATGAAGATCCCTGAAGAATTAGTTTTCCACCAGCTTGTGTCCAGGTTTTGATTTGCTCAGTTTGTCGATCAGACAAGCTCGAAATTCTTCCGCTAGGTATGATTAAAATGTCATAGCTCTCCAAAGAAATACGACTGAGGTAATCTGTATCTATAGCCGTGAATGGCATATTGAGGTCTTGTTCAAAAAAGTACCACCATTCTCCAAAACTATAGCTCGAAACACCATCTCCCCTTAATACAGCGATTTGAGGTTGCTTTTTTTGTTGAAAATAAGATGATCCGAAATCTTTACCTCGATCGCTATATCCGGTATTGGTGGAGCTTATTTCAACATGATAATTACTTTGGATGCTGTTCATCAGGC
>WTJC01000027.1:0-5350 GCA_011525015.1 Flavobacteriales bacterium
ATATTGAAACAATTGTAACATCTGATTTAATTTTGCGTCTTAATTATAAAATCATCAATAATATTTAATAAATGGTATACACAAAAACAACCCTAACTGTCCTAATTTTCTTATTGCTAAGCCTACCTGTTTTAACCCACAAAAATGTAGATGCTCCTGAAGTTTCAATGAACGATATTTCGTTTGTCGAGCTTGAGAATCAAGATTTTGATTTAGGGTTCGATACTGAAGCTTATCTGCCTACAAATTTTGATCCTTATGCTTTACCTCAAGATCCCATGACGATTTCATTTATCGATCTTGACGATTTAGAATTCGAACTCGATCTTTTAGAAGAGTAGAGGCATTACAAATTGAAAGACGAGGGTTAAAAGCCCTACTGATATCAAATTCAATAAGATCCCAATCTTAGCCATTTGAGAAACCTTGATATAGCCGCTGGCGAATACAATCGCATTGGGGGGAGTTGCCATAGGCAACATAAATGCGCAGCTACTTGCAATAGTCACAGGAATCAATAGATGCAGAATAGGAATATTAAGTCCTATGGCAATACCAACCACTACGGGAGCCAAGACAGCGACAAGTGCAACATTGCTCATAAGCTCAGTCATAAACAACATCAAGAAGATTAAAAGTATTGCGGTAATGGAGACGCTTAAATTGCTGGTTGCAATTTCTTGAGCTACCAAGTCAACAATCCCAGTACTTGACATTCCTTTTGCAAGAGCTAATCCTCCACCAAATAAAATGAGAATTCCCCATGCTAATTTAGAGGTGTCTTTCCAGTCAATTATAAAATCGCCTTTTTTGAAGCGATGTGGAATAGCAAAGAGACTTATCGCCGCAAACAAACTAATACTGGTGTCGCTCAGTTTTAATTCTGGAAACAATTGATTGATGAGCGCTCTAAAAATCCACAAAAAAACGGTGATTCCAAAAATAGCTAAGACCTGTTTTTCTTTACCACTTAATGGCCCCATCTCGTCTAACTGACTTTTAATCACATTATTGGTGGCGCTAAATTTTAATCCCTTTGACGGGAAAATGACATAGACCATTAATACATAAGATATGGCTATTAAAAGAGCAGATAAGGGCACGCCAAACATCATCCAGCGCACAAAGGAGATTTGAATGTTGTATTCATTTTCTAAAAGTCCAACCATTACAGAGTTTGGAGGAGTTCCAATAAGGGTGGCTATCCCTCCTGAATTTGCTGAAAATGCGATACCGAGCATTACGCTTATGGCGAAATTTTTATCTTTTTTGGTGAAACCGTCTTCGTCTGTTATGAGTAAGGCGATGACTGAAGAAGCTATGGGAAGCATCACTACAGTGGTTGCGGTATTACTGATCCACATACTAAGCAGTGCGGTAGCCAGCATAAAACCTAAGATGACTCGATTAGGTGAGGTTCCGGTGAGATGTATGATGGTGAGTGCAATTCTTCGGTGTAAATTCACCTTCTCTAAGGCCAGAGCCATAACAAACCCCCCAAAGAATAGAAAGACAATAGAACTTCCGTAATTCGCTCCTACGGCATTGATCTCCATCACTTTTAAGATTGGAAAGAGTAACAAGGGCAAGAGTGCAGTTACCGAAATTGAAACGGCCTCTGTTATCCACCAGACAATCATCCAAGAGGCAACGGCAACGACTAAATCGGCTTGTTCATTGATAAGTGCTCCCGCGTTGAGATAAAACAACACAAAGAGCAAAGGACCTGCTATAAGACCTATTTTTCTAGAGGTATTCATAGCAGAAAGCTAAACTTTTTTCTAAGAATTGACAAGACTAATCAGCACTTGATCATCTGTTTTCTCAATTTTTACCAATTTGTTTTTGGTGAGGTTCTTACAAGCCTTGTCCCATTTTTTACCGCTCAATGCTGAATTTGATTTGACCGTTCCAATAGGTTGTGGACTTTCTGCTTTGAGCAAATCAACAATGAGTTTCTCTTCTTCACTCAATTGCACCTTGTTTTCGGGTCTCATTTGAGGGAAAAATAAAACTTCTTGAATAGAGCTGTTATTGGTCATCAGCATGCAAAGTCGGTCAATACCGATACCAATTCCAGAGGTAGGGGGCATTCCGTATTCTAATGCCCTTAAAAAATCTTGGTCGATAAACATCGCCTCATCGTCTCCTTTTTCTGAGAGTCTGAGTTGATCTTCAAAACGCGCTCTTTGATCAATAGGGTCGTTGAGCTCTGAATAGGCATTTGCCAATTCTTTTCCATTGACCATCAATTCAAATCGTTCGGTTAGACGCTCGTCTTCTCTGTGCTCCTTTGTTAAAGGGCTCATCTCTTTGGGATAGTCAATGATGAAAGTGGGTTGTACGTAGTGGTGTTCACAACACTCGCCAAATATTTCATCGATAAGTTTGCCCAGTCCCATATGATCGTCTACTTCAAGGCCTAATTCAACGGCAATTGCCCTGACTTCATCCTCGTTTTTGTCGCTCAAATTGTGGCCTGTGTGGGTTTCAATTGCTTGTAAAATCGGCACTCTTGGATAGGGTGCTTTAAAGTTAATTATTTGATCGCCTACTTCTACGGTGGTATCTCCGTTGCTATCTAAGGCTATTCGCTCTAATAATTGCTCTGTGGTTTCCATCATCCAGAAGTAATCCTTGTAGGCCACGTAGAGTTCCATCACGGTAAACTCGGGATTGTGCGTGCGGTCCATTCCTTCATTTCTAAAGTCCTTTGAAAACTCATATACTCCATCAAAACCTCCTACGATAAGGCGCTTTAAATACAATTCGTTCGCGATTCTAAGGTAAAGCGGAATGTTCAACGCATTGTGGTGCGTGACAAAAGGTCTTGCAGACGCCCCTCCTGGAATGGGTTGAAGAATAGGTGTTTCTACTTCGAGATAACCCTTTTCATTGAAAAAAGAACGAATAGTGTTGGTAATTTTCGTTCGTTTGATAAAGGTTTCTTTAACCGAAGGATTCACCACTAAATCGACATAGCGCTGGCGGTATCTCAATTCTGGGTCGTTGAACTCGTCGTAAATTTTGCCTTCTGCATCTTCTTTAGGTAACGGCAATGGTTTAAGGGATTTACTCAAAAGTGTAAAATCCTTTACCATCACTGTTTTTTCGCCAACCTGAGTGGTGAACAATGTGCCTTTTACTCCGATAATATCTCCAATGTCTAACAGCTTTTTATAGACCTCGTTATATTTGCTTTTGTCTTCCCCAGTGCATATTTCGTCTCTGTTAAAATAGACTTGAATTCTACCTGCACTGTCTTGAAGTTCAGCAAAAGAGGCTTTACCCTGAATACGACGAGACATCAGTCTACCTGCGATGACTACTTCAGCTGATTCTTTAAAATCGGATATGATGTCGTCTGAAAGGTGAGTGACCGGAAATAATTCCGCCGGATACGGATTGACATTTAACTCTCGAAGTTTGGCTAACTTCTCTCTTCTGACAATTTCTTGTTCTGACAAAGGCATAAGATATATTTGTGGGGCAAAAGTAATATATGTTGTCGAAAAAATATATTTTTAGACTTATTCCTATTGATTATAAAGCCATGAAAAAACTTCTCTTTCTTTTTGTCAGCTTCATTTTAGCTTCTTGTGTTTTTACTGAAGAAGTCACCTTTAATTCAGACCAATCCGGACAGCTCAGTATAGGATTTGACGGTTCAGAGTTTATGAAAATGATGGGAGGGATGAATGCAGATCAAGAAGAAAAGACGGTCAAGAAAGTTGATTCTTTGGTGGTCTTCTCAGACATCCTCGAGGCGAGTAAAGACAGCATAGCGCGCTTACCCCTTAAAGAACAAGAGGAATTGATGAAATTAAAGCCCTATAGCCTCAGAATTCAAATGGATGAAAGCGCTGATTTGATGAAATTTGAAATGCTTACTGATTTTGAACAAATCGAAGATGTGAGCGATGCTTTTAAAACCTTTAGTAAGAGTTCGGTTTTTGGCGATCAAAGAACCAAGGGCGCACCGATTATCACCAATGATGGAGTAGAGATTAAATACAGTTTTAAAGGAAATCGATTTGAGCGACAAGCCCGAATTAAAGATGCAGCGCTTTTTAACAAAGCCTTAGATAGTCTTAAGGATGCCGCGATGATTTTAAGCGCATCTACGTACAAGATGAAGTACAACTTTCCAGTTAAAGTAAAGTCGGTAAGTTATGAAGGAGCCAGTCTTAGTTCTGATCTAAAATCGGTGTCTATAGAGGTTAATTTTCAAGATTTAACCACAAACCCAGAGCGGTATAATTTCACGGTCATACTCGAACAATAGAGGGCTTTATCCTTATTTTTGCAGGGATGAATAAAAAGGTGCTCATTGAAGACCTAGGTCGAAGAGACTACAAAGACACTTGGGATTTTCAAGAACTGTTGTTTAAAGAAACAGTCGATCAAAAAATCGCCAACAGAAGACAAAACGCTCAGCACCTTACCTCAAATCACCTTCTATTTGTTGAGCATGATCACGTTTTCACCCTTGGTAAAAGTGGAGATTTCTCAAATTTACTCATCAGTAATGCTGAGTTGTCTGAGCAAAAAGCCGCCTTTTACAAAATCAACAGGGGAGGTGACATCACCTATCACGGCCCAGGCCAAATTGTAGGATACCCCATATTAGATTTGGATCATTTCTTCAGCGATATTCACAAATACCTCAGATTTTTAGAAGAGATTATTATTCTTACCCTCAAGGATTTTTCTATTCAAGCCGAGCGATCTTCAGGAGAAACAGGAGTTTGGTTGGATGTAGACACATCTAAAGCCCGTAAAATTTGTGCCATGGGTATCAGGGCTTCACGATGGGTAACCATGCACGGGTTTGCATTGAATGTCGAGCCAGATATGCGTTATTTCGATATGATGGTTCCTTGTGGTATTCAGGGAAAGGCTGTGACTTCAATGAAACAGGAACTTAAAGATGATTGCCCAACAGTCGACCAGGTCAAAGAAGTCATCTTGAAACATTTTGCGCAACTTTTTGAAGTCGAATTTATTCCATCCGATAGATCGAAAGGGTTTTTTGATCGTCTTGGGTAATAAATTCTAATTTCTTGTCTTTATCGATGTCTTTTAAATCGATTAGCGATTGGCCAATAACTGGAAAACCTTCAATTTCGTTACCCTCCTTATCATATGCGTAAATTTCACTATTGCTGCTATTGAAGAAAAAGACATATGATTTGCCTTGGGCTTTAAAAAGTTGAGGTCGATCATAAATTCCCACAGGTAATGTGATGTTCTTGGTGTTGTTGATATGGGCTCTGTGGTTGTCTAAAAAGACCTTGTAATCTTGTCTGGCATCAAAAAAGTGAAATTCAGATTTCTCAAAATCCAATTG
>WTJC01000027.1:5450-6526 GCA_011525015.1 Flavobacteriales bacterium
GGAGCGACGTTTTTACCATTGCGGTCAATTAAATACAAACTCTTATCGGTGCAAAATACCAATTGATTCTTATTGTTTTTAAAGCGGTCTATTTCGTAGATAGCGCTTTGTAGGGGACCGTCAAGGGCAACTTTCTCATGAATCTCTTGACCTTCAATACTCAGTCTTCGCAAATTGTAAGCCGCATCTTGAAAAACAATCTCTGATTTTTTAGTGTAATGATTACTGACAAATTGGGGTCTTGTTATCATGTTTTCAGAAACGCTTATGTTGACCACAGGTGTGATTTCAACTTCTTTTTCTTTTAGAATATTCTTTTGAATCGAAAGATTTAAAATGTGATAATAATCTTCAGCTTTTAGTTGAAAGCTGCTGCTGTAATCTCCATCAATACTGATGTCGTTTACATGACTTTCAGAAAAGAGTTGAGTGCGAATGGATTCGTATAAGAGTTGTTGGTCAAAAGTTTCCTCAGTCTTATTGAGTTTGATGAATTCTTGTACAACCGCTTTTTTGTCTGAAAAGAAATAACCGTTGTCTAATGCGCAGGCATAGCTAAAACTGTTGTTATAGCCATATGCTTCAAGAAATTGCAAAGCGCTTAGGTCATCTTCTAATTTTAAGATTTCACGACCGAGATAATCCTGTTCTAAATTGCTATTCTCACTAATTATTTGTGAAAAGCTTATAAAATTAGAACCGTAAACATAGAGCCCTTTGCCACTTTTGGTTTGCGTTAAACTGAGTTCACGAATGCCATAATCTGTAGCTGCCTCATTTGTCGATTCAGGATAGGCGTAACTCTTCACCTTAGTGATGTTCTTAGGTGTACTTTGAATACTTTTAAAAACACTGGGTTTTTGATTCAAGTATTTGGAGTAAAAATTAGTGCGTTCATTTAAAGGCCAGGCAGCACCTATGGCTTGAATTCCATTTTCAGTAATAGAAAAGTCAAGCCCAATCCACAAATTTTTCAAGGATTCAAGTGGATTCTTTTTCAACATCTTTAAGGACTTGTCTGATTTGTAATAGAGGTTGAAATCGACTTTTTGATCTGCTGAATTAAATAATTTATC
>WTJC01000027.1:6626-11300 GCA_011525015.1 Flavobacteriales bacterium
TTTTGTGCTGTTTTCTCATTGATATATTCACCCTGTATATAGTCTAATATCGCTTCTTCTTCGAGTTTATTCTTGAAAGTGTTCCAACTGTTTACTTGGGTAAAGAACTGAGCGTCCTTTGGAAGATAAGAAAGATCTGATGTAGGCTGTTTTGGGTCGGGGTTACAACTAAAAACAAAGATGAGGATGAGAATACAACCTCTAAAAAAGCTTCTATTCATAGCACAAAGTTACTATTGTTCTTTGATTAATGTGAAAGATGTGCGGTGGTATTTAGTAGGACCGAATTCTTTAATGGCAGATCTGTGTTTGTTTGTGGGATAGCCTTTATTCGAAATCCATCCGTATTGAGGATACTTTCGATGCAATTTTTCCATGTATTCATCTCTGTAGGTTTTGGCTAAAATAGAGGCAGCAGCTATGCTTTGGTATTTGGCATCCCCTTTAACGATACACTGATGAATAATTCCTAAGTAGGCAGGAAATCGATTACCATCAATAAGCAGGAGTTCAGGCCTGATGCTTAATTCATCTACACATTGATGCATTGCCTTAAAGGTGGCTTGAAGAATGTTGATTTGATCAATTACCTGATGTGAAATATGAACTACGCTATAAGCAAGGGCCTCTTTCTCTATAACATACCTCAGTTCAAGGCGCTGTTCATGACTGAGCTTTTTAGAGTCATCTACTGTACTCAATTCAAAGCTTTTCGGCATGATTACCGCCGCTGCAGTAACAGGCCCGGCTAAACAACCACGGCCTGCTTCATCTATCCCTGCTTCGAATTGATTATTTGGAGAATAATACCGAAGAAGACTCAATCGTTCAGGATTTAATTCACCCTAAATTCAAAAACTTCAGATTGTGATAGGTTACCTTGACTGTCGACAGTGTCTACCATCCAATAATAGGTGTTGCCCGCACTCACTTCGATGCCTTCTAAGGTATTTGTTTCACTGGTTCCAATTGAATTGTCTCCAACCGTTTCAGCTGCAGTACTCATAAAAATTTCAAAAGAACTGATGTCATCGTCTACATCAGAGGCTTCCCATTCTAAATTTACTGAGGTAACTCCACTAAGCGTAGCCCCTCGAGCCGGTTGAATGGCCTCTGCAGGAAAGGGCGCGTAATTTTCTATGCCATCACCTGCATTGTAAAACTTAAAAGTGGCACTCTGTGCCGTGGCAGTCGTACCTGATGCTCTTGAGATGATATACCAAGAAAAAGGTTTTCCTTTTTCTATTTGCAGTGTTCGCTCTGAGCCATCATTTACGGCCAGGTTGAATACCACTGCATTGGTCTCCATATTGGTAACATGAAGCGTGTAGGTGTCTGTATCTTGAGCATCACTCCAATCAAAGGTAATTGAGCTAAAATTCGCATTTACTGATTCTCCTTCTAAACAAGTGGTATTGTCTTCTGGGAATACTAAAGACGCTGCTTTAGGGTCAGGAACTGCTACTGGATCATTATCTGTTACTGGATCATTATCGGTAGTTCCGCCACCTCCACCTCCGGAGCATGAAATCATGAACGCTATGGGTGTAATTAATCCTAAAAGTTGTTTGCTTATTTTCATTTCTTGATGATTTTATATTGTTGAACGGTATCTTCTGCTTCTACATTTAAGATGTAGAGACCAGGAGCTAATCCCGCTATATTACTTGAAATATATCCATTATCTGCATCTTGTGCTTTGCGGTATACCGCTTGACCGTTGAGTTGGTAAATACTTACGACAGCAGAATTCTTTTCTGTCGATCCTAAGTAAATATTGACAATACCATCTCTCACCGGATTCGGATAAACAAATAGTTTATCGCTTAACACTATTTTCTTCATGATACTTCCTTGACAATCTAAATCAGAACTAATTTCAATTTGGTTTTCAATTTGATTTAAACTCAGGGTAATTTCACTCTCTGATGTGACAAAGGTTTCTTCATTCACTTTAATCGTATAAGTAGTTGCTCCCTGTAATTGCAGGGTTACCTCGTCTGAATTATTCATTACCGTTTGCACGCTTAATGGTTCGGGTTCGCCGACCATAACTCCGTAACTTCTGCTGTAATCAGGAATCTCATTTATACTCAAGCGCACTTCGTATGCCCCTGCATTAATGTTGTCAAAGGTGTAGCTACTTGTAAATACTTCACTTGTAATGACCTCTTCGATATCATTTAGTAATGTCACTTTAATCTCTTGTGAAAGGTTTGTTTCAATACTAATTTGACCATTGTTATTCTCGCTACAAGTTTCAGCAATTGTTTTTACAGTAAAGGCATTAGCTGGTAAAGAGAATACCTGGCATCCATCTACATCGACAATTGCACCGCTTTCAGTTGTAGGGCAAAGGTCATTTTCGTTCAGCACACCGTCATTATCAATATCTTCATCACAGGCATCACCAATACCATCGCCGTCAAAGTCTTCTTGACCTGGATTGAATACAAGAGGACAATTATCGTCTACATCTAAAATGCCGTCATTGTCATCATCTAAGTCACAAGCGTCACCCTCTCCATCGTTATCCGTATCAGTTTGATCAGGGTTAGGTGTATATTGACAGTTGTCATCTACATCTAAGACTCCGTCATTATCATCATCTTCGTCATCTTGAACTCCGAAAACTTGGAAATCATCAATGATTGCACCTTCTTCTACAACGGCCTGATCTGAGTGGAACACCACTCTGAATATTACATTAGGCTCGTTGGTTAAGTCTGTTTCGCCCCTGGCAGCGTTAGCTACAAAGTCATAGGCGTATTCAGTCATGTCTGAGGCTGTACCCGTCCATTGTGCACCCGGACAATTGTAACAATCGTTTCCAGACGTATTTTGTGTACGATCTGAATTGTACCAATTAGGTTCACTGTCTATGGTTCCTAAAACATTCCAATTTACTCCGCCGTTTGTAGAATATTCTACATAAACGATATCCCAGTTTTGTTCTAATTCAAAAGCCATATTGAATTTAAGTACCGGAGCTGTGATATTGGCAAGTTCATAGCAGGGAGAAATAAGATACCCTTTGGTTTCGTTCGGGTGATCTCCAGCTAAAATGGTTCCATATACATTGGTTCCGGAGGTCGTTTGATTGAGCAGAGTTCCGGTAGGTTCTCCGCGCTCCCATACGCTTCCGTTACCTCCTTCATTGTAGGTAACAAAATCTCCATCTGCTCCTTCAAAATCAAAAACTTCACTTCCGTTGGCAAATTCATTCACAATGAAACTTGCATTCAGTTGATTGTTGTCTGAGAATGTATCGCCTTCTGAGGTCACTTCAATATTGAGATTAACCAAGCCGCTCAAAGTCGCTGGAACATTGTTGAGGCTAAGTGTTACTTCTTGACCCGGTTCTAGGTTTACATCAAATTCTTCTTGAATTGGAGCTTCTTGGTTAAAGGAATAACTCACTAGTAATTTGGTTACCGCATTTAATCCTTCATTAAGTGCTGTAAAGTTTATATCTGATACACTACAGCTTATCACGTTGTTAGAAGGGCTGATGGAACTGATTCCAACCTCTTCATTTGGAAGGGTAACATCGATTGGAGAAACAAAGAATCCACGACCATAGGTTGAGGCTACAATCACCTGATCTTCTAAACTGATATCGAGATCACTCACTGAGGTGTTCGGAAGGTTTGTGTTAAAGTCTTCCCAGTAATCTATGGTATCGTCAGTGCGATAAACTCCTAAGGATGTACCGATAAATAAACTGTTATTGATATCCCGAGGCTGATGCGTAATCGTTAAGAACGCTTGATCTGTCGGAAGATCAAAGGTGATGTCTGTTTGTGTCGCAGCTTGATTTTCGTCAACAGTAACTACAATTACTTGAGGATTTGAAGGCTGACTATTGGGGTTCGAGCCAACTCTTCTCGACAAGGTTACATAAACCATCTTAGGGTCGTTGCTATTAATCGCCATATCTGAGATGGGATTATCGAAAGACGTTAAGAAGTCAAAATCTCCACCTGCGTCAGTTGAAATGTACATTCTATTGTCTACGGCTGCATACATGATATTGCTGTCGTTTAGAGAAACCTCTAGGTCGTCCATAGGATCTCCCGTAAGGTTATCTGACAATCTGCTCCATTCTCCAGCGACTAATTTCCATACCGCTTCATAACCAGCAAATACTTCTCCTTCTTTGTTAACAGTTAATGGAACAATCCAGTTACCTGATGCGTTTGAGGGTCTATAGGTTACTCCGCTTAGAGGACCAAATGAAGTGGTAGTCCAAAGTACTCCTCCAAATTGGGTAAATCCATAGGCTACCTCGTTATTTGAAGGGTCAATTTCGTAATCCATTCCATCACCGCCCGTGTAAATGTACCATTGGTCATTGCCATAAATGAATCCTGAGTTGTCTTGGGTTCCTCCTACGGCTTTGCCTGCACTTTTACCAATATCCATTCGATAGAATTGAGTAACGCGTAGTCCATCGCTGTAATCTGTAAACGATGTTCCTCCATTATCACTTGCGTATAATCCACCATCAGATCCTACATAGAGACGATCTCCAAAAAACTTAAGGGTATGAATATCAGCGTGCGTAAATGATGGAGTGTAATCGCTCCAGCTGTTTAATTTTTCAAAAATATTTCCTCCGTTTGAAGATTTCCAAATATTTAAGCATCCTGTATATATAATGTCTTCGTCATT
>WTJC01000027.1:11400-12757 GCA_011525015.1 Flavobacteriales bacterium
TTGAAAAAATCATCGCTGTCAACAGCATAAATGGTATTTGGATCTCCTGGTTTTAGCGCAAAATCTTTGATGTTACCGGCTTTCATTCTTGTAAAGGTGGCTCCACCATCTGTTGATTTTTGAAGACCTTTACCGTTTCCGGCTACCCAAATGATATTAGAATCGGTTGGATCTATCACAATTTCATTCAGTGATTCACCTTTACCCATATCCTCTACCAATAGACCTGTGTTGGTCCAGCTATTTCCTCCGTCAGTTGATTTAAACACCCCTGCCGAGTAGCTGTCTAATGCGTCGTCATCTCCCGTGGCGATATATACAATGTCTGTATTGTTGGGGTCAATGGCAATACCAGAAACACCGATTTGTGGGAACTCATCAAATAAAGGAGTCCAATTAAGACCTCCGTCGGTTGTTTTCCAAATACCACCTGATGGCGCTCCAGCATACCAAACTTGGTCGTTCGTTGGGTCTACTGCCATTTGGTTTATGCGCCCAATTCCCGGTGTAGCTCCGTTGAGACGTGACACATTCACTGGCCCAAAATTTTGCCAATCACTGGTCTCATTAGGTACATTACTACTATTAACCTTGTTGATGTATGAAGACCACAATTGAGACGGAGATTTGATTTTTCCATCCTCATTAAGGTGGTACTGCCAATAATTAGACCACCTCATATAGGGCTTGAATCCACTACCCTTTTTCTCGGGATCGTTTTCTTTTTGTGCCCAGTAGGCTTCAAAAGCTTCATTGAGTTCTTCTAAGGTGTAGTCTTGAATCGAATTTTCTTCTTTAGAAGTTGACGTGTCTTTTAGTAGAGACATCCACGGTGCGTCTTGCACGTATTGTCCAAAAGACAAAGTGCTGATAAGGAAAAATCCAATCAGCATAATTTGCTTTTTCATCGAATGTAATTTGTGTGAATTTACCCTAAATTTTAAGCAAGGCCAAATATTGTTTAATTGAAGAATTACAAGAAATTGATTTTAATTCTAAATACACAAGATTTCTAATCCTAATAAATCATTGTATTTTCGTTTGAAATTGAAAAAGTCTTGTACAGAGTATTCCTAATTTTATGTGTGATTTGCCACCTGGCAAACGGTCAGGAGATACGTCCCAATATCGAAGAAAAAACGGCAAATAGAGATCGTTTTATGCTACAACAAGATTCATTGAATTTTTCTAAATCTAGAAATATCAAGGCTGCAGAGGCGACTATTGACCAGTATCAGCTCATTGATATTCAGAGAGACACCATCGTTTTAGACACTTCTTTACACATAGACAAGGAGTTTAAGTTTAATGAGCTGCGTAGAGATATGTTTGGGCTGCTCGCATTGAGTAATGACTT
>WTJC01000027.1:12857-14297 GCA_011525015.1 Flavobacteriales bacterium
TACCAAGATTATAAGTTTGAAGAAAATGGAGGGATTACTAAAAAAGAATTGCAATTTGAATCAGGAGATCCAGAGTTTTTAGATCGTTCTAGAATTGACATTCTTCACACCAATGCAAAGTCAAGAATTGTTGGACGCTCCTTTTATTACAACCAAAGTTACCAGTGGAAAAGTTGGATCAGATTTAATCATGAACTCCACTACGACTCCAGGTTTTTTCAATTTCAACAGGATGCGGCGAACAGTTCTTATGGGGGCTTAATTATCAATGGAAGTATAGACGATAAAATTAAAAAACAGAGTTTTGAGAACAACCTGAATATCACGCTTAACAGATCAGATAAAGGTGCCTGGAGTGTGGGTTTAAAAAGCTTGTTTACCAATTATTTTACTCCCTCAAAACTGATTACCTCCGAAGGAATAATTCCGAATCAACTTAAAGGACAAGATCTGCTATTAACAGGTAAAACTGATGAACAGCTTTTAGGCCATCGCATTAGCGTAGAAGCTGAGTTGCCAGTTCAGACTAATGTTATGGGTAAGGCACTTCAAGCTGAACTAAGGCCAGTGAAAGACTCCTTGAATTTTTCTTATTCAGCGCGCATCAATTATCGAGAACGGGCTGCTGATTTTCAATATCAGATGTATCAAAGTGATTATGAAAATTTCAATTGGTTTAACGAGGCTTCAGAACTTCAAAAATTAGCGGGATTAAAGGTCGATGTATCACACAAGAAATGGGGGTCGCTTCAATTCGAACTTCAGTCTATTGAAGGTTATCGCTATTTTGCTGTTCAGCCAAGCGATGAGGTTAACACCTATTTCGACGACCTAAAAAATGTGGGTTTGCAAACTGCAGACAAAGCTGTTCAATGGAGCGCTCTTCAATACCACAACAGAATTACTCGAGGTAAATGGGGGTTAGATGTAAGGCTTCACTATCAGCAAATTTTACAAGGAAATACGCATTTTGCCTTGCCTGACTATTTAGGTCGAGTTACGCTTTATTATTCCTCGGATATTTTTCAAAAAGCCATGTTTATTCAAACAGGAATTCGGGCAAAGTATTTTGAAGCCTTTCAGGCGGATGCATACCACCCGGTTCTGGGAAGTATGTTTAGACAAAACAAGGAGGTCATTGGTGGCTATCCTCTGATAGATCTCTTTATTAATGCAAAGGTGAAAAGAACCCGAATTTATTTTAAAGCGCAGCACGTAAATAGCTCTTTTACAGGCTTTAATTACTATGCTGCTCCTCAAATTCCCCACCATGATTTCGTGATACGATTTGGTTTGATTTGGAATTTCTTTTCATAAGTCGTATCTTAACTTTCGCTCTCAATTTTTTTGGTGCCATCATTTTTCTTTATTGACAATCAATTTGTTTGATATTTTTCCATAAAATATTTTACAAATGTTTGGTGTGAAGCAAAAAGAGTT